>NZ_CP126741.1:2911485-3234984 GCF_030246905.1 Microbacterium sp. zg-Y818 | reverse complement strand
TCCACCAAATCCACTGTAGGCCGCCGCCGCGTGTCATTGCCAGGCGTGGGCGCAGCCGGTGGATAAAGTGAGCGGCTGCCTGCGCCCGGTTTGAGTTATCGGGCGGCGCGACGTACCCTTAATCGGTTGACGTATGCCCAGTCGGGCAGTCCCCTGTACCCGCGTCCCCGGTCCCAGCGTTCCGGTGACCGCCGATCCGGAGTGATCCTCATGAGCAAGCGCACCTTCCAGCCCAACAACCGTCGTCGCGCCAAGAAGCACGGCTTCCGCGCCCGCATGCGTACCCGCGCGGGCCGTGGCATCCTCGCCGCTCGTCGCGCCAAGGGGCGCACCGAGCTCTCTGCCTGACGCAAGCTGTGCTTTCGAGGCCGAACCGCCTCACTCGCGGCGTCGAGTACCGAGCGGTGGTCCGCGGCGGTAGGCGGTGTGGGGGATCCCACACCGTCACCTACGTTGCGGCATCCCCCGGTGACGGCACCCCCCGGTTCGGCTTCATCGTGAGCAAGCAGGTCGGCGGCGCCGTCGTGCGCAACACCGTCCGGCGGCGGCTCAAGGCCGTGTGCGCCGAGGCGCTGAGCGACGTGCCCTCGGGCGCCGATGTCGTGATCCGCGCTCTGCCCAGCGCCGCGACCGCACCCTATGCCGAACTGCGCAGCGAGGTCCGGCGCTGTCTGGCCAAACGGGTGCCGGCATGAGCGTGTCGACCTTGCCGACGGCTTTCGTCGGTGACGGCGCGCTCCACGCCGACGCGCTGGTGCGCGGCATCCCCCTCGTTCCTCGAAACCTGGGGCTTGCCCTTCTGCACGGCTACCGCGCCACGATCTCCCACGTCTATGGCGACGTCTGCAAGTACTACCCCTCGTGTTCCGCCTACGCCGTCGGCTCCGTCCAGCAGTACGGGCTTGCGAAAGGGACCGCGATGGCCGCGATGCGCCTGGCCCGCTGTCATCCCTGGGCTGCCGGCGGGATTGATGACGTACCGTCGAATCCACGCTTTGGCCATGAGCTGACTCGGCACGGATTCGTCGTGCCCTCCGGAAAGGACTGATCCGTGCTGGATCTCTTCGCTGCCACCCCGATCCCGGTGGTTCCCACCCCGACGACACCGCCTCCCGGGGAGGGTTTCGACCTCTTCAGCACGCTGATGTGGCCGTTCAAGTGGCTCGTCGAGCTCATCCTGGTGTTCTGGCACTGGCTGTTCACGGCTGTGGGGATGCCTGCTACGGCAGGTGCCACCTGGGTGCTGTCCATCATCGGCCTCGTCATCGTGGTGCGCTCCGCGCTGATCCCGCTGTTCGTGCGGCAGATCAAGAGCCAGCGCAAGATGATGGAAATTGCTCCTGAGCTGCGTAAAGTCCAGGAGAAGTACCGCGGCAAGAAGGACCAGCTTTCTCGCGAGGCCATGAGCCGCGAGACGATGGCGCTGTACAAGAAGCACGGCACCACACCGGTGTCGAGCTGTCTGCCGCTCCTGGTGCAGATGCCGATTCTGCTGGGCATGTTCTACACGCTCAGCGATGTGAAGAAGCACGCTGAGTGGGGCGTGGGCGGTGTGGGCTTGCTCAACACCGAGCTCACGAAGCAGTTCTACGACGCGCAGCTCTTCGATGTCGCTCCGCTGCACGTCAACATGATCGACGCGATCAACCAGGGGCAGACCGCGACCGTCATCATCCTGATCATCCTCGTGGTGCTGATGATCGCGTCGCAGTTCATCACCCAGCTGCAGATCATCTCGAAGAACCTGTCGCCCGAGGCCAAGACCGGCCAGGCGTACCAGATGCAGAAGATCATGCTGTACGTGCTGCCGCTGGCATTCATCTTCTCGGGTGTCTTCTTCCCCCTCGGTGTGGTCATGTACTGGTTCACGTCGAACCTGTGGACGATGGCGCAGCAGTTCGTCGTGATCCGCAACCTGCCGACCCCCGGCTCCGACGCCGCGAAGCAGCGCGAGGAGCGCCTGGCACGCAAGGGTAAGGCGCTGGATTCCAAGGGCCGCGTCATCCCGATGGAGAAGTACCAGGAGGAGCAGCGGCGTCTGGCTGAAGAGGCAGAGCGCGCACGTGCGGCCGCGCCCAAGCGCCAGCAGCCGGTCGGCAAGCAGCGCGCGAAGAAGAAGCAGGCGCCCAAGGGTGCTCCCGCGAAGAAGGCCTCGGCCGACGGCTCGGGAAAGCCGGCGGGCTCCGACGCCACGGGAGGCTCCGCATCCGACAGCAGCGCCGCCGGCCGACCGCGTTCTACGCCGCCCAAGAGTGGTCCCGCCAAGAAGGCCTCGCCCGACGCTTCGGGCAAGCCGGGAGGCTCCGCATCCGACGGCACTGACGGCAGCCGGCCGAGTACGACGCCGCCGAAGCCGCCCAAGAAGTCCTGATCGCACAAAGGAAAACGGACATGACTCTCACGCCTGAATCCGCGGACGCCACGGTCGAGCAGCTCGAGCAGGAAGGCGACATCGCCGCCGACTACCTCGAAGAGCTGCTCGATATCGCCGACATCGACGGTGACCTCGCCCTGGACGTGCGCGCCGGGCGCGCGTACGTTTCGGTCGAAGCCGAGGACTCGGGCTCGCTGTCCCTGCTGAGCCACCCGGACACGGTGCAGGCGCTGCAGGAGCTGACACGGCTTGCCGTTCAGAACCGCACCGGACGCTTCTCGCGTCTGATCCTCGATGTCGGGGGATCGCGTGAGCAGCGCCAGCGCGAACTGGAGCGCCTGGTCGATCTCGCGATCGAGCGTCTGGACGAGGGCGCATCGCAGGCATCCCTGCCTCCCATGTCGAGCTACGAGCGCAAGCTCGTGCACGATGTGGCCTCGGCGCGGGGCTTCGTCTCGGAGTCCTACGGTGAGGGCGCCGACCGGCACACGGTCATCAGCCGGGCCTGACGTTCCGCTTCCGTGATGAACGCTCTCGAAGAAGAACCCCAGGTCGCGTCGGAAATTTTCGGCGACCGCATCGACGTTGCGCGCGCGTTCACGTCGGCACTCGCTGCGCACGGCGAAGAGCGTGGTCTCATCGGACCGCTGGAGCTGCCGAGACTGTGGACACGGCACATCCTCAACAGCGCGGTGGCCGCCCCGTTGTTCCAGGGCACGGTGGGCGACGTCGGGTCCGGCGCAGGTCTGCCTGGCGTCGTGCTGGCGATCGCGCGTCCCGACGTGCGGTGGGTGCTCATCGAGCCGATGGAGCGCCGGGTGATGTGGCTCGAGGAACAGGTGCGTGAGCTGGGACTCGACAACGTCGAGGTGCTGCGCGCGCGGGCGGAGGACTGGTCACGCGGTCCCGTCCTCGACGCCGTGACTGCGCGGGCGGTGAGCGCGCTGCGCACGCTGGTTCCACTCACGGCTCCGCTGGTGCGCGACGGTGGCGAGCTCGTCCTGCTCAAGGGCGCGAACGCGGCGAACGAGATCGCGGCTGCCGAGAAGATCATCCGCAAGTTCCGTCTTTCGAACGTGCGGGTCGAGCCGGTGGGCGAGGGTCTGATCGCGGAGCCGACGCGGGTCATCCGAGCCACCGTCCGCTGACGCGGCCTGCTGGCCGACCGCTCCCCGCCTCACGACCCGTTCTCGATGGGGAGAACGACCGGTTTCGGTTGTGTGAGAGCCATTCTGCGCCCCGCTCCGCACTCCGGGGTCTCCCCGAAATGACGCCGAGAGGCACCGATTCGAGCCGGACGCCCCCCGAAACGGCACCTGTTTCACGTGAAACAAGGGATCTGCTGCCGATTGAGTATTCGCAGCGCCGAGTGAGTATTAGGTGAATCGAGTGAATATTCGCCGCCGCGTAGGAGTAATCCGGACGCTCTGACTTCGGGGAGCCGGACGACGGGCATTGACGCCTCCGTGATGTGGCCGCTCTCTCTGTCGACCATCGGTCGCACGCAAAGCCTCGGCGACGGTCGGATGCCGGCTGGCTTGTGGCGGTCGCGACAAGGTGGACTGAACGTCGACAGGTGGTCTCGCCACGCCGGTGTTGCAACCGACGGGCGGCCGAGCGGGGGATCCTCATGGTTCTGGTCTCCCCTTTGATCCATCCTGATCCGGCCAGACGGACGTGGTTGGCGCGCGCCAAGGGCGCCCGACACCCTGCGCCGCACTTACCCGGGCCAGTGCTGCCGTGGACATGTGGTCAGATAACCCGGTACAAGGGGAGGCCCGGCTGCCTACGAGAGAGGGCATGACAGGACGCGTTTCACGTGAAACATTCTGCGCGCAGATACGCATGTGCGCCGCGCGCACGCGGTTCTTCGTTCGCGACGGCGGGGGACGCGGCGCTCATCACCCACCAAGGGGTGAAGCTCAAGGTCCGTGTCGGCGACAGGCCTGCCGCACGCCGTGTGCGGGAGCCGCGCGTCGCCGTCGAGCGCCCTGTCGCCCGGTTCGCAACTGGTCGGTTAATGGGTCGCAGAGGACCCACGGGGGTCACGTATGGTGCGGAAGCGGGGGAGGGTATGCCTGTGGGCACGCCTTTCGCGCACCGGGGCGGATGGGCTAGCCGGCGGCGCGGGCTCGCCACCTTCTACGCTCCGCGCGCCCCTGTTCTGGCACCTCGCACCCCGGCGTGCGGGGCGCGACGGCCTGCCCCAAGCGCGAGATTCGCTCCTTTCGCTATGTTTCACGTGAAACAAGCGACCAAGTGGCGTCGGTGAGTCGCTCGCGGGCCGGCGTGTACCCATGCCGCCCGTTCTGGCGTGCCGCATGGATCAGTGAAGCGGCACCGTTCCAGGGCCCGGATCGACGCAGGCTGAGCAGGGCGTTCTGGGGCGTCTCCCCCCGCACCAGATGTTTCACGTGAAACGGCGCGCTCGCACAGCTCTAACGAGGACGGGAGTGTGATGCGCGTGACGGGAAGCGGCGGTGCAATGCACGGTAGCCGCTTCACTGCGCGAAGGTCGCTACACAAGCGAAGCAGGCAACGAGCGCCGAGCGACAATCTCGAACCGCTCAAACCGGCGCGTTTCACGTGAAACACGCCTCTCCAACTCGTGAATACTGCCGCCACGGGTTGCGGGGACAGGCGGGTCGCCTTTCGGTACGGGACGCCGCAGGGACGCCACACGAGCGGTGTGACTCCGGCGACCCCGGTCAGATGTCGCGCGCTATCGAACTGCCGTTTCACGTGAAACATCGCGCCTACGGCGCAGAATACCCGAGGGGTGCGGGGGACGGGGTGAATGTGACGCACCAGGGCGCTCCGGGGCATTGCTCCGTTTCACGTGAAACAAGCAGGAAGGAGCATGGGGCCCAGCTTGTGGCGAGGTGCTCCGCGTATCCGCTCCCAGCCGCAGAGTGTGGCTATTGCGGTGTCCGGCTCGGTCACCGCGGACGACAGAGCCCGCAACAGTGTGCGCTCGGGGTTCTTCTGCGGGTCTTTTCGATTGCACCAGCGCCCCTGTGGTGCGCGAGCAGCATGTCCAAGACGCCAGCAGGTCCGCGGATTCGTCCGCCGCGGACGCTGCGCGTACGCAAAATGAACCGATAGGGGCGCAAATTTCCGCAATTTCCAGGCGCTCGGCCCCGGCCCAGCGAGGGTTCAGGCGCTGAGTCCGGCGGTCGGCCAAGGAAGATGAGCCCAGGTTTCCGCGCCGCGCGCACCTGCAAAGGGGAGGCGCGTCGCCGACCCCGAATGGGTGCGGCGGCGGGACGTCGAAGTGCCGCTAGGCCGAAGGCGCCGAAAGCGGGTGCAACGCCGCTCTTTGTTTGTGCGGCGTTGCGCTAGCGCACCCACCGGTTGTGTGGGCGCGGCGGGCCGGTAGGCGTCGTGAGATGTCGTCCTCGCACCCCAAGATGGCTTGGCTAGGCCGACCGTCCACGCTGCAACCGGGCGTTCAACAACCACCGGCAGGGGAGGCCTGGCCGCTCGTCAGTACATAGGGATGCCACCTCGTGCGTGACCGGCGCCCTTCGGCACCCGCCCAAAGCCCGCGGTGGGGCCGGAATGTGGACGTGTTCCACGTGAAACGCCGCCCCGGGAGTGGGATTGTGCCCGCGCCCGGCGGTGCGGAGGACGGGAGTGGGGGCGGGGTCGCGTAGGGTTGAGCAGGTGTCTCGTCGAGCGAAAACGGAAGGATGTTTCACGTGAAACAACCCGAGGATGGAGCCGGACCGGCATCCTTCAGCCTCGACGACGCACCGCTGGCGCGGGAATTGGCGGACCTCACCGCACGCCGCCGCGCGCTCGACGTCGTTGACGTGCGATTGACCGGAGAAACCCGCGTTTTCACCGTTTCCAACCAAAAGGGCGGGGTGGGCAAGACCACGACGGCAGTGAACGTCGCCGCCGCTCTCGCCGCTCTCGGCGCACGTGTGCTCGTCATCGACCTGGACCCGCAGGGAAACGCCTCCACGGCGCTGGGGATCCCCCACACGGCCGACATCCCGAGCGTTTACGACGTTCTGATCGACGACTTCCCGCTCGCCGATATCGTGCAGCAGAGCCCGGAATCACCCAATCTCTTCTGTGCGCCCAGCACGATCCACCTCGCCGGCGCTGAAATCGAACTGGTGTCCCAGGTGGCACGCGAGCACCGGCTCAAGACGGCCCTCGAGGACTACCTGCGCGATCTGCAGCCGCGCCTGGACTTCGTCATCATCGACTGCCCGCCCTCGCTCGGGCTGCTGACGATCAATGCGTTCACGGCGGCCGACGAGGTGATGATCCCGATCCAATGCGAGTACTACGCGCTGGAGGGGCTCAGCCAGCTGCTCGGGAGTGTGCGGATGATCCAGAAGCACCTCAACCCCCAGCTGCACGTCTCGACGATCCTGCTGACCATGTACGACGGCCGCACCCGCCTCGCCCAACAGGTCGCCGAAGAGGTGCGCTCGCACTTCGCCGAGCAGGTTCTGCGCACGGTCATCCCACGCTCGGTGCGAGTGTCCGAGGCTCCGAGCTTCGGACAGACCGTCATCGCGTACGACGGACACTCAGCCGGGGCAGTGGCTTACAAGGAAGCAGCGGTGGAGATCATCCAGCGCGGCACGACACACAAAGAAGAAGGAAAACCCTGATGGCGAAGAGAACTGGTCTCGGTCGAGGCATTGGGGCGCTCATCCCGACGTCGGAGCCGTCGGAGGCGCGTCCCGTCGACGTGTTCTTCCCCGGCGCGTCGCGGAAGGCCGCCGAGGCTGAGGCTGCAGCCGTCGCCGCGTCCACAGCGGCAACCGAAGAGACCTCCACGACGGATGCCGCCGTCGCCGCGCAGCCCGCGACGTCCGAAGACACCTCGCGCACGGACGCGACAGACGCGCCCGAGGCCGACGCCCCCGACGCGCCGGCGTCCGACCCGGACGCGCCCGAGCTCGTCGCCATCCCGGGCACCCGCCTGATCCAGGTCGACCCCAACGACATCGTCCCGAACCCGCGCCAGCCGCGCACGCACTTCGACTCCGACGATCTCGCGGAGCTCGTGCACAGCGTGCGGGAGTTCGGCGTGCTGCAGCCCGTCGTCGTGCGCACCAACGCCGACGGCAAGTACGAGCTCATCATGGGGGAGCGGCGCACGCGCGCGTCGCGTGAAGCTGGCCTCACCTCGATCCCGGCGATCGTGCGCGACACCGAGGACGAGCACCTGTTGCGTGACGCGCTGCTCGAGAACCTGCACCGCTCGGAGCTGAACCCGCTCGAAGAGGCATCCGCCTACCAGCAGCTGCTCGAGGACTTCGGCATCACGCAAGAAGAGCTCGCCACGCGCATCGGCCGGTCCCGGCCGCAGATCAGCAACACCATCCGCCTGCTGAAGCTGCCGATCCCGGTGCAGCATCGGGTCGCCGCGGGCGTCTTGAGCGCCGGGCACGCCCGCGCCGTCCTGTCACTCGAGGACCCCGAGGCGATGCAGCGGCTCGCCGACAAGATCGTCAACGAGGACCTTTCGGTGCGCGCCGCCGAGGCTGCGGCGAAGGCGACGGATGCCGGCGCGTCGCGCCGTGCCCTCCCGAAGGCGGGCGCGCGACGTGCACACCTCGATGAGGTCGCCGAGCGGCTGGGCGATCGGCTGAACACCAAGGTGAAGATCAACATCGGCGCGAGAAAAGGCCAGGTGATCATCGATTTCGCGACGATCCAGGACCTCAACCGCATTCTCGAGGAGATCGGCGAGACCGAGTTCGGCGCCCGCTGACCCGGGTATCGGCGGCCCGACGTAGGCTGGATGAATGGCAGCCGACGAGTCCCACGCCCCCCGCCGGGCGAGCCTCGAACTGCTGCGCGCCGAGGCCGGCGACGAGCTGTCGGTGCTGGTGCACGAGCGCCTGCGCGCGGGCGAGGATCCCTGGGAATTCATGGAGGACCTGCCGAGCGTCGATGAACTCGTGGTGCTGCTGCTGCGCGCCGACAACATCGCCGCCGACGGTGGTGCGCGGCCCACCGAGGCCCGCAACTACCGCGTGCTGCGACAGATCGCCCTCGACTACCCGGAGCTCACCAGCGCGGTCTGGCGTCTTCTCGGCTCCGAGCCGCACCGACGGTGGGATGCCGCGGTGCGCGCAGACGCCTCCTGAGGCGCCTCAGGCACGCGAAAGGCCCGACCAGACGTGTCTGGACCGGGCCTTGTGCGTAAGGGCGTCTCAGCCGATATAGGCGGCGAGATCCTGCTCGAGGGCGAACTTCGGCTTGGCGCCGATGATCGTCTTCTCAACCTCGCCCTTGCGGAACACCTTCATCGCCGGGATCGACGTGATCTGGTACTTCATCGCAAGATCCGGGTTCTCGTCGACGTTGAGCTTGAGAATGGTGATCTTGCCGGGGTGCTCGGACTGGATCTCGTCGAGGATCGGCGAGACCATGCGGCACGGGCCGCACCATTCCGCCCAGAAGTCGACGAGCACGGGGCCGTCGGCGTCGAGGACGTCCTGCTGCCAGTTGCTCGAGGTGGTGGCCTTGGCTGTCATGATGCTCTCCTTGGGAAGTCTGTCAGTAGGGGGAACGTCGAGGCGTGGGGGATTGTTCCTCAGGCGCCGACCGTGGCGGCATCCGGCAGGCCGTCGATCTGCGCGACGTCGCTCTCGGGCAGGGCCGCCTCGCCGCGCGCGGCGAGGTAGTGCTCGACGTCGAGGGCGGCGACCGTGCCGCTGGCGGCCGCGGTGACCGCCTGGCGGTAGGTGGGGTCGATCACGTCGCCGGCGGCGAACACGCCCGGCACCGAGGTGCGCGACGTGCGACCGTCGACCCAGATGGTTCCCTCAGGGGTGAGCTCGAGCTTGTCGTGCACGAGGTGGGTGCGCGGGTCATTGCCGATGGCGACGAACAGGCCGTCCAGCGGCAGCTCGCGGGTGGTGCCGTCGGTGGTGGAGCGCAGCACGACGCCGTTGACGGCCTCGTCGCCGAGGATGTCGGCGACTTCGCTGTTCCAGATGAACTCGATCTTCTCGTTCGCGAAGGCGCGCTCCTGCATGATCTTCGATGCGCGCAGGGTGTCCTTGCGGTGGATGATGTACACCTTGGAGGCGAACTTCGTGAGGAACGTCGCCTCTTCCATGGCCGAGTCGCCGCCGCCGACGACGGCGATCGTGCGCTCACGGAAGAAGAAGCCGTCGCATGTGGCGCACCACGACACGCCGCGGCCCGACAGGCGCTCCTCGCCGGGGACGCCCAGCTTGCGGTACGCCGACCCGGTCGCGTAGATCACGGAGTACGCCTGGTGCACCTCGCCGTTGCCGAGTGTCACGGTCTTGACGTCGCCGTCGAGGTCGAGTGACACGACGTCCTGATAGAGCACCTCGGCGCCGAAGCGCTCGGCCTGCTCCTGCATCCTCGTCATGAGGTCGGGACCCATGATGGCCTCGGGGAAGCCGGGGAAGTTCTCGACCTCGGTGGTGTTCATGAGCTCGCCGCCGACTTCGACGGAGCTCGCGATGACCAGTGGCTCGAGGTTGGCACGGGCCGCGTAGATGGCGGCGGTGTAGCCGGCGGGACCCGATCCGATGATGATGACCTGACGCACGTGTGCTGCTCCTTCGACGGCGGGGAGGATTACCCGCTCATGTCTTCAACACATGCTAACCGCGGGGCATTCCAGCCGCCCCCGGCGCACCGCGCACTGCCGACTCAGCGCCGGCCGGGCAGCACGCGACGCACGAGGCCCAGGGCGACCTGCAGCTCGGGGGCACGCAGCAGCGCCAGCATTCCGACGTAGACCAGGGCGACGACGGCGCCGATGAGCATGGTGCCGAGAGCCCCCTGCAGCTTGTCGGCCAGCATCCAGCTGTCCTGGGCGCCGAAGGTGAAGAAGATCAGCCATCCGGCCGCTCCCGCGGGGAGGGCCGCCAGCATGAACCGGCCGAGCGCGGGCACCCACCTGCCGGCTTCGAGCCGGCCGATCTTGCGCCGCAGCATGACCGCCGCGATGACGAGAGCGACCGTGAGAGCGATCGACTGACCGAGCGCGACGCCCGCCGCCGTGAGCCCCGCGGGAAGTGTGGATGCCAGCAGCGCCGTGACGGCGACGATGACGGCCTGCACGAGCGAGAACACGAAGGGCGTGCGGGTGTCGCCGAGCGCGTAGAACGAGCGCTGGATGGTGAACAGCACGGCGATGGGGATGAGCCCCACCAGATAGCCGCCGAGCACGAGCGCGCCCTCGACGGCGGTGGGTGCGTCGTTGGTGAAGATGCGGGAGACGGGCACGGCGGCGGCGGCGATCGCAGCGGTGGCCCCGACGATCAGCACGCCGATCGAGCGGATGCTGGTGTCGATGTCGCGCCGCATATCGTCGATGCGGCCGTCGGCGGCGTGTTCGCTGAGCTGCGTGAAGTAGGGGATGCCTATCGACAGCACGATGATCGAGTACGGCAGCATGAAGATGAGGTTCGCGTTGCCGGTGACCATGTTCGCCGCGGCCCCGGCATCCGAGGCATCCGACAGCACGTTGGACTGCACGATCGCGCTCAGCTGGGCGACGAGCACCATGAGGAACGTCCAGCTCGCCAGGCGTCCGATGACGCCGAGCCCCATGCCGCGCCAGTGGAAGTCGGGGCGCAGGTGCAGACCCGTGCGGCGCCAGAAGACCAGCAGCAGCACGGCCTGCAGCACGATGCCGAGCGTCGCGGTGCCGGCGATCAGCGCGACCATCCCGGCATCCCAGCCCTCGATGGAGGAGTGCGTGCCGTAGATCACGATGAAGGCGCCGAAGCCGATGATCGAGACGACGTTGTTGACCACCGGGGTCCACGTGTACGGGCCGAACACGCGGCGCGCGTTGAGCGTCTCGCCCAGCAGCGCGTAGAGGCCGTAGAAGAAGATCTGCGGCAGGCACCAGTAGGCGAAGACGGTCGCGAGGGCGTGCTGCTGCGGGGAGAACCCGCCACCGTACAGCGAGACCAGAAGCGGCGCGCACGCGACGGCGATGACCGTGATCGCCAGCAGCACCACCGCGCCCAGGGTGATGAGCTTGGAGATGAAGGCCTCGCCGCCGTCGTCGCTGCGGCCGGCGGCGACGATCTGCGGCACGATGACGCCGGTGAGGATGCCCATCGACACGATGAGGAAGATCGCGTTGGGGAGCTGATTGGCCACGACGAATGCGTCACCCGCCATCGCCGTGCCGATCGCCGTGACGAGCACGATCGACCGCAGCAGCCCTGTCAGCCGCGAGACGAGGGTGCCCGCGCCGATCATGACACTTGCCCGGCCGATGCTCATCGCTCTCCGTCCCCGGCGCCTGCGGCATCCGCGGTGGCCCGTCTGCGCCGGCGCACCGTGCGGAAAAGCCCGATGACGAGAAGACCGCCCACGACCGTCACGAGGGCTCCGACCCCGATCACCTCCCAGTCGGCACGCACCATGACGGTCGCGACCTGGGGAGAGCCCACGGGGATGCCGGTGGGGGAGAGCAGCTCGAACCGGATGTCGACCTCGCCGTTGCCGACGTGCGCCTCGACGGGGATCTCCACCCGGGTGTTGCTGTCGGGCTCGGCTCGCACCGTGGACTGCTCCTGCACCAGCAGCCGGGGTGCGCTGGGCTGGGCGATGAGCACCACATCGACCGGCCAGGGCAGGTTGTTGCGCACCCAGATGCGCAGCGGCACGTTCTGGCCCACCAGGTTGATGTCGCTGAGCTGCGGGACGCTGACCGCATTGAGAGTCGCCGCGGTCGCTTCCAGGTGCTCGGCGAGGGCCGTCTGCCAGGTCTCGGGGTCCGGAAGCCACCCGCCGCCCAGCAGCTGCAGCATGCTCGCGCGCTCGGGGCCGGTGATGAGGGTCGGGTCCTCGAGGATGGTGGCGAAGTCGGTGAGCGCAGCCTCGCCTTCCAGAAGCTCGGTGACCGCGGCCGTGCGGGCTTCGTCGGGTTCGCTCTCGGTGACGGTGACGGCGACGGGCTCCGCGGCGACGAGTGCATCAAGGCCGACCGGAGTGGCGCCCGGCGCATTGGCCACTGCCGACAGCGCCGTGGTGAGGCCGAAGCTCGAACGGCCGTCGAGCCGGTCGACCGTGACCGCGATCGGGCGGCCGCCGCTCTCGCGCACCGCGAAGGCGAGGTGAGCCGTGGCTTCGGTCAGTGGCGCGCCGCGCAGCGAGCTCTCGTCGATCGCCGAGGCGTCGCGGAGCGCCGCCGAGACGGCCGAATCGTAGACGAGCACCGAGGCCTCGCCCGCGACGGCCCTGGCGGCGACCGTGGCGTCGCCGGCGCCCGAGGTGGTCGTGCCGGAGGGGATGAGTGTGAGCGCGGCATCCTCACCGCTGCCCAAGCCGCCGAGGGTGGCGACCGTCGCCGGTCCCGCGGTGCCGGTGAACGGCCAGTACACCGCCCCGCGCGTCGCTTCGACCGAGACCAGCTCGTCCAGCGTCGGGTAGACCGGTTGCCCCGGCGGTGTGGTGGGGGTGGGCGTCGGTGTGGGTGTCGGGCTGACCTGTTGTGCGGGTTCGTCGGTGTCCGCCGTCGCAGGCGCCGGCGTCGACGTGGGGGTCGTCGTCGGAGTGGGCGTCGGGACCGGGGTCGCCGCCGGGTCGGGCACGAAGTCCGCCGCATTCAGGTACGGCTGCAGGGAGGTGGGGGGCAGCGGCGCGGGCAGGCCCGCGTCGAGCTGGGCTGCGACGTCGGCGTCGCCGAACTGCAGGGCGAAGCGGTCGTTGGGCAGAGCCTCCAGCTGCGCCAGCCACGCGGTGGCCGAAGGAGGTGCGGCGCTGCCGAGCACTCGGACGGCCGCGAGGACAGCGGGGTCCACGGCGAGGATCGCGGTGGTGCCGGCGACGGCGGCGAGCTGCGCGGTGAGCTCGCCGTCCGGGGCGGTGAGGGCGGTGAGCTCATCCGAAGAGAGCAGGCCGTCGCTCGCAGGCGGCGCGGTGATGGGAACGATGACGCCCACGCCGGCGCCGCCGGCGCCGTCGTCGGGCACGGTCATCACGCTCGTGGACATGAGGGTGCCCGACGCGTTCGTGGCCGTTGCGCGCAGCGGGTACACCCCGGGCGCGCGGCCCGCCAGCTGCGGGTCATCGGGGGGGAGCATCAGGCCGGTCACGCCACGCTCGCCGGCATCCACGGCGTCGGCGACGGCGACGGCCACCACAGCGAGGTCGTCCGCGGTGCCGTCACCTGCCAGCCACGAGCTCAGCGCGGCGCGGTCGCCCAGCGGTGCCGCGCCCAGCTCCAGCACCACTTCGGCGGCGGGGGAGTTCAGCGACGTGCCGTTGGACAGTGTCACCGACACCGCGAGAGCGTCTCCGGGCCGCACGATTCCGTTGCCCACCGGCGACAGGGTCATCTCGAGCGCTGCGTCGGTGTCGGTCTCGTCACTTTCGGGCGTGGCTGCTGCAGCGGCGCTGGTTGCGGCTGCGGCGGCTGCGGCGCTGGACCATGCCGGGGCGAGCATGAGCACGACCATCAGCGCGGTCAGCAGCGCGAGGCGCCAGGGGCGGCGCGGTGCGGCGGGGATGTCGGTCATGGCGGGTTTCGGCTCGGGTGCGATTCATGACCGCACGATCAGCCGATTCTAGGCCGGGCGGCCTTTGAGCTTCCCGAACGGCGGGGCGATCCGCCCGAAGCGGGGTTGAATGGAAGGATGCCGACACCTCCCGATCCCGCTCTCTGCCGCGCCCTCGCGGACGACCTGCGGGCCGCCGCCTTTTCTGCCGACGGTCTGCGCGACGCGTGGGGCGAGGCGGCCGACGGGGCGATCGCTCGGGGGCTGCGCCTGCCCGCCGAGCGAGCTCTGACCGGCCGGTCCGACCCCCTCGCGGTGCTGGCCCGGCTGCTCGTGCTGGGCATGCGGCAGCCCGCAGCGGTCGTGGACGCCGCCCTGCCGCTGACCGGTGCGGCGGGACTGATCGCCCTGGAGCTGGCGACGGCCTCGGGCGACACGATCGTGCCGCGCGCGGTCATCCGCCCGCAGGAGTTCTCCGATGACGCCGGTGATGTGCAGTGGTGGGTCGCGAGCGACCTCGACGAGGCGGCGCTGGGTGGGCCCCTGCCCGAAGACCATGTGCTGGGCGTCGGCGGCGCATCGCTGACGCTTGCCGGCCTGCAGCTGCCCGGCCGCGTGGGTCGCGTGCTCGACATCGGGACCGGATGTGGCATCCAGGCGCTGCGCGCGCGACGCGACGCCGACCTCGTGATCGCGACGGACGTGTCCGAGCGGGCCCTGCACTTCACCCGCCTCAACGCCCTGCTGAACGGCGTCGACGGCATCGAGGTGCGGCGGGGGAGCCTGTTCGAGCCGGTCACGGGCGAACAGTTCGAACGGGTCGTGTCGAACCCACCGTTCGTCATCACACCCCGCGCGGCGGGGGTGCCGGCGTACGAGTACCGCGACGGCGGGCTCGTGGGCGACGCGCTCGTGGCGCAGGTCGTCAGCGGCGTGGGTGTGCACCTCGCCCCCGGCGGGGTCGCGCAGCTGTTGGGCAACTGGGAGTACCGCGACGGCGAGGACGGGCTCGATCGGGTGCGCCAGTGGGTGGCGGCATCCGATATTCCTCTGGACGCATGGGTGGTGGAGCGGGAGGTTCTCGACCCGCTCGCATACGCCGAGCTGTGGATCCGCGACGGCGGCACGGAGCCCGGTTCGCCGGAGTCCACGCGACTGCTGGCGGCCTGGCTCGACGACTTCGCCGAGCGCGGGGTCACCGGCATCGGGTTCGGATACGTGCTGCTGCACCGCTCGCGGGGGTCGGCGCCCACGCTCGCCCGCTACGAGCGGGTGACGCAGCCCGTCGGCGGGGCCCTGGGCCCGCACCTGGCGGCGTCGCTGGCTGCGCACCAGCGGCTTGCCGACATGGACGACGCTGCGCTCGCGGCGAGCGTGCTGGAGGTGGCTCCCGACGTCACCGAGGCGCGGCACCACCTGCCCGGCGCCGAGGACCCCAGCGTCATCGAACTGCGTCAGGGCGGAGGCTTCGCGCGCACGCTCGAGGTCGACCCCGCACTGGCCGGCCTGGTCGGGGCGTGCGACGGCGACCTGCCGGTCGGGGTCCTGATCGACGCGATCGCACAGCTGCTCGAGGTGGATGCCGCCGCGTTGCGCGCGGACCTTCTCCCTCGCGTGCGTGAGTTGCTGTTCACACAGTTCCTGCGGTTCGCTGGGTAGTCGCCGACAGGGGAGCGCAGGAGCGCTCGGTAGGCTCGAACCCATGCTCAACATGGCCGAGGGCCTCGCCCGCATCGGCGCGCTTGCCGCGTCGCCGGTCGTCGACGCCCTCGCGCGCGCGTTCGCCGACGCCGGCTTCGAGCTCGCACTCGTCGGCGGCCCGGTGCGCGACGCGCTGCTGGGCCGGCCGACGAACGACCTGGATTTCACGACCAACGCGCGGCCCGACGACATCCTGCGGATCGTGAAGCCGATCTCCTCCGCGCAGTGGGACATCGGCCGCGACTTCGGCACCATCGGCGCCCGCGTCCGCGGCGAGCAGGTGGAGATCACCACCTACCGCGCCGACGAGTACGACGGCGCCACGCGCAAGCCGGTCGTCGCGTTCGGCGACGACCTCGAGGGCGACCTCGCGCGGCGCGACTTCACCGTCAACGCGATGGCGCTGCGCCTTCCCGGCCCCGCCCTGGTCGACCCGACCGGAGGCGTCGAGGACCTCGTCGCCGGCATCCTCCGCACCCCTGTCGACCCGGCGGTCAGCTTCGGCGATGACCCGCTGCGCATGCTGCGCGCCGCCCGCTTCAGCGCCCAGTTGGGTTTCGACGTCGATCCCGCGACCGTCGCCGCGATGGCCGAGCGCGCCGAGACGCTCTCGATCGTGAGCCCCGAGCGCATCCAGGGCGAGCTCGTGAAGCTGCTGCAGGCCGATGACCCGGCGCGCGGCATCCGCCTGCTCGTCGACACCGGTCTGATGGCGAAGTTCCTGCCCGAGGTGCCGGCGCTGCGCCTCGAGGTCGACGAGCACCACCACCACAAGGATGTCTACGAGCACTCGTTGACGGTGGTGCGGCAGGCGATCGAGCTCGAACGGGAGCGCAATCCGGATGCCGCCCCCGACGTGCGGCTGCGGCTCGCGGCCCTGTTGCACGACATCGGCAAGCCTGCCACCCGGCGGCTCGAAGACGGCGGCGGGGTGACCTTCCAC
Source organism: Microbacterium sp. zg-Y818 (assembly GCF_030246905.1). Classification (NCBI taxonomy): domain Bacteria; kingdom Bacillati; phylum Actinomycetota; class Actinomycetes; order Micrococcales; family Microbacteriaceae; genus Microbacterium; species Microbacterium sp. zg-Y818. The sequence continues at coordinate 3,218,486 of NZ_CP126741.1, read as the reverse complement.
CACCACGACGTCAAGGGCGCGCGGCTGGCCCGCAAGCGGCTGCAGGCCCTGCGCTTCGACTCCGACACGATCGCCAGCGTGACCAAGCTGATCGAGCTGCACCTGCGGTTCTTCGGCTACGCCGAGGGCGCGTGGAGCGACTCGGCCGTGCGTCGGTACGTGCGGGATGCCGGCGACGAGCTCGAGCGCCTGCACATCCTCACCCGCGCCGACGTGACCACCCGCAACAAGCGCAAGGCCGCGCGGCTGCGCTCGGCCTATGACGACATCGAGCGGCGCATCGCGGAGCTCGCCGAGCAGGAGCAGCTGCAGTCGATGCGCCCGGCCCTCGACGGCAACCGGATCCAGGAGATCCTCGGCATCCCGCCCGGGCCGGTCGTCGGAGAGGCGTACCGGTTCCTCCTCGACGTGCGCCTGGACGAGGGCGTCGTCGACGAGGCCGAGGCCGAGCAGCGCCTGCGCGCCTGGTGGGCCGCCCGCGGCTGACCGCGTTCCGGGGCGCGTCGCGTCGCCCGCCGCGCCCGCCGCGCCCGCGTCCGCACGGTGAGACGACACCTGACGGCCGAGACACTGGTCGTTTCCCACGGTCTCGGCCGTCAGCATTCGTCTCACGGGTGGGCAGCCCACGGGCACGGCCCTCGACCGGCCGTCACGCCGCCCCTACACTGATCGGCACCAGCTCCCTCACCGATGATCGGAGCCGCATGCCGTCGTCGTGGTCCATGCGCCGCGAGGTCTCGCCCGCGACCTCCCGCCTCCTCGTCGAACGAGCCCACGAGGAGCTGCTCGCCGGCAACCTCGCCGACCCTCGCCTCGCCGACGTCCGGCCGCTGGTGCGGGAGTCGTGGCGGCGCTCGCTGGCCTCGGCGGTCGGCGCCGAGCAACTGCCGCGCCTCGATCTCTCCGAGGCGGACCTGGACATATACCGACGCGGGCATCCGCTGGCCGCCGTCATGCAGATGGTGCGCGCGCTCCTGCTCCCCGGCTCGCCCGATGAGGCCGGTGTCGTCGTCGCCGTCGGCGACGCGGCCGGCCGCCTGCTCTGGGTCGAAGGGGACCGCCGCGTGCGCACCCTCACCGGGGACATGGGCTTCATCGCGGGCGCGAACTGGGCGGAGGATGCCGTCGGCACCTCGGCCCCGGGAACGGCGCTCGCCCTCGACGCGCACGTGCAGATCCGTGAGGCCGAGCACTTCAACCGGTTCGTGCAGCCCTGGTCGTGCACCGCGGCACCCGTGCACGACCCCGAGACGCGGCGGCTCCTCGGCATGATCGATGTCACCGGCGGGGCCGAGGCGGCGACCCCCCAGGCCCAGCTGCTCGTGGATGCCACCGCGCGCGCGATCGAGGGCGAGCTCATGGTCACCCGGCTGCGGGCACGGGCCGAGGCGCCCCGGCGGCGGGCATCGCGGCCACGGGTGACGACGCACGCCACCTTGCGGGTGCTGGGTCGCGACCGCGCGCTGCTGGAAGCGGGCGCCGAAGGCACCCAGACCGTCCGCGAGCTGAGCGCCCGGCACGCCGAGATCCTGCTCATGCTCGCCAGCCACCGCGAGGGTCTCACCGCCGAGGGGCTCAGCGAGTTGGTCTACGGGACGGCGGCGACCGAGACGCTGCGCCCCGAGATGGTGCGGCTGCGCCGCGTCCTCGAGCGTGCCGCGCCCCACCTCGTACCGGCATCCCGCCCGTACCGGCTGCCCGCCCCGCTCGAGACCGACGTGCAGCACGTGGTGTCGCTGCTCGACCGCGGGGCGCACCGCGTCGCCCTGTCGGCGTACCCCGGCCCGGTGCTCCCGGACTCGGTCGCCCCTGGGGTCGAGGTGCTGCGCGACTCGGTGCGCGCGACTCTGCGTGAGGCCCTGGTGGGCGAGGCAGGCGTCGAGGTTCTGCTCGCCTACGCCGACACCGCCGACGGCGAGCACGACGTCGAGGTGCTGCGGCTGTGCCTGGCGATGCTCCCGCCGCGCTCTCCCCGCCGCGCAGGTCTCGTCGCGCGCGTGGCCGCACTCGAGGCGTGAGCCGGCGCAACCCGATGCAACCTCGCGGGGCGTAGCGTGCCCGGCAGCGGCGGGGTCGCCGCACCCGCGCAGCACACCATCCATGGACAGTCGAAGGAGACAGACATGACGATCGTCGAAGAGGGCGTCTCGAGCGTTTACGCAGCACCCGGCGAGCACGGCTCGCTGGCCGAATACCGCTCCCGCTACGGGCACTACATCGGGGGAGAGTGGGTCGACCCGATCAAGGGCGGGTACTTCGAGGACATCACCCCGGTGACGGGCAAGCCCTTCACCGAGGTCGCCCGCGGCACCGCCGAGGACATCGACCGCGCCGTCGACGTCGCCTGGAAGGCATTCGGCGACTGGAAGCGCACCAGCCCCACCGAGCGGGCGATCATCCTCAACAAGATCGCCGACCGCATCGAAGCCAACCTCGAGAAGATCGCCGTCGCCGAGACCTGGGAGAACGGCAAGCCGATCCGCGAGACCCTCGCCGCAGACATCCCGCTCGCCGTCGATCACTTCCGCTACTTCGCGGGGGTCCTGCGCGCGCAGGAGGGCTCGATCAGCCAGCTCGACGAGAACACCGTGGCCTACCACTTCCAGGAGCCCCTCGGGGTGGTCGGGCAGATCATCCCGTGGAACTTCCCCATCCTGATGGCGACGTGGAAGCTCGCCCCCGCCCTGGCCGCGGGCAACTGTGTCGTGCTCAAGCCGGCCGAGCAGACACCGGCATCCATCCTGTTCCTTTTCGACATCATCGGCGACCTGCTGCCGGCGGGCGTGGTGAACATCGTCAACGGGTTCGGCATCGAAGCCGGGGCGCCGCTGGCGTCGCACAAGCGCATCCGCAAGGTGGCGTTCACCGGAGAGACCACGACCGGCCGGCTCATCATGCAGTACGCGTCGCAGAACCTCATCCCGGTGACGCTCGAGCTCGGCGGCAAGAGCCCCAACCTGTTCTTCGAAGACGTCGCGCGGGTGACCGACGACCCCTATTACGACAAGGCGCTCGAGGGTTTCACGATGTTCGCGCTGAACCAGGGCGAGGTGTGCACGTGCCCGTCGCGCGCTCTCATCCAGCGATCGATCTACGACTCGTTCCTCGCCGACGGCCTCGAGCGCGTTGCGAAGGTGCGGCAGGGCAACCCGCTCGACCCCGAGACGATGCTCGGCGCGCAGGCCTCGAACGACCAGCTCGAGAAGATCCTGTCGTACATCGACATCGGCAAGCAGGGTGGGGCGAAGCTGCTCACCGGCGGGGAGCGCGTCGACCTCGGCGGCGACCTCACCGGCGGCTACTACGTCGCGCCGACGGTGTTCGAGGGCACCAACGACATGCGCATCTTCCAGGAGGAGATCTTCGGGCCGGTGCTCTCGGTGACGAGCTTCGAGGACTTCGACGACGGGATCTCCATCGCCAACGACTCCCTCTACGGTCTGGGAGCCGGAGTCTGGAGCCGCACGGGCGACATCGCCTACCGGGCGGGACGTGCGATCGAGGCCGGCCGGGTGTGGACCAACACGTACCACCAGTACCCGGCGCACGCCGCGTTCGGCGGGTACAAGCAGTCGGGCATCGGCCGCGAGAACCACCTGAAGATGCTCGACCACTACCAGCAGACGAAGAACCTGCTGGTGTCGTACGCCGAAGGTCCGATGGGCTTCTTCTGACATGGAGACGACGTTCAGCAGGGTGGCCGTGACGGATGCCGCGGCCGCCCTGCTGCGCGATCTGACGGCGCAGCACGGGCCGCTGATGTTCCATCAGTCCGGCGGATGCTGCGACGGCAGCGCGCCCATGTGCTTTCCGGTCGGGATGTTCCTCACCGGCCCGAGCGATGTGCACCTCGCCTCGCTCGGCGTCGGGCTGGATGACCCGATCGAGGTGTTCATCTCCGAGGCGCAGTTCGACTACTGGAAGTACACCCACCTCACCATCGACGTCGTGCCCGGCCGCGGCGCCGGCTTCTCGGTCGAATCCCCCACCGGTCTGCGATTCATCGTGCGCTCCCGCATGCTCACCGAGGGTGAGCTGACCCACTTCGGCCTGGCACCCGCGGCGCCGTAGCCGCCCGCCCGCCCCCGCGGACCTCAGCGACGGGGTGGGGTGGGCCGGAACCCCATCCGGCTACCCGGGAAGGTCCAGCAGCAGGTACACCACCACCGCGACAACGCACAGTCCGGTCAGCAGCCAGGGGAATCGCGTGGTCAGGCGGCGCCCCTGGGGCGCGACGCCGGGGGGCGGGCGCAGCAGCCCGGCGGGCGCAGCGAACGGCAGCGACCCCGCCGGCGTGCCACCCCTCGCCCTCCCATGGGCCGCGCGGGAATCGCCGGATGCCGCCTGCAGCAGCCGCTCATCGCGCCAGCGTTCCCACTGGTCGAGTTTGTCGAGCACGGCCGCCACGGCTCCGAACAGCCACTCCCAGGTGGCCGGGTCAGTCGTGCTCGCGTTGCGCTTGGTGTACATGAGCAGCCAGTCGTCGACGATCTCGACGTCGAGTTCCGCCGCGTTGTCGATGAACCTCGCCATGACGTCGGGGGTGAACAGGTACAGGGCGTCGCGCTCGTACCCCTCAGGGCAGTAGAGCGCGAAGTGGCGGTCGAAGTCGCCCTCGAGGCTGAGGCGCTGCTCCTTCTTGTACAGCGTCGGCAGGTTGGATCCGAACAGGCTGTTGTTGCCGGTGGCATCCAGCACGATGTGCGGCAGCGGGATGTCGAGCTTGACCGCGACGTATCCCCAGCGGTGGGTACGGCGATGCTTGCCGGAACCGGTGGTGTAGACGTAGTTCGCGAATTCGACGCGGCGTGGCCCCTTGCCCTGCACCACGTCGAAGCTGCGGCGGTACGACCCGGAGCCGAAGATCATGCCCGGAAATGACGGATTGCCCTTCTCCGGCACGTAACGCATCCCGTTGGCGCGTGCGAAGCGGTCGAGCCGATACCGCCGGGTCGACACGCGCCCCTGCGAGAAGAAGGTGACGGCGACCGCCACCAGGGCGCACACCAGCAGCACGACGATCAGGGGCGTTGCTCCGGAGAGCGCGACACGGAAGGGTGACCGTGACGTCAGCACATCGAGCAGCACGAGGCCCACGAAGAACAGCAGGGCCACCCCGTACCCGATGATGCTCGCCATCACCTCGTTCTCGATGCGCCCCGACGCACGCAGTTCCTTGGTGAAGGCACGGGCGTCCGCGCGATCGACGCGCTGCGTCAGCGGTCGGGTGTCCAAGGGCACGGATGCCGCCGTCGTGGGGTGCGTCACCGCATCCCGCCGAGCATGCCGAACATCCCGGTCTGCATGAACAGCTGCATCCCGAGCCACAGCAAGCCGAACAGCCCGACGGCGATGATGGTCGCCCACGGCACGCGCCGCCGCAGGCGCTGTCCCTGCTGCGCGACGCCGAGCGGCGGGCGCAGCGACTCGGTCGGTGGGGTGAACGGAAGCGTCTGGGCGCCCCCGGCGAGAGCGTGCTCCGCCTGAGCGGCCGCGTGCCCCGCCTGAGCGGGCGCGAGCGCGTGCGCGTGCTGCTCGGGCTGGACCAGCCGCTCGTCGCGCCACCGCTCCCACTGCGCGAGCTTGTCGAGCATGGCCCCCACCACGGAGAACAGCCAGGCCCACATGCGCGGGTCCAGGGTGGAGAAGTCGCGCCGGGCATAGAGGAACAGCCAGTCGTCGACGATCTCGACGTCGAGGGCCGCGGCGTTGTCGATGAAGCGGGCCATGATGTCGGGCGTGAACAGGTATAGAGCGTCCCGCTCGTAGCCGGCGGGGCAGTAGAGCGTGAAGTAGCGGTCGAAGTCGCCCTCGAGGCTGAGTCGCTGCTCCTTGTCGAACGCCGCCGGCAGGTTCGAGCCCAGCAGGCCGTTGTTGCCCACGGCATCCAGCACGATGTGCGGCAACGGTGTGTTCAGCCTGATCGCGATGTAGCCCCACTTGTGCGTGGTTCTGTTCTTGCCGGACCCGGTCGTGTAGCGGTAGTTGGCGAACTCGACCCACCGCGGCTGCCCGCCCCGCAAGATCTCGGACGCGGTGCGGGCGGACCCCTGATGGAAGATCAGACCTGGCAGCGGCGGGTCCTTCGCTTCGGGGTAGAACGTGAGTCCGTTGGATGCCGCGAACCGGTCGAGCCGATACCGGCGTTCCCCACTTCCACGCCACGACCGCACGATGACGACGATCACAATCGTGAAGACGGTTCCCACGAGCAGCAGCGGGAGCAGAGCGAGCAGCCCGAACCCCCCTCCCGTCGAGGAGGCGATGCTGAAGAAGACCGCGCCGAGGCTCCCGAACCCGGTCATCATGATCACGCCCACCACGATGAGGATGATCACCGTGATCGGCAGTCCCACGTCGTACGGTGCGCGTCCCGAGGCCACCAGATGCTGCTTGTGGGCCTTGATCGCGGCGCGATCGACCGGCTCGGTCAGCGCGCGCGTGTCGAACGGAACGGATGCCGCAGGTGTCGTCATCGCAGTATCTCCCCCAGGTGGTGCGGCCGGGTGTCCAACGACGCACGGACGGCGCGCGTCGACATCGACTGGTCCCCCTGCACGCGCTCACGCTATCGAATGCCGGGGGAGGATGCCGCGCGGAGCACCCACGCATCGCGCGGTCGCACGCGTGGGGTGGCATCCGTTAGACTGTCGAGGTTGTCCGTTCACCGCGCCACTCGGCGCGTGCGAACGGGCAGTGCACACACCCTCCTGCTTCCGGGAAATGCCCGGGAGCCGTTCTAGTCCGAAGGAGGTGGGTAAGTGACGCACATCCACCAGTACGAACTGATGGTGATCCTCAACCCCGAGATCGACGAGCGCCTCGTCGCCACCAACCTTGAGAAGTTCCTCAAGGTCATCACCAATGATGGTGGCACGATCGACAACGTCGACATCTGGGGTCGCCGCCGTCTCGCATACGAGATCCAGAAGAAGACCGAGGGCGTCTACGCCGTCGTCAACTTCACCGCGAGCAGCGAGTCTGCGCAGGAGCTCGACCGTCAGCTGAAGCTGAACGAGCAGATCATGCGCACCAAGATCCTCCGCGCTGAAGAGGCGATGGCCATGGTCGCCGCCGAGAAGGAGCGTTCCGAGGCGAAGGCTGCCCGCAAGGCTGCCGCGCCCGCGAAGGCTGCGAAGGCGTAACGACGATGGCTGGCGAGACCGTCATCACCGTTGTGGGAAACCTCACGGCAGACCCCGAGCTGCGTTACACGCAGAGCGGACTGCCCGTCGCGAACTTCACGATCGCGTCGACGCCGCGCAGTTTCGACCGTCAGGCGAACGAGTGGAAGGACGGCGAAGCGCTGTTCCTCCGCGCGAGCGTGTGGCGCGACTTCGCCGAGCACGTGGCCGGTTCGCTCACCAAGGGCATGCGGGTCATCGCCAGTGGTCGCCTGAAGCAGCGGTCCTACCAGGACCGCGAGGGGCAGAACCGCGTCTCCATCGAGCTCGAGGTCGATGAGATCGGCCCGTCGCTGCGTTACGCAACCGCACAGGTCACGCGTACCAGCAGCAGTGGTGGTGGCGGCGGAAACGGCGCCGGCGGCGCCGGCGGTGGCGGACAGCAGTCCCGCCCGCAGGTCGCCGACGAGCCGTGGGCCACTCCCGGTTCGGCCGCTCCCGACGCGTGGAGCGCCCCCGGCGCCTACGGCGACGACACTCCGTTCTGATCCCTCGGATCAAACCAACTCTCTCTAAGGAAAAACCATGGCTGGAAAGTCGAGCGGCGACCGCCGCAAGCCGCGGAAGGGCGCGAAGAACGCCGCTCCCGCGAAGGCGATCCGTGTCGGCGTCATTGATTACAAGGACGTCGCCACTCTTCGTAAGTTCATCTCGGAGCGTGGAAAGATCCGCGCCCGTCGTATCACCGGTGTCTCGGTGCAGGAGCAGCGTCTGATCGCCAAGGCGATCAAGAACGCCCGCGAAATGGCGCTCCTGCCCTACGCCGGCGCTGGCCGTTAAGGGGTCCGGACATGGCAAAGCTGATTCTCACGAATGAGGTCGCCGGGCTCGGAAGCGCCGGCGACGTGATCGAGGTCAAGAACGGGTTCGCCCGCAACTACCTCATCCCCCAGGGCTTCGCAGTGCTGTGGTCGCGCGGTGGCGAGAAGCAGGTGGCGTCGATTCGCGCTGCCCGCGAGTCGCGCGCGATCCACGACCACGAAGAAGCCGTGGCCCTGAAGAACTCGCTCGAGTCGACCAAGGTTCGTCTGGCCGTCAAGGCCGGCAACGAGGGTCGTCTGTTCGGTTCGGTCAAGACCGGTGACGTCGCTGACGCGGTCAAGGCTGCCGGGCTCGGCGAGCTCGACAAGCGCAAGATCCACATCACCTCGGCGATCAAGTCCGTGGGCGAGCACGAGGCGACCGTTCGCCTGCGTGACGACCTCACCGCCGTGATCACGCTGCAGGTGGTCGCCGCCAAGTAAGCGGCGCGTCGTCCCTCGGGGCGACAGAACGACACGGATGCCGTGGACCCTCACCGGGTTCACGGCATCCGTCGTTTTCGGGCTCGCTGGGGGCCCGACGCGCCCCCGTGGGAGCCTTTCCACAGGCGGCATCCGATGCGGGCCGAGGGTGTGCGGCTGTGTATAACGTGGTACGCCGTCCCCAACCTTCAACGCGTACTTCAACCACAATCCCATCCACAGGTTGTGAACAAATAAATCCCAGGTCAATCGAGAAATCACGTTTGCTCGATTCCTGTATCCCGGGCGTTTTCCACAGGGGTTGTACACAGGGTTGGCGGCGTTTCACGCAGACTTTCCACATAGTTATCCACAGGCTTGGTTGCGAGTGTCGGTGGCCGTGCATAGCGTGAATGTGTCCCACCCCGACGACACCCGAAAATGACGGAGGTACGGCTGCGTGTCCATCGCTGACATCTCCGACGAACGGCTCGGCGGACGCCGTGAGCACGAGCGCACGCCGCCGCATGACGTCCTCGCGGAGCAGAGCGCGCTGGGCGGCATGCTGTTGTCGAAGGACGCCGTCGCCGACGTCATCGAGACGCTGCGCGGGGCCGACTTTTATGTGCCCAAGCACGAGCTGATCTTCGAGGCGATCCTCAGCCTGTATTCGCACGGCGAGCCGACAGACGTCGTTGCAGTGACCGACGAGCTGATCAAGACGGGCGAGCTGCAGCGCGCCGGCGGTGCCGATTACCTGCACTCGCTCACCTCGATCGTGCCGACCGCAGCCAACGCCGGCTACTACGCCACGATCGTCTCCGAGCGGGCGCTGCTGCGCCGCCTCGTGCAGGCCGGCACCCGCATCGTGCAGATGGGGTACTCCGGCCAGGGCGAGGCCGTGGAACTCGTCAACAACGCGCAGGCCGAGATCTACTCGGTCACCGGTGCCGAGGCCGCGGAGGATTACGTTCCGCTCGAGATCGCCGTCACCTCCGCGATCGATGAGATCGAGGCAGCGCGCGGTCGGGACGGCTCGATGACCGGCATCCCGACCGGGTTCGCCCAGCTCGACGAGCTGACCAACGGCCTGCACGGCGGTCAGATGATCGTCGTGGCCGCCCGACCCGCCATGGGAAAGTCCACGCTCGCGCTCGATTTCGCGCGCGCCGCGGCCATCAAGCACAACATGCCGACGATCTTCTTCTCACTGGAAATGGGACGCAGCGAGATCGCCATGCGCCTCATGAGCGCCGAGGGCGCGGTGCCGCTGCAGAACATGCGCAAGGGCACGTTGGATTCGCGCGACTGGACCACCATCGCCGCGACACGCGGCCGCATCAACGACGCCCCGCTCTACATCGACGACAGCCCCAACATGACGCTCGTCGAGATCCGCGCCAAGTGCCGTCGACTCAAGCAGCGGGTGGGGCTGCGCATGGTGATCATCGACTACTTGCAGCTGATGACCAGCGGCAAGAAGGTCGAGTCGCGTCAGCAGGAGGTCAGCGAGTTCTCGCGTGCGCTGAAGCTGCTCGCGAAAGAGCTTCAGGTGCCCGTCATCGCACTGTCGCAGCTGAACCGTGGATCTGAGCAGCGCACCGACAAGCGTCCGCAGGTCAGCGACCTGCGAGAGTCCGGCTCGATCGAGCAGGATGCCGACATGGTCATGCTGCTGCACCGCGACTCGGTGTACGACAAGGACACCCGCCCCGGCGAGGCCGACCTCATCGTCGCGAAGCACCGTAACGGCCCGACCGCGACCATCGAGATCGCTTTCCAGGGTCATTTCTCGCGGTTCACCGACATGGCGCCGGTGTAGCGGAGGCCGCTTCAGGTTCCGCGCGGAGTTGTCCGTTGCGTCGGTGCGGCCGTAGCCCTCCGTATGCGACAAGATCGTGCAAAGGTACCGGTATGGCTTCTCCGCAGTCGTTGAGCGTATCCGATCGCCGGGTCACCGCGGGGTGGGCAGCAGACTGTGCCGAGCGAGTTCTTTCCCTCTTCGAGTCAGAAGCGCCAGGCGACGACCGTCCTCGCGACGGCATCACTCGAGCGCGTGCGTTCGCGGCAGGCACGCTCGATGCCGGGGGCGAGATACGCAGACGCTTCGTGGCAGGTCGGGCGTCACAGGCCGTGACCTCACCAGCCGCGAAGGCTGCGGCTTGGGCTGCCGGCCAGGCCGCGGGGGTTGCACACATGGGCGCCCACGCTCTCGGCGCGGCCGCGTACGCCGCGAAAGCCAGGCAGCTGGCGGAACAGGGCAACGCGACTGCCGCCACCGATGAGATCGCCTGGCAACTCGCTCAGATGAGTGACCCGGTCAGAGCTGCGCTCCGATCGTTGCCGTTACTGGGTGAGGACCCCTCCGGGCCTCTCGGGTCAGGGCTCCTCGCGTCTGGAGCCCTTGGCGCGCACATCCGCGTGATCCAGACGGCATTGCACCATCCGCGTCTCTGAGCGGGACAGCCGCGGCCAAGCGCTGCGACGGAGATTGAGCCCGCATCCCGTGTGGCGGCAACCTAGACTCACGCCATGCACATCCTGTCGCAGCTTCTTCCGGTCGTCGCTGAGATCTCATCCCGCGATGAGTCCGGGGTCGTCTTCGGTGGAGTGGGGGGTTTCGTCGGCTACGTGCTGTTCGTCGCCGCGGTGTGGCCTTTCCTGAACAAGGCAGGTCAGCCCGGGTGGACGGCGCTGATCCCGGTGGTCGCGGCGTTCTTCATCGTGCGAGCCGCCGGACTGTCCGCATGGTGGACGCTGCTGTATCTCGTCCCCATCGCAAACGTCGTCCTCGCCATCATCGTGGCGCTGCGGCTCGGGCGCGCGTTCGGGCACGGCGCGGTCTTCTCGGTGTTCCTCCTCTGGCTGTTGTCCCTGATCGGATATTTCGTCATCAGCTACTCCAGCGACACCTACAGGCGCGCGCGCATCTGATTCTGTCCCCACCGCACGCCGGCGGTGATGTCCCTGCCACCATGAGCGAATGAGCTTCACGACCCGGATGCCGGTGCCGTCGGATGCCGTGGAGATCGCCGATCTCCACGTCTCGACGTGGCGGGAGCCTACGCACATCTGCTGCCAGAGGACCACTTCTCGGCGATACATCGAGGGACGGCATCGGATGTGGAAGCACGTCCTCGGGCACCGGGGGACGATGTGGTCGTCAGGGTCGCGGAAAGCGCCGGGTGATAGCCCCGGGAAGAGCGCCATGGACCGCGTCATCGTGATGGGTAGCGTGATCCTTCCGTGGTTCGTGATGAGCCGGAAAGCGGCAGGGACCGGACCACCCGAGGCGTACCCGGACGGTCCGGTCCCTGCGCGCGCGGCCCGCGACTGAGGGGTCAGGCGCGGTCGGCGCGGCCCGTGCCGTCGTCGTAGTCGATCTGTTCCTTGCGGACCTGCTCGGTGACCGTCTCCTCCTCGGTCACGGTTTCCGTTCCCAGGCGGACACGCTCGACCGGAACGGTCTCCTTGGCGATGACGGGCCGCTCCTCAGTGAGGACGACCTCGTGCTCTTCCTCGCTGATGGCCGGCCCGTCCATGGCATCCGCGACGTTGGCGTCGGTGATGGGTTCGCGTTCCAGGCGCACTTCCTCATGGCTCACGGGGACGGTGACGGTCTTCTCCTCCGTGACGACGTACTTCCGCAGCCGTGCGCGACCGGTTTGAACCTTCTCGGTACCGACGCGGAGGCGCTCCTCCGAGCGGGTCATCGCATCGTCGGTGGTCGGACCGGACGTGTCATACCCGGTGCTCGTGTCCACCGCCTCGTCACTGTCATCCCGGGCGGTGCCGGTGCCTTCAGCGGCGCTGGTGGTGCGGGAACCGTTGCCGTAGTAGACGTACAGTTCATCTTCCTGCGCGTGCTCCAGCGCCCCGTCCGCGTCGATGCGCGGTGCGTTCTTCACGAACTCTTTCGCGTAGCCCACCCGGAGGTTCTCGCCGTCCTGGTTGGCGTCGTCGATGGGCACGAAGGACTCCGAGGTGCCGAAGAAACCGGTGCGCACCGCCGCCCAGGTGGGCGCTCCGGTGTCGGTGTCGAGGTAGATCTGCTCGAGCGTGCCGATCTTCTCCCCGTCGGAGTCGATCACCGCTGCTCCCATGAGACCGCCGATGTTTTCTGTGCTGATCATGACTGCTTCCTATCGTTCGTTTGTTCGTACGTGTTGAGACCGGCGCGGGGGCCCGCGACCGGGAGCCGTGTCACCGGGTTGTGGTGACCTGCACGGCAGTGGTGTCGGGGGCACGCTTGACGACGCTCCGCACGCCGAGCATCCCGCCGAGGGCCGCGATCACCGCGCCGAGCAGCAGCCCGGCGAAGCCCCACCACGAGGCGGCTTGAGCAGTCGCGGCGGCATCCTCCGCCGTCTGCTGCGCGTCCTGCAACGCCTCATCGGTCTGCTCCTGCGCTTCTTCTTCGTCGACGTTGCTCTGCACGTCCTCGACGACCTGGGTGACGTCGGTCCCGGACAGTGCCTGGGTGGCGGAGCTGACGACGCCGCCGAGCAGGCTGGCGCTGAGCCACACAGTCAGGGCGAGAGCAACCACCAGGGACGTCGCCCAGGTCAAGAATCCGTGCAGCAGTCCGCTGCGCACGGCCAGCGCGCCGGCGACGAAACCGGCCGCGGCAAGAGCGATCACCAGGGCGATGACGCTCCAGATGGTCGCCCCGATGCCCGAGCCGCCCAGGCCGATGCCGGCGGTGACGAGCGAGAGCAGGATGGTGACAGCCAGAAAGGTCACCACCCCGGCGATGATGGACCCCCACGACACGTTCGCCGTGCGGCCGCCCCTTGCGGTGCCGATCAGCGACTCCTTCGCGGCGTCGTCGTGGTCTGCGATGACAGGGCGGGCTGCGGCGCTGTCGGGGTGGGCGGTGCGATTGTTTGCCATTGTCTCGATCCCTTGGGTTGGGGCGTCGGAGCCGCAGGAGTCGAAACGTGCGGACCGGCTACCAGCCCGCTTACACCGTAAGCCGACTAGCGTGACAGTACAGCGCCCGAAATGACTTGGCGAGGGGGCTTGCGCGTGATGGGAGGGAATGTGCTATGAGCGTCCGGGTGACGAAGAAGCCGACGGGTACGCAGTCTCGTCGTCTGAGCCGCGGCCTGATCATCGAGACCGCGCTCGCGCAGATCGACCGGCGTGGCGCGCAGGGGTTGTCGATGCGCTCCTTGGGGCAGGAGCTCGGTGTAGAGGCGATGTCGCTGTACCGGTACGTACACGGGCGAGAGGATCTGCTGGAGGGGGTGGTGGCTCTGCTGATGGAGAACCTGACCTCGGATCTTGACGATGAGCTCGCCGAACACTGGCAGGGGTTCCTGCAAACCGTCGCCCACCACGTCCGCCAGATCGCGATTGATCATCCGCTCGCGTTTCCGCTGGTCGCCACCCGGCACCCGGCAGCCCCCTGGCTGCGCCCCCCGCTACGCAGCGTCGAAGTGGTCGACACGTTCCTCGGCACCCTCATCGGGCACGGCTTCACCGACCAGCAGGCGGTGGATGCCTACCGCTCCTTCAGCAGCTTCCTGCTCGGCCACCTGCTGCTGGAATCAGCCGTGCGCGGCGCGGAAACCGGCCCGGTCGAAGAACCCCTCGACGAGGGTGACGCCACCATCCCCGAAGGCGACGGACAGGTCAGTCTGGAGGCCGCACCCGAAGTGAAACGCCTCCGCACCCTGCTCAGCGAGGACCGCAGCGACGAGGAATTCGAAGTCTCACTCGAGGCACTGCTGGACCGGCTGAACCGCGAGCTCACCCAGTAACGAGCCACCCCTGCCGGATCGACGAGGCCCGTCTGCACGACGCCGACCGAGATTGCCGCGCGAGCGAGGTTCGACGATCGACGCGCATCGAGACCTTCCGATTGCAGAGCTCCTGACCCGTCAGTCGAAAATCGCCACCGATTCCGACAGCCGAGTCACTTCCTCAGGGGTGAGTTCCAGGTCGGCGGCTTTCGCGGAGTCCGTGATGGATGCCGCACGCCGCGCACCGGGGATCGGGATGACGTGCGGGTCGAGAGCGAGCTCCCACGCCAGCACGACCTGCTGTGGGCTGACGCCGTGTGCATCGCCGACTTCGCGGAAGGCCGAGAACCGGTCGCCTACGCTGCTGGCACCGCCGCCGGTACCGCCGAGAGGACTCCACGGCAGGAAGGCGATGTCGTGAGCGGCGCAGAAGCGCAATTCGTCGATGCTTCCCGGATGCTTCGGCGAGAACTCGTTCTGGACGCTGGCGAGGTTGCCTTCGCCGAGCACGTCGAGAGCGATCTGGATCTCTTCGACACTCGCGTTCGAGATGCCGATCGCGCGGACGAGGCCGTCGTCGTGCAACGACTTCAGTCCCCGCATGATGTCGGCGTAGACACGTGTGCGGTCGGGACGGTGGTACTGGTAGAGGTCGAGCTGGTCGACGCCGAGGATCTCGAGTGACTTCTCCGCGGCCGAGCGCAGGTACGCCTCCGACCCGTCGCGGCCCTTGGCTCCCCCTTCCCCGAGCGTGATGCCGCCCTTGGTCGCGACGAAGATGTCCGACGAATCCCCGTCCCATGTCCGGAGCGCCTCGGCGACGATGCGCTCGTTGTGCCCCATCTCTTCGCCATCAGGGGCGTAGATATCCGCCGTGTCGATGAGCGTCACGCCCGCGTCGAGCGCGGCGTGCACGGTCGCCACGGCATCCTCGAACGACGGGTACTGCTTGTCGTTGTTCATCGACAGCGGCATGGCGCCCAGTCCGATCGCCGAAACCTGTCGTCCTGCCAGAGTGCGCTGCTTCATTGCTTCTCCTCGTCGCGTCTTCTCCAAGACTGCCAGCGCAGCCGCGCGCGTGCGTGGGACTGGACATTCTGCGGGACATTTCTAGGATGTCGCCGTGGACCGCGTGATCGTCCTGGGGAGCGTCTTCCTGCCGGGTTTCGTGATGGATCCCTTCGTGTCCGCGTTGCGTGAGCGAGGACTGGTGGCCACGTGGGTCGCCCCAACGTCCGTCGGGACCGCGGAAGCGGCCGGCGAAGAATACGCCACGGCCGCGGTCCGATTCGGAGCGACGACGGCGATCGCGCACTCGAACGCGGGCAACTTCGTTCCCGTCCTCACAGCGGGCTCCGCGGTCAGGCGGGTGGTGTTCCTCGACGCGATCGTGCCGCCACTGAGCGGCGGCACGTGGCCCGTCGTGCCCGCGCGTATGCGCGACACCCTGCTGGCAACGGCGAGGCGCGGCATCCTGCCGCCTTGGACGCGGTGGTGGCCACAAGAGAGCGTGCGCCCGTTGTTTCCGGACGACGCGACCTTCGCGCGGGTGGATGCCAGCACACCTTCAATTCCCGCCTCGTACCTGTCGTGTCGCATCTCTGCGGCTAGGAACTGGGCGGCTGAACTCACCTGCAGCTACGTGGCATTCGGAACCACCTACGCCGACGAGATCGGCGTCGCCGCGAGTGCAGGCTGGCCCGTGCGCACGCTCGAACTAGGACACCTCGGGATGCTGCAAGATCCAGCCATGGTCGCGGACGCGGTGATGGCCGCCGCCGCAGGCTGAGTCGCCCGGCGGCTGACGCGCTCACCCGGCCTGAAAGTTCTTCGAGCGACGAGCCTGTCCATCGCTGGTCGCCGCGGAGCGGACCTGGATACTGTGTGGCAAGGACAGGGTGCGATGACCCGCCTACCGGCGTGACAACGCCGTCACGAACTCGAGTCACGTCGATGGGGGAACGCGGGTGCACCTGCTCGGCCGGCACGCAGAATGCGAGGCTCTCGATCGCACCCTCGCCGATGCGCACGCCGGGCGGAGCAGGGCGCTGTACGCACGTGGTGAGGCGGGGATCGGGAAGACGTCTCTGCTCGACTACGCGCGGATCGCCGCCGATGCGCTGGGGTTCCGGGTGGAAAGCGCCACCGGCATGGAATCGGAGTCGCAGTTCGCGTACGCCGCCCTGCATCAGCTGTGCGCTCCGCTCCTGGAATACGACGCGGCGCTGGCCGCGCCCCAACGCGACGCACTCGCCATCGCCTTCGGGGCGAAGACGGGGCCCGCGCCGGACCGATTCCTGGTCGGCCTGGCCGTGCTGAATCTGCTCGCTGAGGGTGCCGAAGAACAGCCTCTGCTCTGCCTCGTCGACGACGCGCAGTGGTTGGACCGGGCCTCGGCGGAGGTCATCGCCTTTGCGGCTCGGCGAGTGTCTGCCGAACGTCTGGCGCTCGTCGTCGCGGGCCGCGATTCCGACGACAGCGCGTCCGCCGCCTTCACCGGGATGCCGGTTCTCACGGTTCCCGCACTCGGTGAGGCCGACGCGCGGGAGCTGCTCGATGCCGAGACCCCTACTCTGATCGACGCCTCCGTGCGCGAGCGCGTCATCGCGGAAGCACGCGGAAACCCGCTGGCTCTGCTGGAGCTGCCGCGCAGCGTGGGGCCGGCGACTCTGGCAAGCGGGTTCGGCGTGCATGACCGCCCCGACGTCCCGCAGCACCTCGAAGAGGCCTTTCGGCAACGCTCGACAGCGCTGCCGTCCGAGACTCAACGTGTTCTCCTCCTCGCAGCCGCCGAGCCGACGGGCGAGGTGCCACTGCTGTTGCGCGCACTGTCCCAGCTCGGGATCGAGCCTTCCGCGGCCGCCCCGGCCGAGTCCGTGGGGTTGTTCACCATCGACTCGAAGGTGCGGTTTCGGCATCCCCTGGTGCGTTCGGCGATCTACCGTGCCGCAGTCCCATCGGAACGTCGCCAGGCACATGAAGCGCTGGCTGCGGCGACCGACCCGCGCATCGATCCAGACCGTCGGGCGTGGCATCGGGGGCAGGCCGTCCTGGGCCCAGACGAAGACGTCGCCGTCGAGTTGGAACGCGTCGGGGAGCGAGCACTCGCGCGCGGCGGCATGGCAGCCGCAGCTGCCCTGCTGCAGCGCGCGGCGCAACTGACTCCCGACCCTGCTCTTCGCACGCAGCGCGCAATGATCGCGCTGCAGGCGAAACATGAGGCGGGTGCTGCTGATGAGGCATTGACGCTGCTCGCGCTCGCAGCGCAAGGGCCGCTGAGTCCCCTGCAGTCTGCGCGCCTCACGCTCTACAGGGCGCACATCACCTTCTATCTCGTCCACAGCGACGACGTTCCGGTGATGTTCTTGGATGCGGCGCACGCGCTGGCGCCGCTTGATCCCGCGGTGTCTCGCGAGGCTTTTCTGCTCGCTCTCAACACCGCGGTGATAGCGGGAGGCGACGTGCGAGGGGTTGCCGAGGCAGCCCGGGCCGCGCCGCGACCGCCCGAGCAGCCACGGCCGCTGGACCTCCTTCTCGACGGGCTCGTGACGGTCTACACGGAGGGATACGTCGCCGGCGTGCACACGCTGCGAAGAGCGGTCGCCTCGTTACGTGATGAAGAGCGCAGTCGAGACGTCTACCGCGGCACCGACAGCGACCGCTGGCTCTGGCTCGCCAGCCGCACGGCCGTCGCACTCTTCGAGGACGACTTGATGTACGACCTCGCGGCGCGCAAGGTCACCATCGCGCGTACGGCGGGGGCGGTGGCGACCTTGTATGTCGCGCTGATCGCTCTTTCGGCGGCACACGCGCTGCGCGGCGAGTTGAGTCGTGCCGCGGAGCTGCTGGCCGAGAGCACGGCAATCGCCCGCGCGACGAGGGCTGTGCCACTGCCGCACGGAGAGCTGTTCCTCGCAGCATGGCGAGGCGGGGAATCAGAGGCCCCTGACCTTCATCGACGCAGCGTCCAGGCTGCGGAAAACGGCGCCGGTGCCCAAGCCGCTGTGGCGCACTACGCGTCCGCGGTGCTCCACAACGCAACAGGCAGCTTCGCCACAGCCATGACCGCGGCTCAGCGCGCCGTGGCATCCGATGATTTCTCCGTGCAGAGCGTCGCCCTCCCCGAGCTGGTCGAAGCGGCCGCCCGCGCTGGTCACGCGCAGGCCGCCCGCGCAGCGTATGCGCAGCTCGCCGCACGTGCCGACGCGAGCGGAACCCCGTGGGCGCTCGGGCTGATGGCGCGTTCGCAGGCTCTGATCACCACGGGGGATGCCGCCGAGAACCACTACCGGGAGGCCATGGAGCGGCTGGCCGATTCCCGGGTGACCGGCCATCTTGCGCGAGCTCACCTGCTGTACGGCGAGTGGCTCCGGCGCGAAGGGCGTCGCCGCGAGGCGCGAGAACAGCTCCGCACGGCGCACGACATGCTGACTGACATGGGAGCGGTGGGTTTCGCGGAGCGTGCCGCCAGGGAACTGCGCGCGACGGGCGAGCACCCCCGTGCCCGCAACGCTCCGCCCAGCACCGCGCTCACCGAGCATGAACTGCAGATCGCGCGTGCCGTCGCGACCGGCGCCACTTCGCGGGAGGTCGCCGCGATGCTCTTCCTGAGCCCGCGAACGATCGAGGCTCACCTGCGCACGATCTTCCGAAAGCTCGGCATCACCTCCCGACGCCAGCTCAAGGAGCTTCACCTGTGACGACGGTGCTCGGCTGCGGGGCAGGATGTCCGTTCGCAGGAGCCGCCTGCGTGGGAAGCTGACGGCATGCCGGTCGCTCTCGCCCTCAGCGGACTCGCCAACGCCCGCGACCTGGGCGGGCTCGAGCGGACGGACGGATCCCTGACACCGACCGGCGCGTTCGTGCGCGCCGAGGCGCTGGATCGTGTGGGTTCTTCGGGGTGGCAAGCCCTCCGCGGCCATGGTGTGCGCACCGTCATCGACCTCCGCCGGCCGGATGAGGTCACGGGCCGGGTGCCCGACGACATGCTCGCCGTGCAGGTCGATCTTGACGGTGATGAACGGGATTTCTGGGCTCCGTTCGAACAAGACGGGCGGTGGGGGACCCCGCTGTACTACGCCGCTCATCTTCACGAGCTGCCGCACCGCCTTGCTGAAGTGCTCCAGGCGATCGCGACCGCGCCCGCGGGGGCAGTCCTCTTTCACTGTGGTGCCGGCTGGGACCGAACCGGACTCGTTGCTGCTTTCCTGCTGAAGGCATTGGACGTCACGGAGGATGCCGCCGCCGCCGACTACCTCGCATCGTTCGCGAACGCGCAGGCGATGCGTGCGCTCCACGGCCGCTCCTTCGACGTCGAAGAGCGCCACGCGGTGCTCGGGAGGTTCGGGCATACGGCGGATTCGGCGTTCCGCGAGATGTATCGACAGCTCGACGTCGACCAGTGGTTTCGCCATGCGGGGGTCGACGAAGAGACGGAGCGCGCGATCGTCACCTGGAGGGCAGATCCGGCCGGGCGGGCAATGTGACCTAGCCGCCCCGAGCATCGGATGATCGGCGGAAACCTCAATTGCGCAATGCCCCTGAGCGGGCGCGCTCGCGGGAGGGAGGGTACGCGACCTACGGCCCTCGCGCGAGGGGGGTTCGCACGTCTGCGCGGACGGCCAGGCTGTGCCCACCAACCCTTTGGAGGAAACATGTACTTCCATGTTCAGCAGCTGATCAACGAGATCGACCAGGATCAGCCCGATCCCGACGCCGCGAACGCGCTTCAGGAGGGCCTGGGCGGGCAGTTCGGCGAGATGCGCACGATGATGCAGTACCTCTTTCAGAGCATCAACTTCCGCGGCCCGTCGGCGAAGCCCTACAAGGACCTCATCCAGGGCATCGGCACCGAGGAGATCAGCCACGTCGAGCTCATCGGCACGACCATCTCCCGCCTGCTCGACGGATCGCCCGGGTACAAGGGCAAGCCCACCGACACCGTCGACGCTCCCGGTGCGGGTGGCGCGACCCCGTTGCAGGTCGCGACGTCCGAGAGCAACATCCACCACTACCTGGTCGGTGCGCAGGGTGCCATGCCCGTGGATGCCGCAGGCAACCCGTGGCTGGGCAGCTACGTCTACAACTCGGGCAACCTCGTGCTCGACCTGCTCTACAACCTCATGCTGGAGTCGACCGGACGTCTGCAGAAGTGCCGCCTCTACGAGATGACCTCCAACAAGACCGCCCGCAGCACCATCTCTTACCTGATCGTCCGCGACCAGGCGCACGAGAACGCGTTCGCCCGGGCGCTGGAGACCCTCGGCGTCAACTGGCGCACCGCCCTGCCCATCCCGAAGACCAACGCGGAGAAGTTCCCCGAGGTCGCGCGGCTGCTCGACATGGGACTGCAGAGCAAGCAGTACTCCTTCGACCTCACCAACCTGTCCGAGGCGGGGAAGATCTTCCAGGGCCTGTCGCCCTCGAAGGACGGCACCCAGCTGGATGCCACCGAGCAGGCGCCGGCCGGCGTGCCGATGACGATCGCCCCCGAACGCCCCGAAGAGTTCTCCCCCGGCGCCGACGCCGACCTGCGGGAGCTCATCGAGGCGACCGCCGCGATGGAGATGAAGGACATCGATCGCACCTTCGGTGAGATGAAGTAGCCGTCTCGGTTCGGGCGGGACGCAAGGGGGTGTCGGGATGTGCCGGTGGATCGCTTATCTCGGCTCCCCGCTTGCCGTCGAAGACGTGCTGGTGCGTCCCGACCACTCGCTCATCGACCAGAGTCTGGTCGCCCGCCGGCTGTACCTGCCCGGCACGACGATGGCTTCGCAGTTCCGGGAGCACGCGTTTCCCACCAACGGCGACGGGTTCGGCCTCGCGTGGTCGGGCCGCGGCGGCACGCTGGGCCAATTCCGGCAGATCACGCCGGCGTGGGACAGCGACAACCTGCGCCACCTCGCGGCACAGATCGAGTCGCCCTGTTTTCTCGCCCACGTGCGGGCGGCGCCCGGCGGCACGCTCGCCGAGCAGAACGCGCACCCCTTCGTGCACGCCGGGTGGATGTTCCAGCACAACGGCGAGATCGGCGGCTTCGCCGCGCTCAAGCGCGAGCTGACGATGGACGTCGCGCCCGAGCTGTACCCGCACATCCGTGGCACGACCGACAGCGAGGTGTGCTTCTTCCTCGCGCTCACGTTCGGACTCGCCACCGATCCAGCGGGTGCCCTGGGGCGGATGATCGCTCACGTCGAAGCCGCGCGCACCGCGCACGACGTCACCGAGCCGTTCCGCGGCACGTTCTGCGCCTCGGACGGCGAGCGACTGGTCGTGGCTCGCTGGCAGAGCCCGCACGCCGGCGAACTGCCCCCGCCGTCGCTCTTCCACAGTGTCGGACGCGAGACCCTCCACATCGCCGAGGGGCGCACCGAGCGCCTTCCCGACGGGGCGCAGCTCGTGGTCTCGGAACCGCTCGAGCTGCACTGGTCGCGCCGGCATTGGCAAGAGATCCCCACCGCCACGGTCGGCGTCTTCACCCGCGGCGCCGACCCGGTGTTCACCCCGCTCGCCTGACGCCGTCGGGTGCGACGCGCGAGGGGCCTGGCGCTCGCCGCCTCACCGCGCGCTGTCCCCGCCCCGCCGCGCGGCGCTCTCCACCTGCCCGGCATGCAGGTCGCCCACCCACTCCCAGCCGGGCTCCGGCGCATCGATTCGGGGGTCGTCGAACGGCCCGCCGTCGCGCAACGTGTGGATGTAGCGGCGGTCCAGCTCCAGCAGCCGCCGCAGCTGCGCGGCATCGCCGACCGAGCCGTGTCCGGGTACGAACGCGTCCACTCGGTCGGCGACGGCCGCCAGCGCGTCCAGTCCGGCGAGGTAGTCGCCCAGTGGATCGTCGACGCCCTCGAGGTCGGGCATGGGCACGAAGACGTCCGAGAGCATGTCCCCGGCGATGAGCACGCGGCATCCCTCCACCACAAGCGCGGCGTGCCCGGTCGCATGGGCGGGATGCGCGAGCACGCGGATCGCCGGGCCCTTCCACGGCAGGTGCGACGCGCCGTCCGGCAGCGCTTCGATGAGGCCGAACAGGTCGATCGGCACGTCCGTGACGATCTCGGGGGGTAGGGCATCGGCGAAGCGCTGCTGCCAGTCCGGCTGCGTCCGCAGGTCGCGCAGGAATGCCGTGGCCTCGGCGGTGCCGTAGCGCGGGGCGTCCCCGAGCGCCGGATGCCACAGCGCATGGTCCCAGTCGGGGTGCGTCGCGAAGCCCGCGACGACCGGCATCCCGAGCGCCCGCAGGTCGTCGGCCAGACAGCTCATCTCGGCGTCGGTGATGCCGGGATCGACCAGCAGCGCACCGGCATCCCCGCTCACGACCACGGTGTTGTTGCGCAGCAGATCGCTCTGATGCACGAACACCCCGTCGGCGATGGGGGTCAGCATGATCGCCGCCCCGGGGCGTGCGGGCGACTCGCGCCCAGCGTCGTCATGATGGCCATCGACAGCTCCTTCAGGTGATCGGGGTCCTCAGCCGAGCGAGAGCGCGACGATGGCGAGTGTGCAGATGCCGATGCCGGCACCCTGCGGCCCGCTGAGCCTCTCCCGCAGCACGCCGGCCGCCAGCAGGACGGTGACGGCGGGGTAGAGCGAGCTGAGCACGGCGGCCACGGCGAGGGTGGTCTGGCCGCTGGACAGCAGGAAGGCGAGGGTGCCCACCGCGCCGGTCAGCCCCGCTGCGGCGCCCCAGCCGATCGCAGCGCGGTGGCCGCGCCAGCGCGGTCGCGGTCGCGCGGCCACCGCGACGATGCCGGCCAGCAACGCCCCGGTGGCCTGGTTGGCGGCGAGCGGCATCAGGCCGGCGTCGGGACCGATCTGCGCCAGGCAGATGAACAGCAGGCCGAAGCCGACTCCCGCCAGCGCGCCGTCCGTGAGTGCGCCCCACGATCGCTGCGGGCGTGAGGGCCCGGCCTCGCGCGAAACCAGCCAGATGCCCGGGAGGGCGATGACGATGCCGGCCCAGACCAGCAGGCCGGGACGCTCGCCGAGCACCACCCCCACGAGCACCGGCAGCGCCGCCGCCCCGACGGCCGACAGGGGCGCGACCAGACCCATGCGACCGCGTGCCAGTCCCCGGTACAGGAACAGTCCACCGGCCGCGGACCCGACGCCCGCGGCCACGCCCCACGCGACGTCGGTCGTCGTCGGCGTGCCCCCGAGCATCAGTGCCGCCGTCAGCACGGCGAGTGTCCCCGCGATCTGCCCGATGAGCAGGATCTGCAAGGGCGAGGACCGACGCGCCCCGACGCCGCCGATGAAGTCCGATGTTCCGTATGCGACGGCCGACAGCAGCGCCAGCAGGATCCCCGGGTTCACGGCATCCAGCCTGCGACGCGGCGGATCAGCCGGCCTGACGCCGCAGCGCCTGTGCGACCCAGAAGTCCAGCGTCCCCTCGTCCTGCGCCGCATCGGGGTGGATGTGGATCCACCCCGGGCCCATGGAACGCCCGGGGCCCATCTCGGCGCGCACGGCCTCGGGCCGCGTCACGAGATCGGCGTCTTCGTCGGCGCTGACGTGCACGAGCAGCCCCAGGTCCTTGCGGGCCGCGACGAGCATCGATCCGTCGAACATGACGGCGATCGTGCCGAACATCGGCACTTCGCGCACCAACCCCGCCGGCAGTCGCCGCAGCACGCGGTCGAGCAGATCGCGCCGCGCCGCATCCACCATCACGGTCATGTCATCACCTCGCAGCGTCGTCCGGATGCCGGTCAGCGTAGAGCGCAGGGCCGCCGCCGTCGAGGGGGACCCTGGTGCGGCCGTCCGCGGCGCCGTACCGTCGGAGCCAGCCGCCCGGCCTCCGGCGCCGGGGCAGGCGGAGGGGGAGCCGATGAGCTGGGATGCCGATGACCTCGCCCGGATCGGCGGCGCCGAGGAGTTGCAGGTCTCCTCGACCCGCCGCGACGGCACCGATCGCCCCTTCGTCACCATCTGGACGGTGCGCTCAGGCGACGCTCTCTACATCCGGTCGGCGTACGGCCCCGACAACCCTTGGTACCGGCGTGCCCGGCACGCCGGGGTGGGACGCGTGCGCGCCGGCGGCGCGGACCGTGCGGTGACGTTCACCGCGATTGACGCCGCCGACACGGCGACGCAGGAGGCGGTGGATGCCGCCTACCACGCCAAGTACGACCGCTACGGGCCGCAGATCGTCGGCACCGTCACGGGAACGGCATCCCACGAGACGACGCTGCGCATCGACCCGCGCTGAGCGCGCGGCGGCGGGTCTGCCGGGCCGGATCCGGGTGAGGCGGGGCTACCGGGCTGGTCCGGGGTGCGCCGGAATGCGGAGATCCGCCCGGATGCGGACGTTTCCCGCGCTGGCATCCGCATTCCGGCAGATCTCCGCATCCGGGGAGAGGGGCGGGCGACATCCGGGGAGAGGGGCGGGCGACATCCGGGGAGAGGGGGACGGGCGCCGCGGCGACCACCGGGGCCCGAGGGGCATCGAACCCCCGCGGACCGGGTGAGATGGCGGAGGGCGGTCAGTCCTCGTCGACCGGGGTGGCCCGCACCGCGTTGCGGTCGGCGATGAGCGTGTCGCGCACGCGCCGGCGAAGCACCTTGCCGATGAGCGAGGTGGGAAGCTCCTCCCACACGCGGTAGGCGCTCGGGCGCTTGTACTCGGCGAGCTGTTCGCGGGCCGCCGCGCGCGCGGCATCCTCGTCGAACGTCGCACCCGGCTCGGGCACCACGACCGCCGTCACGACCTCGGCGCCGCCGCCGCGGGGGATGCCGACCACAGCCGAGCCCGCCACACCCGGCAGGGCGTTGAGGACCTTCTCGACCTCACTCGGGGCGACGTTGAAGCCGCCGGTGATGATGATCTCCTTCTTGCGGTCCACGACCGTGACGAAGCCGTCCTCGTCCTGGACGACGAGGTCGCCGGTGCGCAGCCAGCCGCCCTCGAGCAGCGCCTGCGCGGTCTCCTCCGGGCGGTTCCAGTAGCCGTGGAAGACCTGCGGGCCCTTGATCAGCAACTCGCCGACCTCGCCCTGCTCGACCTCGCGCGTGGGCTCGTTGGGGTCGACGACGCGGATGTCGGTGGAGGGGAACGGGATGCCGATGGCGCCGATCTTGCGCGAGGAGTTGAACGGGTTCGCAAGGGCCACGGGGCTCGTCTCGGTGAGGCCGTAGCCTTCGTTGAGCATGGAGCCCGCCTGCTCCTCCCAGCGCTTCACGATCGCGGGGGTGAGGGTCATCGCACCGGAGATGGCGTAGACGACGCCCGAGAGGTCGAGCTTGCCCTCGCGGGCGACGCGGGCGAGCCGGTCGAACATCGGCGGCACGGCAGGGATGAACGTCGGCGGGTACTTCTTCGCCGCCTGCGACACCAGCTCGGGGTCGAAGGTGGGGAACAGCACCGCGTTCGAGCCCGTCTCGACGGCATAGATCACCGACAGCAGCACGCCGAACGAGTGGAACATCGGCAGCAGGCCGTAGATGCTGCCCTCACCGTGCGTGAAGCGCGGCATCCAGGCCGCACCCTGGCGGGCGTTGGCCCACAGGTTGCCGTGCGTGATGATCGCGCCCTTGGGGGTGCCGGTCGTGCCCGAGGTGTACTGCAGGCACGCGACGTCGGTGACCGACGGGCGGGGGGTGGATGCCGGCAGCGGAGCGGACTTCTCGAGCTGCGAGAACGGGATGGTGCCCGGCGCGGGGGCGGTGAGCTTGTTGCGCGAGGCCTTCGCCTTCGCGATCGGCAGGCGCAGCGCAAGGCGGGTCGTCAGCGGCATCGCGCGGGTGATGTCGACCGAGACGATCGTGCGGATGCCGAGATCGGCGGGCAGCGACTGGATCACCGGGGCCATCTTGTCCCAGGTGATGACGACGGTCGCCCCGTGATCGCGGAACTGCACCTCGATCTCGTCGCGGGTGTAGAGCGGGTTGTGCTCCACGACGATCGCGCCCAGGCGCAGCACGGCGTAGAACGCGGCGAGGTGCTGTGGCGCGTTGGGCAGCACGAGCGCGACCCGGTCGCCGGGCTTGACGCCGAGCGCGGCCAGGCCGCCCGCCACGCGGGAGACGCGGTCGGCGAGTTCGCGGTAGGTCTGCGAGGCGCCGAAGAAGGTCACGGCAGGGCGGTCGGCGTACTGCGCGGTCCGCTCGTCGAGCAGGTCGACGAGCGAGCCCGTCGGCAGCTCGATGTCGACGGGCGTCCCTTCCGCGTAGAAGCGGTTCCAGGCCCGGGTTTCGTTCATAAGCACTGGACCAGATTACGGCGCCGTGCTGCGGAATTCAGACCTGAAGCGGTGTCGCGACCGCGAGGTCGCCGTCGCTGATGAGTCGACGAACCGACTCGAGAACCGCCTCCTCCGGTTCGTAGCGCGGCTCATAACCGAGGACTCGCCGCGCTTTGTCGATGCTGAAGCAATGGTTGCGGTGCAGATGCTCCCAGCTCGCGTCGGCGTGGTCGGCCGGGGTCAGTGCGCGGAACTCCTCCCAGCTGACCGGGCGAAGCGACGCCTCCTTTCCGAACCAGCCTGCCGCGATCTGCGCGAGCCCGCGGGCGCTCAGGGCCGACGGGGCGACCGCGGAGAAGGCCTCGCCGGCTGCGGCATCCCGTCGCTCCAGCGCGCGCTCGAACACCTGGGCGACGTCGTCGGCGTGTACGTGGTGCATCAGCTGGGTGCCGCCGTCGGGGACGGCGAGAGGCGCGCCGGCGGAGAGGCGATGCCACACGTCGGGGTCGAGGTTGCCCAGCGCGCCGATCGGCTTCCACCCGGGCCCGACGATGTGTCCAGGGTCGACCGAGGTGGTCACGAGGCCGCCCGCCGCGGTCTCCTGCTGCAGGAGCCGCGCGATGGCCGCCTTGCCGATGCCGTACTCGCCCTCGGCGGGGCTCCCCTCCTCCTCGCGGATGGGCACCTTGCGCGACGGCCCGTAGCGCCAGATGGACCCGCAGTGCACCAGGTGCGCGACGCGGCCGCGCAGGGCATCCACGAGCGCCGTCGCCGACGCGGGAGTGAAGCACACCATGTCGACGACCGCGTCTGGCCGGTGTGCCAGCACCGCGTCACCGAGGGAGCCGTCCGCGTCGGCCCGCTCGCGATCGAGGGTGACGCGCTGCACGTCGTCCCACTCGGGAACGTCGACGTACGGCGTCTGCGTTCCGCGGCTGATGCTCACCACGTCGTGACCTGCCCTGACCAGACGCGGCACGAGATGGCTTCCGATGTGGCCGCTGCCTCCGATGATGACTACCCGCATGCGTCTCCGCTCGTGTGCGCACCGACCTGGAGGCGCCGGTGCTTTCAGCGCCGAGGCTATCGCTCGAGGTCGACAGCGCGGGGAGGGGTGGTTGCCGGACGGTCGGCGCGCCATGATGGGCCCATGATGCCAGGCGCCCGTGGTCGCGACAGCGGATCGGCCCGATGAGCGACGAGAGCGCCTCGCGCCCCGCGTCGGCCGTCGCGGCCCCCGTGGCTGCGTTTCTGGCAGGTCTGGAATCGCAGTTCTCGCGGATGGAGAGGTTCAAAGACGCCGTGGACCCCGCTGCCGCCCGTCGGGGCGGGCGCATCGTGACGGAGTTCTTCACCCCGCGCGTGCCGGAGCTGCGCGCCGCCGCAGGGCTTCCCGCAGGGCGAGGGCGCGTGGCCCACGGCAAGCGCCTGGCCGCCCGCGACGGCGGACGCGTCGGCACCGACGACATGCCCGTCTACTGCTACTGGGACGCGGGCGTCGATCAGGCGCCCGCGCTCGTGCGTGCCTGCATCGACAGGGTGCGCGAGGTGCATCCCGATGCCCGTGTGCTCGACGCCACCGGCATCCGCGAACTCATCGCCATCCCTGATCGCGTCACCTCGGTGCTGGCCGAGGACCATCCGGCGCAGTTCGCCGACTACGTGCGGGTGGCGCTGCTGGAGAAGTACGGCGGGATCTGGGTGGATGCCACCTGCTGGCTCCCCGGCCCGCTGGACGATGCGATCCTCGCCTACCTCGACGCTGGGGTCGTCTACCCCCGCTGGACGCATCGCGAGATCGGCAACTGGTTCATCGCCGCCGTGCCGGGCTCTCTCGTGATCACGCTGCAGCGCGTCGCGCTCGAGATGTGGTGGGAGGCCCGTGACGACGTGCCGGATTACTTCCTCTATCACCGCATCTTCGAGACGCTCCACTCCCTGATCCCGGAATTTCGCGGGCAGTGGTCGCGGGTGCCCTCCCTCTCGAGCACCGCCAGTCACCTGCTGCAGCTGAGCATGATGGAGCCCTGGTTCCCCGGCGTCGCCGACATCATGGCGCGCCTGTCGATCGTGCAGAAGCTCAGCTACAAGTACGACCCCGCCGCGGTCCCCGACGGCTCGATCCTGGCGCGGCTGCTCGAGCACGGGGCGTTGTAGCGGGCGCCGGCCCGTTGCGGGTGCTCACTGCGCTCGGCGCCGTGTGCCTCCTCCGCTCACACCCGCGCGACAGGCTGACGCAGAATCGTCCGCAGTGCCGCCGCCTCGGTGCGCCGCGGGTCGTTGAGGTAGATCTCGTGGTGCTTCCCGGTGCGCACCAGGCCGTTCGCCGGCAGGTACTCCTCGTGCAGGCGCGCGAGCACCGGGGCCTCGTCGTCGTACGAGCCGACGTGCAGGGTCTGCACCGCCAGGCCCTCGTCGAGGGTCTCGAGCCGCAGGCGGTCCAGTGCCGGAGCATCGCCCTTCTGCTCGAGCATCGCGATGACGTCCGCAACGTGATCGTCGGTGATCCAGTGCGGCACGAGGTTCATCACGGTCCAGTCCCACTGGGATTTGTCCCGGGCGCTCGTGAACGTCGCCATGTCCTGCGCCCACCACAGCGCCTCCAGCGGCATGACGACGTAGTCCATGTCGAGGGTGGACTTGCTGAAGAACTTGAGCTTGTAGGCGGCGGGATACAGCGTCGCCAGCGCGTCGGCGTAGGCCTGAGACGTGTTCGGATCGCCGTGCCCGTCGAGCATGAGGTACTGCAGCGGCGGCACGGTGACCACCTCGAACCTGCCTGCAGGCGCGGTGTAGGTCTCGATCTGCTTCTTCAGGTCGGCTTTCACGGCTGCTCCTGGAGGGGTGCTGCTACGAGTCGGTGCGGCCGGTGAAGTGGTCCATCGAGGAGTACACCTTGAAGACCTTGTCGGCCACGACGTCCCAGACGGGGGTCGGAAGCACGCCGCGCAGCGCCATGGCGAGCTTGACCGTCCACGGGCGCAGCACCATCGGGGTGCCGCGCACCATGCCGCGCCACGCGGCGCGGGTGGCCTGCTGCGGTGTCATGATCGGCGTCAGCAGGGGGCCGCGTGCGCCGGCGAACATGCCGGTGGAGATGTAGCTGGGGCAAAAGGTCGTCACGCCGATGTGGCGGTGGCCTCGCGCGCGCAGCTCGAGGCGCACCGAGTCGCTCCAGCCGATCATCGCCCACTTGGATGCCGCGTATACGGCCATGTTGGGGTTCGAGAGGGTGCCCGCGGCCGAGGCGATGTTGAGGATGCGCTTGGGGCGGCCGGTGTCGCCGATCATCGCCGGCAGCACCTCGCGGGTCAGCCACATCGCCGCGTGGGTGTTCACCCGCATGGTGAGCTCGATGTCGCGGTGGGGGTCGTTGTCCCAGAACACCCCGGCGCGCACGATGCCGGCATTGTTCACGAGGATGTCGGGCTCGCCGAGCTCTTCGCGCGTGCGGGCGAGGCCCGCGACGATCTCTTCCTGCTGGGAGACATCCACGCGGTAGGCGCGCACGTCGACGCCCGAGGTGCGCAGGCGCACGGCCAGAGCGCTCGCCGCCTCTTCATCGACGTCCCAGAGGGCGACGGCGCGCGCTCCTCCGGCGACGGCGCGCCGCGCGAAGAGCTCGCCCATGCCGCGGGCCCCGCCCGTGATCAGCACGGTCGCGCCGCGGACAGGGTCGGTGGGGTCGGAAGGAGCGGTCATGCGGGACCCTTCTGTCGTCTTCCGACAGCGTATCCGGGCCCCGCATGGGCGCTCAGGTCACCAGGTGGAGTCGCCTCGGATCACGGCATCCGACCCGCCGTCGATGTAGATCACCTGACCGCACAGGTGCGCGTTCTCCTCGCTGACGAGCCAGGCCATGAGGGCGGCGACGTCGCCCGGATCGAAGATGCCGTTGAGGGGCATCGGCACGCGCTGCAGCAGCGCCGCCTTGGCCTCTTCGGTACCGGTCAGGTCGAACGTCATCGGTGTCGCGACGACGCCGGGGGCCACCGCGTTGAGGGCGATGCCTGCGCCCGCCCATTCGGGAGTGGGCGCGACGCGCCGCAGCCAGCGGGCGAGCGCCTGCTTCGAGGTGCCGTAGATGAGGTTGGCCTGGGCGGGGTCATCGGCGAGCTCGGCGGCACGCGCGAGGGCGGCCGGCTCGTCCTCGGCGAGGAACGCCTGCAGCAGCGTCTCGTCCGGCGGGAACAGCGCCGCCATCGAGGTGGTCGCGACCGCGCGCGGGGCGGGCGAGGCTGCCAGCAGCGGCCGGAGCCCGGCGAGGGTCGCCACGGCGCCGAAGAAGTTCACCGCTGCGGTGGCAACGGTCGGCGACGACAGTCCGGCGTTGGCGATGACGACGTCGACGGTGCCGCCGGAGCGCTCGGTGACCTCGGTCACGAGAGTCTCCCGACCCTCGGGGGTCGTGAGGTCGACGTTGATGTCCGCCCCGGCGATGTCCACGCCGATCACGCGGTAGCCGCGCTCAGCGAGGAGTTCGGCGGCGGCCCGTCCGATTCCGCTGGCGGAACCGGTGATGACGGCTGTGCGTTCCATGGTCTGTGCCCTTCCTTGGGATTTCCTATGACAATCATTCCATGTGGTCTGACCATAAACAAGGGGTCTCCGGGTTTCTTGGATGCCAGGGGTTGCGCCGTCAGTACCAAGCGTTACTATGTACCGGTAGTCAGCAATATTGAGTAGTGATGAGGAGTCCGATGGGCAAGCAGGCGACCGAGATGCTCAAAGGCATCCTGGAGGGCATCGTGCTGGCGATCCTGGCTGAGCGCCCCGCCTATGGATACGAGATCACCGCGTCGCTGCGTGATCGCGGGTTCAGCGACATCGCCGAGGGCACGGTGTACGCCCTGCTGGTGCGCATCGAGCAGCGCGGGCTGGTCGACGTGGCGAAGGTGCCCTCCGAGAAGGGTCCGCCGCGCAAGGTCTACACGCTCAACGCGCGAGGCCGCGAGTACCTCGCGGAGTTCTGGCGGACCTGGAGCTTTCTGTCGAGTCGACTGGACCAGCTTCGCCCCACCCCTGAGCAGGACCGAGGAGAGGATTGACGTGGCACACAAGTGGATCGAGTACCTCACGGGGCCGCTCGAGCAGAAGAAGCAGTATCGCCAGGACGTGGCGCGCACCAAAGCTCTTCCCGAGCCCTATGCCACCGCTGCGCAGGCCGTGCACCGGTACCTCTTGGCGTGCGGGGGGATCACCGACGGCGACACGATGGTGAGGATGTTCGCCGACCTCGCCGACCTCTGGGAGCAGGCGGTCGCCGATGGCACCTCCGTGCGCGGGATCGTCGGGGATGACCCGGTCGACTTCGCCGACACCTTCGTGCAGGCCTATGGCGGGGAGCGATGGGTCGACAAGGAACGCGCTCGCCTCACGCAGGCGATCGACGATGCCGCGCGTCGACAGGACGGGAACGAGGCGGGCTGATGATCACATCTGCGCCGGCCATCGAGGTGGTCGGTCTGGAGAAGTCCTACCGGGACCTCCCCGTGCTGCGCGGGGTCGACTTCGCCGTCGACCGCGGCAGCATCTTCGCCCTTCTCGGAGCCAATGGCGCCGGAAAGACCACGGCGGTGCGCATCCTGTCGACGCTCCTGCGGGCGGATGCCGGCAGCGTCACGGTGAACGGCTTCGACGTCGCCGCCGCGCCCGCCCGTGTCCGCGAGTCGATCAGCCTCACCGGCCAGTTCGCCGCCGTCGACGAGGTGCTCACCGGGCGGGAGAATCTCGTGCTGGTGGCGCGTCTGCGTCACCAGCACCTCCCCGGTGAGATCGCCGATGATCTGCTGCACCGATTCGGTCTCGCCGAAGCCGCCGATCGGCGAGTGGCCACGTATTCGGGAGGCATGCGCCGTCGCCTCGACATCGCGATGAGCCTCATCGGCCAGCCGTCGGTGATCTTCCTCGATGAGCCCACCACGGGCCTGGACCCGCAGGCGCGTCTGGCCGTCTGGGATGCCGTGCGGGAACTCGCCGCCGCCGGCACCACGGTGCTGCTGACCACGCAGTACCTCGAAGAGGCCGAGCACCTCGCCGATCGCATCGCGATCCTGCACGAGGGGCGCATCATCGCCGCAGGGACGTTGGCTGAGCTCAAGCGTCTGCTGCCGCCGGCGAAGGCCGAGTACATCGAGAAGCAGCCGAGCCTCGAGGAGATCTTCCTCGCCGTCATCGGCGACCCGTCGGACCGGGGCGGAACCGCCCCGTCCACTGAGGAGAAGCCGTCGTGACCATCACCGCACGCGTCCCCGCCGGCACAGCCGGCGCGGGCGCCCACTTCTTCCGCGACACCGGCGTGCTGCTGGGCCGCTCCCTGCGCCACATCCTGCGCAGCCCCGACACCATCGTCACGACAGCGGTCACGCCCATCGCGCTGATGCTGCTCTTCGTGTTCGTGCTGGGCGGCGCGATCGACACCGGGTCGGCGGCATACGTGGACTACATGCTGCCCGGGATCCTGCTGATCACGGTCGCCTCGGGCGTCGCGTACACGGCCTACCGGCTGTTCCTCGACATGCAGAGCGGCGTCTTCGAGAGATTCCAGTCGATGCTCATCGCCCGCTCGGGCGTGCTGTGGGCGCACGTGCTGACGTCGCTCGTCGCCAACCTGGCCGCGGTGGCGATCGTCATCGCGGTCGCGCTGGTCATCGGGTTCCGCAGCAGCGCAAGTGCGCTCGCCTGGCTGGCCGTCGCCGGCATCCTCGTGTTGTTCACACTGGCGCTGACGTGGCTCGCGGTCATCGCCGGGCTGACGGCGAAGACCGTGGACGGAGCCAGCGCGTTCTCGTATCCGCTGATCTTCCTGCCGTTCATCAGCTCGGCCTTCGTGCCCACCGACACCATGCCCGCACCGGTCCGATGGTTCGCGGACAACCAGCCGGTCACCTCGATCGTGAACACCGTGCGTGCGCTCTTGCAGGGGCAGCCGGTGGGCACCGAGATCTGGATCGCGCTGGCGTGGTGTCTCGGCATTCTGCTGGCGGCGGTCGTGCTGGCGCTGCGCATCTACCGCCGGAAGATCAGCTGACGGTCACACCGTGAGCATCACCTTGATGGCCCGGCGCTCGTCCATGGCGCGGTAGCCCGCTGCGGCATCCTCGAGGGGGAGCGCCAGGTCGAAGACCTTGCCCGGATCGATCTCGCGGTCCCAGATGCGCTGGATCAGCTCGGGCAGGAAGCGCCGCACCGGCGCCGGTCCGCCGTGCAGGTGCACAAGGGAGAAGAAGAGCTCCCGGCCGGGAAGCTCCACGTCGTGCGATACCCCGACGAACCCGATGTGGCCGCCGGGTCGCGTGGAGCGCAGCGCCTGCAGCATGGACTCGTGGGTGCCGACCGCCTCGATCACCGAGTGCGCTCCCAGCCCGTCGGTGAGCTCCTTGATGCGGGCGACGCCCGCGTCGCCGCGTTCCTCGACGATGTCGGTCGCGCCGAACTCCCGTGCGAGCGCCTGGCGGTCGGCGTGGCGGCTCATCGCGATGATGCGCTCGGCGCCGAGCTCGCGCGCGGCCAGGATCCCCATGAGCCCTACGGCGCCGTCGCCCACGACCGCCACCGTCTTTCCAGGACTGGCTTCTGCCGCGACGGCGGCGAACCAGCCGGTGCCGAGCACATCGGATGCCGCCAGCAGCGAGGGGATCAGGTCGGCATCGGGCTGGCCGGGAGTCGCGACGAGAGTGCCGTCGGCCAGCGGGATGCGCGCGTATTGGGCCTGCGTGCCGATGCGGCCCATCGGCACGGCGTGCACGCAGCGCGACTGATAGCCGGCACGGCAGATCTCGCAGGTGTTGTCCGAGGCGAAGAACGATCCGACGACGAAGTCGCCGACTTTCACGGTGCGCACGTCGTCGCCGATCTCGGTCACGACGCCGACGTACTCGTGGCCCATGGGGGTGTGGTTCACCTTGTCGGCCCCGCGGTACGGCCAGAGGTCCGAGCCGCAGATGCAGCTGGCCGCGAGCTTGATGATGGCGTCCGTGGGCTCGACGATCACGGGGTCATCCCGGTCCTCGACGCGCACGTCTCCTGCGGCCTGCATGATCACTGCGCGCATGCGCGTCTCCTTCGTTGCGTTCGTTCTTTGGTGTCGCCCGGGCTGTGTGCTCGGCGCCGCTCACGATAGACCCCGGGGCTGGGGTGTGGCACGGATGGCGGCGAGGGGATGCCGCGCCGACCGCGATTCGAATCGATTCGAATCCGGCGATATGATGGCCCGTTGCTTTCCCCCGCTCCGGCGTCACCGCCCCCCGATTCCCCGGAAGTCCTGCATGTCCACGTCCCTGACCACCGGCAGCCCTTGGCGCGTCATCCTCCTCTTCTCCGTGCCGTTGCTGCTCGGCAACATCGTGCAGCAGATGTACCAGTTCGCCGACGCCGTGGTCGTCGGCCGGTGGCTGGGGGTCGAGGCGCTCGCCGCCGTAGGGGCGACCGGAAGCCTCTTCTTCTTCCTCCTCGGGTTCGTGTGGGGTCTCACCACCGGTTTCGCCATTCCCACCGCTCAGGCGTTCGGGGCGCGCGACGCGGCGGGCGTGCGCCGTTCCGTCGCGGCCGGCACCATGCTCACCGGCATCGCGACCGTGCTGCTGACGATCGCCGGTCCGCTGCTGTCGGAGCCGATGCTGCTGCTGCTGCGCACGCCGGCCGAGCTCATGCCGCAGGCGACCGTCTTCGCCCAGGTGAGCTTCCTCGGATCCGGCGCCATGCTCTTCTTCAACTACCTCTCGGCGATCATCCGCGCCATCGGCGACTCGCGCACGCCGCTGATCTTCCTCACCATCGCCTGCGTGCTCAACGTCGGCCTCGTCGTGCTGATGGTCGGACCCCTCGCCTGGGGAGTCGGCGGTGCGGCGCTCGCGACGGTTGTCGCCCAGGGCCTGTCGGTGGTGCTGTGCGTGGAGTTCGTGCGCGGCCGCGTCCCCGCCCTGCAGATGCGGCGCAGCGACTGGCGCGTGTCGTGGGAGGACATCGCCGATCACCTGCGGCTGGGCCTTCCCATGGGATTCCAGGCATCGATCATCGCCATCGGCGCCCTTGCGGTGCAGGTGCGCCTGAACGAGCTCGGCGCCGACGCGGTCGCGGCGTACACCACCGCGTCGCGCGTGGACTCCCTCGCCGTGGCGCTGCTGCAGTCGCTGGGGCTCGCGGTCTCGATGTACGTCGCGCAGAACTTCGGCGCGCGGCGCCCCGACCGCATCCGCCGCGGCGTCGTGCAGGCGGTGTGGATGTCGATCGCGGCCTCGGTCGTCGTCGGTGCGCTGCTCGTCGTGTTCGGCAGCGGCGTGGTGCGCCTGTTCGTCGGGGAAGGCGCGGATGCCGTCGTGGGCCTTGCCGCCCTCATGCTCGTCATCAATGGCGTCAGCTACAGCCTGCTGGGCGTGCTCTTCGTCGTCCGCGGCGCCCTGCAGGGCCTCGGGCACGCCCTCATCCCCACCGTCACCGGCGTGATCGAGCTGGTGATGCGCGTCGTCGCCGCCGTCGTGCTGGGCGGGCTCATCGGCTTCGCCGGCGTCGCCTGGAGCAACCCGCTGGCCTGGTTCGGGGCGGTCGTGCTGCTCGTGCCGGCCTACATCCGCGAGCACCGGCGCCTGGCCGGCATGCCGGTGCTGCCCGACACGGTGACCCCCACGACGCCGATCGCCGTGATCGGCCCCGTCGACGGATCGATGGCCGTTGACGCCGTCGTGACCCAGCCGGTGCCGGTGGTGGCGCCGGCCACCCGCGCGCAGCGGCTGCGTCGGCGCGTGACCCAGCGCCCGAGACGCCGGCGCGACCGCGCGAGCTGAGCCGACCACGGCTCGCGACCCTGGCGACGACGCAGCCGGCTGTGCGACCATCTCACCGTGGCCGAACGCACGCCCCAGGATCTGCAGACGCTTGTGCTGCTGCGCCGCGTGCGTGACCGCATGGACCGCGAGTACGCGCAGCCGCTGGATGTGGCATCCCTCGCCCGCGACGTGCATATGTCGGCCGGCCATCTGAGCCGGCAGTTCAAGCTCGCCTACGGGGAGTCGCCGTACGCCTACCTCATGACCCGGCGCATCGAGCGGGCCATGACCCTGCTGCGCCGAGGCGACCTCAGCGTCACCGAGGTGTGCTTCGCCGTCGGCTCATCTTCGCTGGGCACGTTCAGCACCCGGTTCACCGAGCTGGTCGGAGTGCCGCCCAGCGTCTACCGAGAGCAGGGGGCACCGTTTCGCGCCGGCATGCTGCCGTGCATCGCCAAGCGCCTCACCAGACCGGTCAGGAATCAAGAAGCGCAGGACGCCTCCGCACTCGTACCGTGACGGTCATGGACATCACGATTCAATCGAGCTTCCTGCCGCACACCGACGCCGAGGC
Organism: Microbacterium sp. zg-Y818; assembly: GCF_030246905.1. Lineage (NCBI taxonomy): Bacteria > Bacillati > Actinomycetota > Actinomycetes > Micrococcales > Microbacteriaceae > Microbacterium > Microbacterium sp. zg-Y818. The sequence goes on along the minus strand of NZ_CP126741.1, from coordinate 3,181,814 downwards.
ATCCGTCGCGTTCTACCGCGACGTGCTCGGGTTCGAGGTGCGGCTCGACGTGGGGTATGAGGACATGCGGTGGATCACGGTCGGCCCGGTGGGCCAGCCCGACACCGCGATCGTGCTGCATCCGCCCGGCGTGGGGAGCGACCTGACCGATGACGAACGCGAGGTGCTGCTCGAGATCATCGCCAAGGGCAGCTACTTCGGCGTGAACCTCGCCACCGACGACCTCGACACCGCCTTCGCCGCGGTCGCCGCGGCCGGCGCCGACGTCGTGCAGGAACCCGTCGACCAGGACTACGGCGTGCGCGACGCCGCCTTCCGCGATCCGGCCGGCAATCTCATCCGCATTCAGCAGAACCAGAAAGGCTGATCATGACCGACACCCGCACCGGTGAATCCGGCTTCAGCGCGGCCGAGCGCGCCGCGATGAAGCAGCGCGCCGCCGAACTCAAGACCCAGGCCAAGAACGGCAAGGGCAGCGCGAAGAAGCAGAGAGAGGCGCAGGCCTGCCTCGACGCCATCGCCGCGCTCCCCGAGCCCGACCGCACCATCGCCGAGCGATTCCACACCGCCGTCACCGAGACCGCGCCGCACCTGGATCCGAAGACCTGGTACGGCTTCCCCTCGTACGCCAAGGACGGCAAGGTGGTGACGTTCCTGCAACCGGCTTCGAAGTTCGACACCCGGTACGCCACGATCGGGTTCAACGAGGACGCCGCGCTCGACGACGGGGAGTTCTGGGCCACGTCGTTCGCCGTGCTCGACTACACCGACGCGGTGGACGAGAAGATGCGCGCGCTGCTGAAGAACGCGGCCGGCTGAAGGGCTTCTTGCGCGCGCACGGCCTCGCGTGGATGCTGGGCGGTGACGCACCCGACGAGGAGGTCTTCCGTGCAGAGAATCGTCCCGAATCTTTGGTTCGACCACAACGCCGCGGAGGCCGCGGAGTTCTACACGTCGGCGTTCCCCGGCGCGACGTCGACCGTCACCGCGCGCTACCCGAACGAGGGGCTGCCGGGCTTTCAGAGCGACTTCGCCGGAGCGGAGCTGACCGTCGACGTCGAGATCGACGGGTACCGGCTGAGCTTCATCAACGCGGGGCCGGAGTTTCGGCCGAACCCCTCGGTGTCGTTCATGCTCAACTTCGACCGCATGCTCTTCGGCGGCGACGCGAATGTCGCGCGTGAGCGGCTCGACGCGCTGTGGGAGCGCCTCGTCGACGGGGGCGAGGTGATGATGGAGCTGGCCGCGTACCCGTACAGCCCTCGCTACGGGTGGGTCCAGGACCGCTACGGCGTCAGCTGGCAGCTCATCCTCGACGAAGACGGAGACGAGCCCCGGCCCTTCCTCATGCCCAGCCTGATGTTCGGCGGAGACGCCCAGAATCGCGCCCGCGAAGCGGTGGAGTACTACACGTCGCTGTTCGAGGGATCGCGCATCGGCACGATCGCGGAGTACCCCGAGCAGGCCGGCCCCGCCCCCGCCGGGGCGATCATGTTCTGCGACTTCCAGCTGGAGGGGCAGTGGTTCACGGCGATGGACTCCGCCGTGCCGCAGGACTCCTCCTTCACGTGCGGCGTCTCGCTCGAGGTGAGCTGCCCCGACCAGGCCGAGATCGACAGGCTCTGGAGCGCGCTGTCGGCGGTGCCCGAGGCCGAGCAGTGCGGGTGGCTCGCCGACCGTTTCGGTCTGAGCTGGCAGATCGTGCCCGAGAACATGGGAGAGCTGATGCGGCGGCCGGGCGCCTACGCCCGCATGCTCGACATGCACAAGCTGGTGATCGCCGACTTCTGAGCCATCAGGGGACGACGTCGCCGGCATCCACCGACACGATGCGATCGTCGCCGGCACGTTCGACGCCGCGCCCGTCGGTGTTGTTGGTGACGATCCAGATGCGTCCGTCGGGAGCGAGCAGCACGTCGCGCAGGCGCCCGTACGCACCGGCGAAGTGATCGACCGATGCCGCGGGGTCATCGGTCGGCACGGCGCGCAGGGTCTCTCCGCGCAGGTTGGCGATGAGCACCGTGCCGTCGACGATCGCGATGCCGCTGGGGCTCGCCTGCGCCGTCGGCCACTGCGCCACCGGGTCGACGAAACCCGGCTCGGATGCCGCGCCTTCCACGACCGGCCAGCCGTAGTTGGCGCCGGGCTCGATGACGTTGAGCTCATCCCACGTGTTCTGCCCGAACTCGCTGGCGAACAGGCGCCCGTCCTCTGCCCAGGCCAGGCCCTGCACGTTGCGGTGGCCGAGGCTGTACACCGGCGACTCCGGCGTGGGGTTGTCGGGCGGGATGCCGCCGTCGGGGGTGAGCCGCAGGATCTTGCCGTTCAGCGCGGTCGCGTCCTGCGCGGCCTGCGAGTCACCGGCATCGCCGACGGGGACGTACAGCATGCCGTCGGGACCGAACGCGATGCGCCCGGCGTTGTGCGTGCCCGACGCCGGGAGGCCCTCGATGACCGTGCGGGGGGAGCCGAGCGTGAGCGCGCCGGGCTCTCCCGACAGGGTGAACGCCTGCACGCGGTTTCCCGCCGCCGTCGTGGCGTAGACGTAGAGCGCGCCGTCCGCGGCCGCCAGCCCCAGCAGCCCGCCTTCGCCACCGTGGGCCACGTCGTCGATCACCGCCAGCTCCCGCAGCTCGCCGGCGGCGGTCCACTCGAACACGCGGGCGGTGTCGCGCTCGCTGACCAGCACCGACGAGCCCACGGGAGCCAGCGACCACGGCGCGTCGAGGCCGGTCGCCACGTCGAACGGCGGGCTCGGCGCCGCCGTCGCCGACGCCGAGGGGGTGGGCGTCTGAACGGGTGCTGCCGACGGCACCGTCGTGCGTTCGGCACCGCATGCGGTCACGAGCCCCGCGGCGGCGAGCACGGCCAGCGCGGCGAGCACGGCCAGCGCGGCGCGTCGGGACCTCCGGGCGGTGATGTTCACGGGACCTCTGCAAGGACGGGAGGCCAGGTTACCCGCGCCACGACGCGGCGCGACAGGCTTGCGTCCGAGGGTCTCCCAGCCGACGACGACCTAGACTGGAGGCATCCCATCTCTTGAGCTGACGAGTTCCGCCGTGTCTGACACCACCCCCCGCACGTTCGACGTGCGCCACCTTCAGTTGGCGCGCGCGCTGTTCGCGCTGACCGCGGGCATCATGATCACCTTCTCGCCCGACCACTCCGCGGTCGTCGGGATGGCGGTCTTCAGCGGGTTCGCGGTCGCGACCGCCCTCGTGCTGCTGCTGTCGGTATGGCTGGTCTTTCCGTCCGGCCAGCGCTGGCCCTCGGTGCTGCTCGGCATCCTCACCCTCGTCGCCGGCATGATCGGCGGCGCGCCGGGGCTGCGCACCACCACGGTGTTCTTCGTGCTCGTCATCGTCTGGGCGCTGGCCACCGGGGCCGCCGAGCTCGCCGCGGGCATCGCCGCCCGCCGCCGCGCCGCCGCGCTGTCGCCGGCGGCTTCGGACGCCCGCGACGCCATCGTCGTCGGCGCCGTCACGCTGCTTCTGGGGCTGGGCATGCTGGTCGTGCCCGCCGGCTACCAGCTGGACTACTTCGTCGACGAAGCCGGTCAATGGTTCACCCTCACCGGCATCGTCATCGGCGTCGGCATCTTCGGCGCGTACGCGGCGGTGATCGGGGTGTACCTCGGCATCGCCGGCTTCTCGCCGCGGCGCACCGAGACCGATACCGCACCCCCGGTCGTCACCCACTCCGGAGGCATGTCGTGACCGAACCCACCCGTCCCACCCGTCGCGAGCTGCTCAAGCCCGTACAGCTGCTGGGCCTCGCCTTCGCTGCCGCCGCTTTCGCCGGCATCGTGACGCTGCTGTCGATGGGCGCGCTGCAGGCCGGACCGCCGGAGGACACCCAGCGCGCCGTCGTCGTGGCGCTGATCGTCGCGGGCATCTCGTTCATCGTCACCCTGGTGGGGCTGGCGCTGCTGATCCTCGTGGTCGACCCGGCGCAGGTGGCCAAGCCGATCGACGGACCGGTCATGCGCACCGACCGCAGCGATCGCGATGACGCCGGGACGGCGCCCGAGGCCGACGACAAGCGCTGACACCGCGCCCGCTCGGCGCCGCGAGTACTCACTCGGCGCCGCGAATACTCACTCGGCGATGAGGGTATCGACCAGCTGCTCGGCGAGCCCGGTGTAGTCGGCCGGGGTCAGCGCCCGCAGGCGCTCCTTGGCGGCGTCGCCGATGTCGAGGCCGTCGACGAACTCGGCGAGCTCCGCCGCGCCCACCCGGCGACCGCGCGTGAGGTCCTTCAGCAGCGCGTACGGGTCGGTGATCTGCGAGCGGCCCGCAGCGATCTCGGCGCGCACGACGGTCTGGATCGCCTCGGCGAGCACCTCCCAGTTGGCGTCGAGGTCGCCCAGCAGCACATCGCGCGACAGCGAGATCTCGCCCAGGCCCCGCTCGAGGTTGTCCAGCGCCAACAGCGAGTGGCCGAAGGCGACCCCGATGTTGCGCTGCGTCGTCGAGTCGGTGAGGTCGCGCTGCTGGCGCGAGGTCACGAGGGTCTGGGCGAGCGTGCCGAAGAGGCCGCCGGCGATCTCGAGGTTGGCCTCGGCGTTCTCGAACCGGATCGGGTTGATCTTGTGCGGCATCGTCGACGATCCGGTGGCGCCGGCCACGGGGATCTGGGCGAAGAAGCCCATCGAGATGTAGGTCCACACGTCGGTGGCGAGGTTGTGCAGGATGCCGCCGGCGTGCCGGGTGCGGTCGTAGAGCTCGACCTGCCAGTCATGCGACTCGATCTGCGTGGTCATGGGGTTGAACCCGATGCCGAGCCCTTCGATGAAGGTGCGCGACAGCTCGGGCCAGTCGACGTCGGGGTCGGCGGCGAGGTGGGCCGACCAGGTGCCGGTGGCTCCCGAGAACTTGGCGAGGTACTCGCCGCCGGCGATCTGCGCGGCGACCCGCTCCAGCCGCCAGACGAAGACGGCGAGTTCTTTGCCCATCGTGGAGGGAGTCGCCGGCTGCCCGTGGGTGCGCGAGAGCATGGCGGCATCCTTGTGCTCCACCGCCAGCGCCCGGAGCTTGTCGATGACCGAGCGGAGCTTGGGCAGCCACACGCGCTCCACGGCGCGCTGCACGGTGAGCGCGTACGAGGCGGAGTTGATGTCCTCGCTGGTGCAGGCGAAGTGCGCCAGCTCGGCGATGGCATCGAGGCCCAGTGTCGACAGGCGGTCGCGCACGAGGTACTCGACGGCTTTCACATCGTGCCGGGTCACGGCCTCTTTGTCTGCCAGCCAGTCGATCTCGGCCTGGCCGAAGTCGCGGTACAGGGCACGGAGGGCGTCTTTGTCGCCCGGCTGCAGGGGAGTGGTGCCGAAGAGCGAGCGGTCGGTCAGCGCGATGATCCACTCGACCTCGACCTCGACCCGGGCGCGGTTGAGGCCTGCCTCGGAGAGGTAGTCGGCAAGGCCGGCCACCGCGGCGCGGTAGCGCCCGTCGAGGGGGCTCAGCGGCTGGGGGGGCAGGGACGTGGGCACGGGGACTCCGATCGCCGGCGCGGTGGAACAGATCGCTCAGCGGGGCTGACGGACCGCGGGTTCGAGTTGCCGGAAGAGGGCCCGGCACGCGCTCTCGATCATACCGAGCACCTCATCGAACATCTCCGGCCCGCCGTAGTAGGGGTCGGGCACGTCGAGGTGGTCGCCCGCGCTGGAGTCGAACGTTCGCAGCAGCGACACCTTGTCGGCGTCCGCGGTGCTCGGGGCCCACTCCAGCAGGATGCGCTCGTGGCTGCGGTCCAGCGCCACGACGAGGTCGGAGCGGTCGAAGTCCTCCTGGGTGAACTGGCGGGCCCGGTGGAGCTCGCCGTCATAGCCCTGGCGGGCGAGCGCGCCGAGGGTGCGCGCATCGGCGCGCTCGCCCACGTGCCAGTCACCGGTGCCTGCGCTCCACGACGAGACGCGGTGGTCGAGTCCTGCCCGTCGGGTCAACGAGCGGAACACGATGTCGGCCATGGGGGAGCGGCAGATGTTTCCGGTACAGACGAAGACGACGCGGAATGGGTCCACGGCGACACTCATCCCCCCATCATGGCGATATCGACGCGCTCTGCACAGAGCCGGTTTTCCGCCGGCTGTCCCCGGCGCGGCCGTGAAGGCGCCGCCGGGGCACGGGCAGGGGCGAGAGTCGAACCCATGACCCTGGATCTGCGCGACGACATCGCCGGCGTCGATGCCGCCCTGCACAGGCTCACGGCGATCCAGGCGGGTCTGGACGACGTGCGGGCGCGTGCGATGGGGATGGCGCGCGAGACGGACTGGCAGTCCAGCGCGGCGCGGGCGTTCCGCGACGCGGTGGACGCCTGGGTCGAGGGTGTGGCGCGCATCGACCGGCCGATGGTGCAGCTGCGGGAGCGCCTCGTGCAGACCCGCGACCGCCTCGAGAGCAGCTGGACTCCGGAGCCGTGAGCGACCTCGAGATCCGCGGCTCGGGGCCGATCGCGGTGGACACCGCGTCTTTGGATGCCGCCGCCGGCGGCTTCGAACTGGTCGCCGCCGCACTCGACGATGACGCCGACGCGCTCGCGGCCGTGGCGACCGACCTGTCCGGCGTGGTCTTCGCGGAGCCGGAGACCGGCGACGCCCGCGCCCTCAGCCGGGAGGTGGCGGCATCGGCCGATGAGGCACGGGCCCTCGCGGCGCGGCTGCGTCACGCCTCGGCGGTGTACGAAATCGTCGAGCTGCGGGCCCAGCTGGTGGCGGCCGAAGCGGGGGGCGACGGCGCGCAGATCATGCGCGTGCGGGTCGCGCTGCTGCTGGCGCGCGCCACCGACCCCGAGGCGGCGCGGGCGGCGGATCTGGCGCTGCGCGCGTGGCGAGCAGACATGGGGACGGCGTTCGGGGGCCAGCTGCTGGCGCTGGGGATGCAAGCGGGGCCGCTCACGCTGGGCGCGCTCTCGGTCGGCCTGCCGGTGTTCCGGCAGGCGGTGCGCGCCCACGGTGGCGGCACCGTCGACGTCGGGGAGCGGCTGACGGGACACCCGCCGCCGGTGGCCGCCGTGCCGCTGCGGCAATCGGCGCGGGGAGCGGCCCCCGCCTCGCTCGCCGAGGCAGCGGCCCGCATGCCGGGCGAGGGCGACGCGCGCGTGCGGGTGGAGAAGTACACCATGCCGGATGGCACCCGGCAGTTCGCGGTCTACATAGCCGGGACGCAGACGGCGGCTTCGGGCGGTGAGGACCCCTTCGACATGCAGTCCAACCTGGAGCTCTATGGAGGGGAGACCGCGGCGTCGTACGCCGTCGTGGTCGATGCGCTGCGCGCGGCCGGCGCAGGCGAAGGCGACGCCGTGCACGCCTTCGGCCATTCACAGGGCGGCATGATCGCCTCGCGGCTGGCGACCGAGGGCGGCTTCGACACCCGCACGGTCGTGACCTTCGGGTCGCCGGTGGCGGCGGATGTGGGCGCGGGCACCCTGAGCGTGAGCGTGCGGCACGCCGACGACCCCGTCGCGGCGCTGGCCGACGGGGGCCTTCCGGCCGTCGTCGGTGCGCCGGGGAGCTTCGTCGCCGAACGCGTCGCGCACCCGCGGGCGCACGTCGGCGACCTCACGCTGCCCAGCCACCACATGACCGCTTACGCCGAGACGTCGGCGATGCTCGATGCGAGCACCGATCCCCGCGTGCAGCCGCTGCGCGATGTGCTCGGGGAACTGGGCGCCGCGGCATCCGTCGAGACGACGGTCTGGGCAGCGGCGCGCCGTGACGAGCGGCTCAGTCGCGGCGACGGCGCTGCGGGCGCAGGATGATGCCGAAGAACCAGTTGATGAGCGAGATCACGATCGCGGCGACCACGCCCCACCAGAAGTCGTCCAGGCGCAGTCCCCAGTGCCAGAACCCCGTGATCCACGCCGTGAGCCACAGCAGGAACCCGTTGATGATGAACGAGATCAGCCCCAGGGTGAGGATGTACAGGGGGAGCGCGACGATCTTGATGACCGTGCCGATGATCGTGTTGACCAGCGCGAAGATCGCGGCGACTGCGAGCAGGGTCAGCACGAGCTGCAGGGTCTCGCCGGGTGGGAAGGCGATCACCGTGACCTGCAGCGCGGGGATGAGGGTCACGACCCAGATCGCGAAGGCGTTGACGACGACGCGGATGATGAAGCGCATGCCCAGCAGTGTCCCATGCCGCGGCGCGACGCCGTCGCGAATTGCCGGTGCCGCCCGCGCGCGGGTTCTCGGCCGTGCTTTGGGGGCGGCGCCGCGCTTGTAGGCTCGGAATGTGACTGAGGCCCCCTCGCCCGCGCCCGTGCGGATCCGTCCCGAGATCGCCGCCCTCCCGCCCTACCGGCAGGGGAAGCAGGCCGGCGCCGATGCATTCAAGCTCTCCAGCAACGAGAACCCCTTCGAGCCGTTGCCGAGTGTCGTCGAGGCCCTGCGTTCGGCGATCGCCGTCAACCGCTATCCCGACGCGTCGGCGTCGCGGCTGCGCGCCCGGCTGGCGGCGCGGTTCGGAGTCAGCAGCGACGCGGTGCACGTGGCGGCCGGCAGCGTGTCGATCCTGCAGCAGCTGGCCCTCGCGACGGCAGGCGCCGGCGACGAGCTGATGTACGCCTGGCGCTCGTTCGAGGCCTACCCGGGTCTGGCCGCCGTCGCCGGCGCGACCGCGGTGGCGGTGCCGCTGGCCGCAGACGGCACCCATGACCTCGAGGAAATGGCCCGGCGCGTCACAGATCGCACTCGGATGATCCTCGTCTGCAGTCCCAACAACCCCACCGGGCCCATTGTCCGACAGGACGAATTCGAGGCCTTCCTCGCCCGCGTGCCGGCAGACGTGCTCGTGGTGCTCGACGAGGCCTACGCCGAATTCGTCACGGACCCTGCGGCCGTCGATGGTGCGCGCGTGCTGGCGACCGGACACCAGAACGTCGTGGTGCTGCGCACCTTCTCGAAGGCGTACGGTCTCGCGGGCCTGCGCATCGGCTACGGCGTTGGTCACCCCCGCATCCTCGACGCCGCCCGCAGCACCGGCATTCCGCTGTCGGTCACCGCGCAGGCCGAGGAGGCGGCGCTGGCCAGCCTCGACGCCGAAGACGAGCTCATCGCCAGGGTCGCCGTGATCACCGACCGTCGCGATCGCCTCGCGAGCGCGCTGCGGGCGGACGGGTGGAACGTCCCCGACGCGCAGGGGAACTTCGTGTGGCTGCCGACGGGTGAGTACACGCTCGACGTGGCGCCCCGCTTCGACGACGCGGGCCTCATCGTGCGTCCGTTCGCGGGTGACGGCGTGCGCATCTCGGTGGGCGAGGAGGAGTCGATGGCGGCCATTCACGAGGCCGCGGCATCCGCCCTGTCGCTGCTGCCCGAGGGGCACCCCGCGCGCGCGGCGCACGCGCAGGGTCTGTAGGTCGCGTACTGCGGATCCGGCGATCCGTTGTGGGATGTCCAGCAGGGCGGGCCTTGCGCCGCACGTTAGCGTAGGGGGATGATCCCGCCCGACGATCCCGCTCTCGTGCGCATCCTCGCGGCCGACGGGTCGTACGCGCCGACGCCCGCCGCAGAGCCCTACCTCGAGATCGTCGACGCCCTGCCCGACGCCGATCTCGAGCAGTTCTACCGCGACATGGCCAACAGCCGCGCGTTCGACAGGCAGGCCACGCACCTGCAGCGCCAGGGCCAGCTCGCCCTGTGGCCGCCGTCGTTCGGCCAGGAGGCCGCCCAGGTCGGGTCGGCCCGTGCCACCCGCACGCAGGACCACATCTTCCCCTCGTACCGCGAGCACGTCGTCTGCACGATCCGCGGGGTCGACCCGGTCGACATCATCCGCCTCATGCGGGGGCTCACGCACAGCGGGTGGGACGCGGCCGACCCGAAGAACGGCAACACCCGTCCGTACACGCTCGTGCTCGGTGCGCACACCCTGCACGCGACCGGGTACGGCATGGGTCTGGTGTTCGACGGGCGCACCGCGACCGGTGAGCCCGAGCGCGACGAAGCCGTGATCGTCTACTACGGCGACGGGGCGTCGAGCCAGGGCGACGTGCACGAGGCGATGGTGTTCGCCGCGAGCTACCGCGTTCCGCAGGTCTTCTTCCTGCAGAACAACCAGTGGGCGATCTCGGTCCCGGTGGCGACCCAGTCCCGCACACCGCTGCACCTGCGGGCGGCCGGCTACATGCCGTCGATCCTCGTCGACGGCAACGACGTGCTGGCCAGTTACGCCGTCACCAAGCGGGCGCTGGACGAGGCGCGCGCAGGCGACGGTCCGCGCGCGATCGAGGCGATGACCTACCGGATGGGCGCGCACACGACCAGCGACGACCCGACCAAGTACCGCACCTCCGACGAGGAGCAGTCCTGGACGCTCCGCGACCCGCTGGTGCGCATGCGCGCGTTCCTGCAGGCGCGGGGAGCCAGCGACGCCTTCTTCGCCGACGTCGACGCCGAGGCGCAGGCCCTCGCCGACGACGTGCGAACCCGCACGAACGCCCTGGGTACCATTCCGGCCGAGTCGATGTTCGCGCACGTCTACAGCGACCCCCACCCGCTCGTGGCCGAGCAGCGGGCCTGGCTCGCCGACTACGAGGCATCCTTCGAGGAGGGCGCGTCATGACCGAGGCTGCAACGACCACCCGTCCGGCAGAGGTCACCGGCACGCTGACGACCATGCCGCTCGGGCGCGCCCTCAACGCGGGCATGCGCGCCGCGCTCGCCGCAGATGACCACGTGCTGCTGATGGGCGAGGACATCGGCCGCCTGGGCGGCGTCTTCCGCGTGACCGAAGGGCTGCAGGCCGAGTTCGGCGAACAGCGCGTGCTCGACACCCCGCTGGCGGAGTCCGGCATCATCGGCACCGCGATCGGCCTGGCGATGGCCGGTTTCCGCCCCGTCGTCGAGATCCAGTTCGACGGCTTCGTCTTTCCCGGCTTCGACCAGATCACCACGCAGCTCGCGAAGCTCACCAACCGCTCCGAGGGCCGGCTGCAGATGCCGGTGGTCATCCGCATCCCCTACGGCGGCCACATCGGCGCGGTCGAGCACCACCAGGAGAGCCCCGAGGCCTACTTCACCCACACCGCGGGACTGCGGGTGGTGTCGCCGTCGACGGCGAACGACGCGTACTGGATGATCCAGGATGCCATCGCCTCACCGGACCCGGTGGTCTTCCTCGAGCCGAAGGCGAAGTACTGGGCCAAGGGCGAGGTCGACACCGCATCCCGCGCCGTGCCGCTGCACGCCTCACGGGTCGTCCGCCGCGGCACCGACGTCACGCTCGTCGGCCACGGCGCGATGGTGACGACTCTGCTGCAGGCCGCGGCGCTCGCCGAGGGCGAAGGCACCTCGTGCGAGGTGGTCGACCTGCGCTCGCTGTCGCCCATCGACTACGGCCCCATCCTCGACTCGGTGCGACGCACCGGACGCATGGTCTACGCCCAGGAGGCGCCCGGCTTCACCTCCGTGGGGTCGGAAGTCGCCGCGACCGTCATGGAGCGCGCCTTCTACGCCCTCGAAGCCCCGGTGCTGCGGGTGTCGGGATTCGATGTGCCGTTCCCGCCCGCGAAGCTCGAGGGCGTGTACCTCCCCGATGCCGACCGCATCCTCGAGGCCGTCGACCGCGTACTCGCCCACTGAGGCCGCAGGGCCGCCGCGAAAGGACCATCATGAGCACGCAGACGTTCGTCCTGCCCGATGTCGGTGAGGGACTGACCGAGGCCGAGGTGGTGCAGTGGCGCGTCGCGCCGGGGGACGAGGTCGCCGTCAACGACGTGATCGTCGAGATCGAGACCGCCAAGTCGCTCGTCGAGCTGCCGTCGCCGTTCGCCGGCACAGTCGGCGAGCTGCTGGTGGCCGAGGGTGACACGGTGCCCGTGGGCGCTGCGATCATCACGATCGAGTCGAGCCGGACCGCAGCGTCCGATGACGCCACTCCCGTGGTGGTCGGCCAGTCCGAGCACGGCGAGCAGGCGGCATCCGGCGACGGCGAGGGCGCGGTGCTGGTGGGCTACGGCACGGGCGGCGCGGTGGCGTCGCGACGGCGCCCGACGCGGACGCCGAGCTCGCAGCAGCAGGTGCGAGCGTCGGTCGGGGTCATCGCCAAGCCCCCGATCCGCAAGCTGGCGCGGGACCTCGGTGTGGACCTCGCCGCGGTGACGCCCACCGGCCCGGGCGGACAGGTCACCCGCGACGACGTGGTGGCGCAGGCGTCGCAGGCGAGCGTGTTCCGCAACATCCAGACCCCCGACCTGCCCGAGGTGCGAGAGCAGACGATCCCCGTCACTCCGGCGCCGTCCGACGACGGGCGTGAGGAGACCATTCCGGTCAAGGGCGTGCGCAAGGCGACCGCCTCGGCGATGGTGCGCTCGGCGTCGTCGGCCCCGCACGTGTCGGTGTGGACCGACGTCGACGCGAGCCGCACGATGGAGCTGGTCAAGCGCCTCAAGGCATCCCCCGATTTCGCCGACGTCAAGGTCTCGCCGCTGCTGATCATGGCTCGGGCGGTCGTCTGGGCGGTGCGTCGCACACCCATGGTCAACGCCGCGTGGGTCGACACCGACGGCGGAGCCGAGATCCGCGTGCGCAACTACGTCAACCTCGGCATCGCCGCCGCCACGCCGCGCGGCCTGCTCGTGCCGAACATCAAGGACGCGCAGGACCTCAGCATGCGCGAGCTCGCCCGCGCTCTGCAGCGCCTGACGCTCACCGCGCGCGAGGGCAAGAGCACCCCTGCCGACCAGCAGGGCGGCACGATCACGATCACCAACATCGGCGTCTTCGGCATGGATGCCGGCACCCCGACGATCAACCCCGGCGAGTCGGGCATCGTCGCGATGGGTGCCATCCGCCAGAAGCCGTGGGTCGTCGACGGCGAGGTGCGCCCGCGCTGGGTGACCACGGTCTCGGGGTCCTTCGACCACCGCGTGATCGACGGCGACGGCATGAGCCGGTTCATCGCCGACGTGGCATCCGTGCTCGAGGAGCCCGCACTGCTGCTGGACTGAACCGTGGCGGGCGCCCGTCGGCACCCATGTTGAGAACGATTATCAGTAGCCCGTACACTGGGTCCATGACGACCCGCAAGACGCTTCCCGCAGCCGCGCTCGGTGCGGCATCCGTCCTCCTGCTCGCCGGCTGCTCAGGCACCGCCCCGGATGATGTGGCGACGGACGACGGCGCGCTGCAGGTGGTCGCGTCGACGAGCGTGTACGGGCAGATCGCCGAGGAGATCGGCGGGGATGCCGTCGAGGTCACCTCGATCGTCTCGTCGGCGTCGCAGGACCCGCACGCGTACGAGGCGAGCGCCCGGGATCAGCTGGCGATCCAGCGCGCCGACCTCATCATCGAGAACGGCGGCGGATACGACCCCTTCGTCGACGCGCTGATCGAGGCGAGCGGGGTGGACGTCCCCGTCGTGACCGCGGTGCAGCACTCAGCCGAATGGCCGGGCGGCGACGGGCACGACGCCGAGGCCACGGACGCGCAAGAGCACGGCGATCACGACCACGTCGAGGGCTTCAACGAGCACGTCTGGTACGACCCTCACACCATGGAGCACGTCGCCGAGGACATCGCCGCCGCGCTCACCGAGCTGCGTCCGGATGACGCGGCGATGTTCGAAGAGAACCTGGCCGACTTCTCCGGGCAGATCGCCCGGCTCCAGTTCGAGCTCTCCGACCTCGCCGCCGTGCACGAGGGCGAGGGGGCGTTCGTGACAGAACCGGCTCCGGTCTACCTCGCGCTCGCCGCCGGGCTGGTCGACCTCACGCCGCCGGCATTCAGCGAGGCGGTCGAAGAGGGGCAAGACGTGCCGCCCGCCACCCTGCTCGCTGCCCTCGACGTCATCGCCTCGGGCGACGTCGCGGTGCTGCTGACCAACGCGCAGACCGCCGGCGCCGAGACCGCAGAGGCGATCGATGCGGCAGAGAACGCCGGGGTGCCCGTCGTCGAGCTCACCGAGACGCTCCCCGACGGCGAGACGTACATTGGCTGGATGGAGAACAACATCGCAGCCCTCGCCGCGGCGCTGGACGCGTGAGCGCGACCACCTCCGCACCCGGCGTGCCGCTGCGCATCACCGGCGCGGCGCTGCGCCGCGGCGATCGCGAGCTGTGGGCGGGGCTCGACCTCGAGGTGCATCCCGGTGAGCTGCTCGCGGTGCTGGGCCCCAGCGGGTCCGGCAAGACGACGCTTCTGCGGGCGATCCTGGGGCTGGAATCCCTCAGCGCCGGACACATCGAGGCGCTGGGACGACCCGTGCGCCAGCGCGGCAACCGCGACATCGGCTACATCCCGCAGCAGCGGCCGCTTCCCCCTGAGACGCCGCTGCGCGGCCGCGACCTCGTCGCGCTCGGCATCAACGGTCACCGATTCGGCTTTCCCTTCCCGCGCCGCGGCGAGCGTGAGCGCGTGGACGCGCTCGTCGACGCCGTCGGCGCGCGCGCCTTCGCCGATCGTCCGGTGGGGCTGCTCTCGGGCGGCGAGCAGCAGCGCCTGCGCGTCGGCCAGGCCCTCGCCGACAACCCCCGCCTGCTGCTCTGCGACGAACCGCTGACGAGCCTCGACCTCGCCAACCAGCAGGCCGTCGTGGGGCTCATCGACGCACACCGGCGCAGGAGCGATGCCGCCGTGCTGCTCGTGACCCACGACATCAACCCGGTGCTCGGCGCCGTCGACCGCATCCTGTACATCGCGGGCGGGCGGTTCACGCTGGGAACTCCGGACGAGGTGCTCACCTCCCGGGTGCTCAGCGACCTGTATGGCGCCCCCGTCGAGGTGCTGCGCGCGGGAGGGCGGCTCGTCGTCGTCGGCGCCCCCGACGCCGAGGCCTCGTCGCACCACCACCACCACGAGGCATCGGCATGAACTGGGACGACATCGGCGACGCGTTCTTCGGCGGACTGGCCGACTACAGCGAGATCCTCGCGCTCGTGCAGAACTCGGTGTGGGCGGGCGCTGTGCTCGGCCTCGTCGGCGGGCTCATCGGCGTCTTCGTGATGCAGCGCGACATGGCGTTCGCGGTGCACGGCATCAGCGAGCTGTCGTTCGCCGGCGCAGCGGCGGCCCTGCTCATCGGCGTCGACGTCGTCACGGGGTCGATCGTCGGCTCGCTCATCGCCGCCGCGATCATCGGCGGGCTCGGTGCCCGGGCACGCGACCGCAACTCGATCATCGGGGTGCTCATGCCGTTCGGCCTGGGCCTCGGCATCCTCTTCCTCTCGCTCTACGACGGTCGCAGCGCCAACCGCTTCAGCCTGCTGACCGGCCAGATCGTGTCGGTGCAGTCCGGGCAGCTCGGCTGGCTGATCGGCATCGGCGCCTTCGTGCTGCTCGGCCTGCTGCTGATCTGGCGCCCGCTGCGCTTCGACTCGCTCGACCCGCAGTCCGCCGCCGCGCGCGGTGTGCCGACGACCGCGGTGTCGCTGACGTTCATGCTGCTGCTGGGTCTCATCGTGGCGGTGGCCGTGCACATCATCGGGGCACTGCTGGTGATGGCGCTGCTGGTGACCCCCGCCGCGGCCGCCATGCGCGTGGCCTCGGGGCCGCTGTCGGTGCCGCTGCTGGCGGCCCTCTTCGGGGTGGTGTCCGCGGTCGGCGGCATTCTCCTCGCCGTCATGGGCACCCTGCCGGTGAGCCCGTACATCACCACCATCTCGTTCGTGATCTACCTCGTCTGCCGTGTGGCGGGAGGCCGCCGCGGGCGCGTGACGCGACTGCACGAGGCGGCATGACCGCGCCCGCTCTCAGCCGCCTCTTCGGGGCGCCCGCCTAGAATCGGACCCATGGCTCAGCGGAACACCTGGCAGCGAGAGCGCGTGCGCGACGCGCTCGCGGACGCGCCGGGTTTCGTCAGCGCGCAGACCCTGCACGCGACGCTGCGCGAAGAGAACACCGGCATAGGTCTCGCCACCGTCTATCGCGCGCTCGCGGGCCTGGCCGCAGCCGGCGACGCGGACCAGCTGCAGAGCCCCGACGGTGAGGCGCTCTACCGCGCCTGCACCACCTCGGGCCACCACCACCACCTCATCTGCCGCCGGTGCGGACACGCCGTAGAGATCGCCGCGACCGATGTCGAGCAGTGGGCGCACCGCACGGCGGCCCAGCACGGATTCACGCAGGCCGAGCACGTCGTGGACATCTTCGGGGTGTGCGCCGCCTGCACCGCCGCCGCCGCCGGCGCCGCGTCGCCCGCGGCCGCCGAGTCCGCGGTCGCCCGGGAGTCGCTCGCGTGACGAGCGTGCAGCCCCGCCGAGCGCGCCGGCCACGTATCGCGCGCCCCGAACCGGCGCGCAGCACGCGGCTGCTGGTCTCGCTCGGCCTCGGGGCGGCCGTCGTCGCCGCACTGCTGTTGGTTGCGGCGATCACACCGGCATCCACTCCTCTCCCCGATCGGGCGCAGGACGGCCTCACCCTCGCCATCAGCGTGCTCATCGAGTCCCTGCCCTTCGTGGTGCTCGGCGTGCTGCTCTCCATCGTCATCCAGGTGTGGCTCCCCCCAGGGGCGATCGAGCGGTGGATGCCGCGACGCGCGTGGGCGCGACGGGCGGTGCTGTCGTTGCTGGGCATGTTCATCCCGGTATGCGAATGCGGGAATGTGCCCTTCGCGCGGGGTCTGATGATGCGCGGGTTCTCGGTGCCCGAGACCCTCACCTTCCTCGTGGCGGCGCCGATCGTGAACCCCATCGTCATCCTCACGACGCACCAGGCGTTCGGGTTCGACGACGGCATCCTCATCGCCCGGCTCGTGGGCGGCTACCTGGTCGCGAACCTCATCGGCTGGCTGTACAGCCTGCACCCGGACCCCGATGCCCTCATCACCGACCGCTTCCGCGACACCTGCGACTTCGCGGCATCCGACACGGGCGGTCGGGGCCGACGCAGCCTCGCCCAGTTCGTCGTCGAGCTGCGCGCGGTCATGCCGGCGCTCGTCATCGGATCGGGTCTGGCCGGCGCCGTGCACGTGCTGGTGCCGCGCGAGGCGCTGGTGGCCATCGGGTCCAACCCGGCCCTGTCGATCGCCGTGATGATCGCGCTGGCGATGATCGTCTCGATCTGCTCCAACGTCGACGCGTTCTTCGCGCTCTCCTTCGCGTCGACATTCACGCCCGGCGCGATCGTGGCGTTCCTCATCGTCGGCCCGATCGTCGACATCAAGATGCTGGCGCTGCTGCGCACCACCTACCGCACTCCCGTGCTCGTCGGGATGACGGTGGTCGTCGTGCTGTTCGCCTTCGCGATGGGCGTGGGGGTGAACCTGCTTGTCTGACGTCGTGATGCTCTCGTCGAAGAGCGGGGTGCTCACCCGCGGTCAGGCGCTCACCAACCGCTGGCTGGGAGTCGGGCTCGCCGCCGGCGTGGCCGCGTTCACGATCGTGCTGGCGGCGACGGGCCGCATCGGGCTGTACATCAACCCCGACACGTCGTGGTTCGCCGTCGCGTTCGCCGTGGTCGCGCTCGTCGGGACCGTGGCGAGCTTCGCGTTGCCACTCGGCGCCGAGGCGGAGCACGGCCATGATCACAGTGACGCGCGCGCGGCCGCCGGCGACGCCCACGGTGGCGAGCACGAGGCGGAGCACGACGCCGGGCGCGAGGCCGTCGCCGCCGCGGGCTTCGGCCGCACCGCGGCGACCGCGGCGACCGTGGCGGGAGGGGTGCTGGCCACCGGCATCGTCGGCGCGATCCTCGTGCTGCCCCCGGCGTCGCTCTCCGCCGAGCTTGCGATGGACCGCGACACTGGATCGGCGCCGCTCTTCCAGGGTGCCGACGCGCTCGACCTCGCCACCACCGGCGACACCACGGTGTTCGGGGTCGGGGAGTGGGCGACGGTCTTCGCCACCGCCACCAACCCCGAGGCCTTCGACGGCGACGCGGTGACCCTCACCGGCTTCGTCACTCCCGCCGACGACGGGTTCGACCTCACGAGGCTGGTCATCACGCACTGCGTCATCGACGCGCAGGTGGCGAGCGTTCCCGTCGCCGTCGGCGACGTGCCCGAGACGGGCACCTGGGTGACCGTCAGCGGAACCGTGCAGGTCGGCGCCGACGGCGCGCTGACGATCGCCGCGACCGAGGTGACCCCCATCGACGAGCCGGACGACCCTTATGAGTACTGACGCCGTCGGTCGTCGGCAGCGCACGCGGGGCGGCCTGCGCCGCGATCGGCGCCGGCGCTCGTTCGCGGTGGCGTTCGCGGTCGTCGTCGGCCTGCTCGTGCTCGTCGGGCTCGTGGGCGCCGGAATCGCCGCTCTGCAGGGTCCCCGCGTCACCGGGGTGCAGTCCGATCCCGCGGCGGCGATCTCGGCATCCGGGTCGCGGTTCATCGTGACGACCAGCCGATCGCTGCAGGAGGTCGATCCCTCGCAGGTCACCGTCACCCCGGAGACCCCCTTCACGGTCGACACCTCCGGCCGCAGCGTCGGCGTGCGCTTCACCCTGCCGCTGTACGACGACACCGAGTACACGGTGCGCATCGAGGGGCTCCAGGCCGTCGGCGGTGGTCCGACCTCGGATGTGGTCGAGACGATGCGCACCCCGCCCCTGGAGATGTTCCTGCTGCGGCGCTCCGAAGGGGGCGACACCGTCTTTCGCACCGACCTCGCCGGCGAGGGCGTGCCCGTCTTCGAGCACCCCCACATCGAGGACTTCCGGGCCACCTCGAGCCGGCTCGTGATCTCGGTGCGCGAAGACGACCGCACTGCGCTCATCGTCACGGACCGCGACGGCGGCAACCCCACCCAGCTCGCTCTGCCGGGGGAGGGTCGCGTCGCCAACCTGCAGAGCGCCGACCGCGGCGAGCTCATCGGCTACACCTACACCGCCGACGACGTGGGGCTCGGCGGCGGCGCCGAGAGCGTGCTCTACACCGCGTCGCTCAAGGATCCGGATGCCGATCCGGTCGCGGTGTCGATCGCGGGCGACGAGCAGCGAGTCACCGACTGGAGGTTCGTCCCCGACAGCGAGGCGCTCCTGGTGCTGACCTTCGACGGCCGGCTGCTGCTGTCGGCGTCGTCGGGCGCCGACTCGGTCGACCTCGGCACTGCCATGGCGATCGAGGGCATCGCCCGTGGTACGCCGCTGGCCGCGGTCGAGCGGGTGGACGGGCTGGTGCTGGTCGATCTCGGCGACGGCACCGAGGAGCCGCTGCCGCTCGCCGTCGCCGACGTGCGGCCCCAGCTCGTGCTGCCCCTCCCCGGCGGCGAGGGGACCCTGCAGACCGTCACCCGCTTCGACGGCCTCAACCCGCTCGGCACCTCGGTCGAGGTCGTCGAGCCGGGCGGAACGCGAGCGGTCTTCGAGGTGCCAGGCACCGACGCCGTGCTGCAGACCTGCGTGTCGCCCAGCGGCCGCTACGCCGCGGTGCTGGTGGCGCCCGACGCGGTCGCGAACGCCTACGACCTCTATGACGTGCCGCTGCCCGAGCGACTCGAGACCCACATCGTCACCCTCGCCGAAGGTGAGCCGGTCGTCGCGCTCACCGGGTTCGACTCCTCGTGGTGCCAGGTGCCGCCGCAATGAGCGACCTGCGTCCGGCGACGCGCGAGGAGCTCGCGGGGCTTCCCCTCGAGGTCGCGCCGCGGCTGCTGGGCGGCGTGCTGCGGGTGACCGCAGACGGCGAGACGGTCGGCGTGCGCCTCACCGAGGTCGAGGCCTACCACGGCCGCGGCACGGGGGAGGTGCCCGACCCTGGTTCGCATGCGCGCATGGGGCCGACGCCGCGCAACGCCACCATGTGGGGGGAGCCCGGTCACCTCTACGTCTACCTGAGTCACGGCATCCACTCGTGCGTGAACGTCGTCTGCGCGCCCGACGGGGTCGCCGGCGGTGTGCTCTTGCGCGGCGGCGAGGTGGTGGAGGGGCTGGATGCCGCCCGTCGCCGCCGCACCGCCGCACGCGTCGACCGCGACCTCGCCCGAGGGCCGGGACGTCTCGGCGACGCGGTGGGACTGCGACACCCCCGTCATGACGGGATCGACGCCGTCACGGGGGTGCCGCTTCACGGTGCCGTCGCGCAGCTGCTGCTGCTGGTGGACCCGGTGGCGCAGCCGGCGACCGGGCCGCGCGTGGGCGTGGCGGGCGAGGCGGGGACGGCGGCGTTCCCGTGGCGCTTCTGGATCGCCGGCCACCCGACCGTATCGGCGTTCCGGTGGGGGCGCGGGGCCGGGCCGCAGGCGGCTGCGGCCACGTGAGGCGGTGCCGCAGGTCAAGCCGACACGCCCGCCCGTGCTAGACTGACTCTTCGTCTGCGCGCACTCCAGCACGCAGTTCGCACCCTTCCCTTCGACCGCGGTCCTTCACGGGCCGGATCGAGTGCGGGGTGCAGACAAGGGATCTTGGGTGGCACCGTCCGGTGCCACGGTACTAAGGAGACATCACATGGCAGCAGTGTGCCAGGTGACTGGAGCTGTTCCCGGCTTCGGTCACAACATCTCGCACTCGCACCGCCGGACGAAGCGCCGCTTCGACCCGAACGTGCAGAAGAAGACCTACTTCGTGCCCTCGCTGGGCCGGAAGATCACGATCAACGTGTCCGCCAAGGGCATGAAGGTCATTGACGTCCGCGGCATCGAGTCGGTTGTCAAGGACATGATCGCGAAGGGTGTGAAGCTCTGATGGCCAAGAAGGCTCAGGACGTCCGTCCGATCATCAAGCTGCGTTCGACCGCCGGCACGGGTTACACCTACGTCACGCGCAAGAACCGCCGCAACAACCCCGACCGCATCGTGCTGAAGAAGTACGACCCGGTGATCCGCAAGCACGTCGAATTCCGAGAGGAGCGTTGATCCATGGCTAAGAAGAGCAAGATCGCGCGCAACGAGCAGCGCAAGGTCATCGTGGCCCGCTACGCCGCGAAGCGCGCCGAGCTGAAGAAGGCGCTCGTGTCGCCGGAGTCCACCGACGAAGAGCGCGAAGCCGCCCGCGTGGGGCTGCAGAAGCTGCCCCGCAACGCATCGCCCGTGCGCGTGCGTTCGCGCGACGTCATCGACGGTCGCCCCCGCGGAAACCTCACAAAGTTCGGTATCTCGCGTGTTCGCTTCCGCGACATGGCTCACCGTGGCGAGCTGCCCGGTGTGACCAAGTCGTCCTGGTGACACCCGGTCGCTGACCGCATCGAAAGGCCCGCAGTTCCCCGGAACTGCGGGCCTTTCGCGTTGCCCAGTGAGTATTCGCGTTGCCGAGTGAGTATTCGCGTTGCCGATCCCCGAAACCGGCCGAGAAAGATGGTTGCGACGCCCGGAACGGGCGCATCCGTCCCGATTCACCCGCGACACGCGGTGAATCTGCCCCGCAAGGCGCCCAAATCCGCATGATTCCGCGGATCGTGGGTATATTCGGGCACGGTCGCACTGACCAGCCCGGGGGCGCCAGCCTCCGGTCCGAAGGACAAGAAGGCGGCGCCGCCGCCTTGGAGGACAACCCCATGGCTGACAAGTCCATCACGAAGACCGAGCTCGTCTCGAGCATCGCCAGCGCCACCGGCCAGAGCCAGGCCACCGTCTCCGGCGTGCTCGACTCGCTGTTCGCGGCCGTCTCCGAGGCCGTCGCAAAGGGCAGCAAGGTCTCGATCCCCGGCTGGATCGCGTTCGAGCAGGTCGACACCGCCGCGCGCACGGGCCGCAACCCGCAGACCGGCGAAGAGATCAAGATCGCCGCCGGCAAGCGCGTCAAGGTGACCGCCGGCTCCAAGCTCAAGGCTGCCGTCAAGTAACGACTCCGGCCCAGGCCAGGCCTCGGCGCGCGCAGGCGCGCCCCGAGACCTCGCGCCGCCAGAAGGGGGATGCCACGCGGCATCCCCCTTCTGCATGCCCACGTAGGCTTGTGTGGTGAACTCCCGCGCCCTCCGGTACGCCGGCCCGACGATCCTCGCGGTCGCGGCTGTCGCCGTGCTGCTGTGCGGGCTCGCCTTCGCCGGGGGAGCCGAGCCGCTGCGGCTGGGCGATCCCGGTCCGGTCGTCCGCTGGGGCCTGCCGGTGGCCAAGCTCACGGTCAACCTCAGCGCCGCCGTCATGGTGGGATCCCTCGTCGTCGCGCTGTACGCGCTGCGGGCGGGGACGCGCGCCTTCGAGACCGCGCTGGATGCGGCATCCGTCGGCGCAGCCGTTTTCACCGTCTCGGCCGGCATCACGGGGTTCTTCACCGTGCTCAACGCCCTCGGCTCCACTCCCAGCCCCGACGCGCAGTTCGGCCAGCTGCTGGGACGCTTCCTCGTCGAGCAGGAGCTCGGCCGCTCGTGGCTGCTGACCACCCTGGCCGGCGCCGTGCTGACGGTGCTGACGTTCGCGGTGCGCACGTGGACGCCAACGCTCATCGTCGCGATCCTCGCGATCGCCTCGCTCGTGCCCATGGCCACGCAGGGTCACTCCGGCGACGACGCCAACCACAGCGCGGCCGTCACAGCGCTGGCGCTGCACCTCATCGCGGCCGCGGTCTGGCTGGGCGGTCTCGTGCTCATGGTGCTGGTGCGGCCCGTGCTCTCACGCGACGAGATGGCCGACGTGCTGCGGCGCTACTCCTCGATCGCGCTGGCGGCGTTCATCGTGGTCGCCGTCTCGGGCACCGCGCGCGCCCTCGCCGGCGGTATCACGCTCGAGCTGCTGACCTCTCCCTACGGCCTCGTGCTGCTGGTGAAGATCGCCGCGCTCGTCGTGCTGGGCGTGCTCGGCGCCTGGTACCGCGTGCGGCTCATCGGCCGATACCGGGAGGATGCCGCATCGCGCCGGTTCTGGTCGCTCATCGGCCTGGAGCTGGCCTTCATGGGCATCGCCAGCGGTGCGGCGGCGGCCCTCGCGCGCACGCCTCCGCCGGTCGACACGTCGCTGCCCGTGGACCTCACGCCCGCGCAGTTCCTCACCGGGGCGCCGCTGCCACCGGAGTTCACCATCGACCGCTGGTTCACCGCGTGGGACATCGACCTGCTCTGGGCCTTCGCCGTCGCCTTCGGCGCGTTCTTCTACGTCGCGGGCGTCATTCGCCTCCGCCGACGCGGCGACACCTGGCCGGTCCACCGCACCGTCCTGTGGCTGGTGGGTCTTGCGCTGCTGCTGTGGGTCACGGGCGGGCCGATCAACGTCTACCAGGACTACCTGTTCAGCGTGCACATGGTCGGGCACATGCTGCTGTCGATGGCCATTCCGCTGTGCCTCGTGGCGGGAGCTCCGGTGACCCTCGCGGCACGGGCGATCCGCAAGCGGGACGACGGCACGCGCGGCGGCCGGGAGTGGATCCTGTGGGCGGTGCACAGCCCGTTCTCACGCGTGGTCACCCATCCGCTCTTCGCGGCGGCGATGTTCATCGGATCGCTCTGGGTCTTCTACTACACCGACCTCTTCCGCTGGTCGCTCTACGACCACCTGGGCCACGAGTGGATGGTCGCCCACTTCCTCATCGCCGGGTACCTGTTCACCCTGTCGCTCGTCGGCGCCGATCCGGTGCCGTATCGCTACCCGTACCCGTTCCGCCTGGTCACGCTCATCGCGGTGATGGCGATGCACGCGTTCTTCGGCATCGCGATCATGATGCAGTCCGGCCTGATGGTCGCGGAGTGGTTCGGCTCGATGGGGCGCACCTGGGGTGTGACCCCGCTGGAGGACCAGTACGCGGGTGGCGGTGTGGCGTGGTCGGTCGGCGAGATCCCGACGCTCGTGTTGGCGCTGGTCGTGGCGATCCAGTGGAGCCGCAGCGACGAGCGGATGCAGAAGCGGCGCGACCGTCAGGCGGACCGAACCGACGACGCCGAGCTCAAGGAGTACAACGAGAAGCTCGCGCGACTCGCCGAGCGGGATGCCCGCCGGGAGCGCGCCGGGCTCTGAGGGGGGCGGGCGCGGGGGTTCCCGGGTGCTGTGCGCCAAGCCGGCCCGGTTGTTCAGTCGTCGCATACTTCCCTGTGGAGCGCGTGCGCAGGGCCATTCGTGACGACCGTGCGGGCGGTGGTGCTCACTCGGCGGCGCGAATACTCACTCGGCGCCGGAGAGGACGATCGAGGCTGTGCCGTCGGGCAGCACCGAGATCTCGCCCGTCAACTGGAACGGCACGTCTTCGCTGACCGGCGTCACAGATCCGTCGAACAGTGACCTCACCTCGACGTCGATGTGCGCGACGGCGTCGGTCACGGGAATCTTCCACCCCGCGCCGTTCGGTTCCAGCGTGACCTGCGGCGGCTGCGGGATCGACCACTCGGGCAGCTCGTTGATGCGGTTGCGCACCGTGAATCCGAACGGGCACCCCGCGGGCTGCAGCACCTGCTGGGCGGCGCAGTCGGCCAGGAACTGGTCGACCTGCTCCTGCACGACGCCGATGAACTCCTCGGTGGGCTGCGCCTGAAGCTCGATCGGGATGCCGGTGGCCGGCGAGTCCGACAGCACCGCGACGCCGGGGGTCGCCGACATGGCGGTGTCGACCGACACGGAGTAGACGCCCGGGGAGAACACCAGCAGCGGCACCGACGCGGTGGGGTCGGCCTCGGCGCCCTCCGGTGACACCTGGCGCTTGTCGACCTCGAAGCCGTTGACGGTGAACTGCATGGCGCCGTGCACCGTCAGGTCGATCACCGCGAGCGGCGATTCGGCGAACCGCCAGGAGGGGGCCACGCCGATCCAGCCGTCGCGCTCCACGGCGAACGTGGTCTTTCCCGGGTAGGGCCCGGCGCTGTATTCCACCGTCACCAGGGTGACGCCGTCGCGGGTCTCCTCGGCGACGGCTCGCACGTCGGTGAGCTCGGCGAGGGCCGCGCGACGCAGCAGCGCCTCTGAGGCCGTCGCCGGAAGGCCGGCGGCTTCGAGGTCGGCGGAGTCCACGACGACCCCCGGGACGGTCAGGGCGTCGGCGGCCCGGCCCTCGCTGAGCATCGTGAGGTAGCGCGTGACGAACGCGCTCGGGCCGTAGAACTGCGTGTACAGCACGCTCGAGGTGGCAGCCAGCGCCGCGAGCAGCAGCACGCCCGCGACGGCCAGCAGCGAGAGATCCCGCCGCAGGCGACGGCCGGCCGACCGGGAGCCCGGCGTGGCGGCATCCGCCCGGGGCGAGGGGGCGCCGTCGCCGCGGCGCGCGCGAGAGCGCATCGGCTCCGTGACCCCCTGCTGCATGTACTCAGTCTAGGAACTGCACCCGCCCCCAGCCCGGGAGTACTCCCAGGCGGCGCGGCGTGGCGCGCTGTGGGCATCGGCGGCTGGGCGCCTCGCGCCTGTGCGAGCATGAATCAGTGAGCACACCGCCCCTCTCTGATGAACAGGAAGCGGTGTTCCGGCTGATCGAAGACACCGATGAGCACGTCTTCGTCACCGGCCGCGCCGGCACGGGCAAGTCGACGCTGCTGCGTCACCTGGCCTGGAACACCGACAAGCAGATCGCCGTCTGCGCCCCCACCGGGGTTGCCGCCCTCAACGTCGAGGGTCAGACGATCCACTCCCTGTTCCGGCTGCCCATCGGGCTCATCGCCGGAAGCGACCTGGACCAGCCCGACCAGACCCGCCGCATCCTCAATGCCCTCGACACGCTCGTCATCGACGAGATCTCGATGGTCAACGCCGACCTCATGGATGCCATCGACCGCTCGCTCCGCCAGGCGCGCGGCCGACGCAGCGAGCCGTTCGGCGGCGCCCAGGTCGTCATGTTCGGCGACCCCTACCAGCTGGCGCCGGTCCCGCCCCGGGGCGACGAGATGCGGTACATCCGCGACCACTACCGGTCGTTCTGGTTCTTCGACGCGCACGTCTGGGCGGGGGAGTCGGGTGACGACGCCGATGGCGGCCTCATCGACCTCGGCCGTCACGGCGCGAAGCTCAACATCCGCGAGCTGCGGGACATCCACCGCCAGTCCGACCCGACATTCAAGATCCTCCTCAACGCCGTGCGTCACGGGGTCGTCACCGCGGACATGGCGGACATCCTCAACACCGCCGGTGCCCGGCGTCCGCCCGAGCCCGGCGGCGACGAGCCGCCCATCATCACGCTCGCCACGCGAAACGACATCGTAGGCCGCATCAACCAGCGCCACCTCGACGCCCTCCCCGGCACGGTGCAGACGGCCCGGGCCGATGTCAGCGGCGACTTCGGGCGCGGCGACGCGGCGTACCCGGCCGAGATGGAGCTGCAGCTCAAGGTGGGCGCGCAGGTGATGTTCCTGCGCAACGACGTCGGCGGTTTCGGCGAGCCGCCCCGGTGGGTCAACGGCACGATCGGCACGGTCACCCGCATCGCCGGGGCGACGGTGCGCGTCGAGGTCGACGGCGTGGAGCACGATGTCGAGCCCACCGTCTGGGAGAGGTTCCGGTACGCGTACGACCCGGCATCCAAGGCGCTCTCCCGCGACATCGTCGCGGAGTTCACGCAGTTCCCGCTGCGGCTGGCGTGGGCCGTGACGATCCACAAGTCGCAGGGCAAGACCTACGAACGCGCGATCATCGACCTGGGCTCGGGTGCCTTCGCCCCCGGCCAGACCTACGTCGCGCTGTCGCGGCTGACGAGCCTCGAGGGGCTGTACCTGACCCGGCCGCTGCGCCCCAGCGACATCCGCGTCGATCCGGACGTGCGTCGCTTCATGCGCCCGCGCGCCTGACGGCGCCGTCGCGGCGGGGCGTGCTCGGCAGGTCAGGCGACGAGGATGCCGGCCTTCGCGCGGGCCAGATCCTCGAACAGCTCGGTGTTGAACCGGTAGGCCTGCAGCACCTCGGCGATGACGCGCTCCTTCTCGGCGTCGTCCCACGGCGCGGCATCCAACTGCTCGCGATAGACGTCCTTGAAAGCCTTCGGGTCGGCGATCGCGTCGAAGAGGTAGAACCCGATGCCGTTCGTCTCGAAGCCGAACCGGCGAGCCATCAGCCGGCCGATGAACAGGCCTCCGGAGAGGTCGCCGAGGTAGCGGGTGTAGTGGTGGGCGACGAAGCCCCCGGCCCAGGTCGCACCGACCGCCCGGATGCGCTCGACATAGCGCTGCGTCGTCGGCAGCGGTTGGATCTGCGTGCGCCAGTCGGCGCCCAGCAGGAACCCGAGGTCCGCTTCGAGGGCGGGCAGGCGCGTGAGACGGTCGCTGATGAACACGGATGCCACCGGATCGGCCTTCATGCGCTCAGTGGCCCCCTCGAGGGCTTCGTAGATGAACCAGTGCTGCGCGACGAGGGCGATGTAATCCTCGCGGGTGCCCTCGCCCTTGATGAGGTCGGCCATGAATCCCGCGCTCTCGCTGCCGGAGTGGGCGCCGGTGGAACGCTCGCGCAGTGCGGTGGAGAAGGCGATCGGCTCGGACATGCCCTCATCGTATGACGAAGGCTCAGCTAACCTGAAGCTTTTTATTCAGGCGGCATCCGGTTGTCTGGGCCGCTGTCAGCTGTGGGGCCGCGGTTCGACCCCGAGCGCGGCGCAAGCGGCGTCGTACAGGGCCACGATCTCGCGGCGAACGTCGCGGCGCTCCGCGATGGGCGCGTGCGGCCACCCCACGCGCACCGACTGTGCCGACCCGTCGGCCCGCACGGCCACCCAGTCGCCGCCGTCGCCGTCGAAGCCGGCCATGGTCGCCTGCACGGCGTCGGGGCACCCGAACGCGCGCGCGATCAGCAGGCTGTCGTCGGTGTGGTCGTCGTTCATGTGCCGGAGCACGCCCACCAGGGTTTCGTCGTCGAAGGTATGCGGCATGACCCCCAGGCTAGGTGAGCCGTACGGGGGCGGACGCCGGGGTGTGTTTGAATCGTAGGGAGACTTTTCGGGGGTTTGGATGCCGCACATCAGCCGCGCACGGCGCGTCGTGACCGCGATCGCCGGCGTCGTCGGCATTGCGCTCGTCGCCACCGCGTGCTCCGGCAACGGGCCGTCTGTCGTTCCCGACGTTCCGGAGCAGGTGGATGCCGCGCTGGCCGCCGAGACTCAGCAGCAGCTGCAGGGAGCGGTCGAGCGCGCCATGGCCGCGACGGGCTCGAGTGGCGCGATCGTCGGAGTGTGGGCGCCGTGGAGCGGCACGTGGGTCGCGGGCCTCGGGACCACGACGCCCGGCGGCCAGCCGGTGAGCACCGACATGCGCTTCCGGGTGGCCAACGTGACACGCGCGATGACCTGCGACGTGCTGTATGCGGCGGCATCCGACGGATTGGTGTCGCCTGACGACGCGGTGACCGAGTGGATCACCGGCATGCCGGGCTACGAGGACATCACCCTCGAGCAGCTGTGCGACTCGACGAGCGGCATCGCCTCGTACGCGCCGCGCGTGATCGACCGCTGGCTGGCCACTCCCGAGCGCGTGTGGAGCCCCAAGGAGCTGGCCGCCTACGGGATGGGATCCGCGCGCACCGGCGAGCCCGGGGCGGCGTTCGCCGATTCGGACACCGGGTACCTGCTGCTGGGCATCGCGCTCGAGCGGGCGACCGGAATGTCGGCCGCGGAGATGTACGAGAAGTACATCACCGAGCCGCTCGCGTTGGAGGCCACCGCGCTTCCGGCAGCGACGCGCAATCTTGCCGAAGCCGAGGCGCCCATGCTCAACGGGCTGTACTCGCCCGACGGTCCGGAGGGCGGGGCCAACTGCGCCGAGCCGATGGACGTCACCGCCCTGTCGTCGAGCACCGGCTACACCGCCGCCGGCGTGGTGTCGGACATCGAGGACCTGGGGCTGTACATGCAGGCCCTCGCGACGAGATCCCTTCCCGGTGCCAACGACGACCGCTTCGCCTCGGTGATGCCCGCCGGGCCCGGCGCTCCTGCCTGGTACACCACCGCCGGCGGCACCTACCAGGCAGGGTCGCTCATCGGCCAGTACGGTGCGATGCCGGGATACATCACCGGGGCCTTCTCCGACCCG
Organism: Microbacterium sp. zg-Y818; assembly: GCF_030246905.1. NCBI lineage: Bacteria > Bacillati > Actinomycetota > Actinomycetes > Micrococcales > Microbacteriaceae > Microbacterium > Microbacterium sp. zg-Y818. Next base: position 3,153,090 of record NZ_CP126741.1, on the reverse strand, counting down.
GCCACCGGGATGACCGTCGCGGTCGTGCTGAACAACTCGCGCGCGAACGGTGGCGTCGGAGCGTACCTCGCGTGGGAGCTCGCCGCGATCGCGTCGAAGGCGCCGGCGGCGTCGGGACAGACCGCGCCCGCCGCCGGCCTGCCCTGGACGGCAGAACAGTACGGTGAGGCCGTCGCCGCCGCCGCCGTCTGCCCCCTCCCCGCTGCCGAGTGAGTATTCGCGCGGGATGCTGAATACTCACTCGGCAGCGTGAGGGGGGACGCTTCCGTCTGAGCGAAAAGGGGTGTCAAGCCCCTTTTCGCTGCTGCTTCGCTTGGGCACGCTCGAAGCACGCAACGGAAGGAGCCACATGACCATGCAGGATCCGCGTGATAAGTACCGCGACGAAGAGATCCCCGCCCAGCACCAGGAGCAGCCCGGCCTGACCGGGGAGACGCTGCCCGACCCCGACCACGGCGAGAAGACCTACCGCGGCAGTGGCCGACTCGAGGGTCGCAAGGCGCTGATCACCGGCGGCGACTCCGGCATCGGCCGCGCCGTCGCGATCGCCTACGCGCGCGAAGGCGCCGACGTCGCGATCGTCTACCTCCCCGAGGAGCAGGAGGATGCCGACGCCACCGTCGCCCTCATCGAGCGGGCCGGCCGCAAGGCCGTTGCCCTCCCGGGCGACATCCGCGACGAGACCTTCGCGACGAGCATCGTGGCCGACACGGTCGAGCAGCTCGGAGGCCTCGACATCGTCGTGCTCAACGCGGCCTACCAGAAGGACCGCGACGGCATCGAGAACCTGCCGACCGAGGAGTTCGACCGCGTCTTCCGCACGAACCTCTACGGCATGATCTGGACCGCCCGCGCTGCCGTGCCGCACCTGCAGCCGGGTTCGTCGCTCATCGTCACCGCGTCGATCCAGGCGTTCAGCCCGTCACCGTCGCTGGTGGACTACGCCATGACCAAGGCCGCCCAGGTGGCATTCGTCCGCGCCATGGCCGAGGAGCTCGGACCCCGCGGCATCCGCGTGAACGCCGTCGCCCCCGGTCCCATCTGGACACCGCTCATCCCCGCCACCGGCTGGGAGGTCGAGCGCCTCGAAGAGTTCGGCCATGACACCCCGCTCGGCCGGGCCGGGCAGCCGGCCGAGCTGGCCGGTGCGTACGTGTACCTCGCCTCCGAGGACGGCTCCTACACGTCGGGTGCCGTGCTGCCGGTCACGGGCGGCAAGCACCTGTAACGAACGGACGGGCCGGGGACCCATCGGGCGAGCAGTCCGATGGGCCCCCGGTTGTCCCGCCGACGCCGGGGGGAGGCGTGGCGGTCCGGGCGACGGTCGGCGCGGGGGCGCGGCGACCGCCGGCGTGGGAGCCGTGCGTGGGCGCCGTTCGATCAGCCCTGACGCAGTTCGGCGAGCTCGCTCTTGCGCTTCTCGAGCTCTTCGTTCAGCGCATCGAGGTTGTCGGCGAGCACTGCGCGGGCGTCCTTGAGCAGGTCGGGGTCGACGTCGAGCCCTCGAATGCTGGGCACCTCGTCGCCCCAGCTGACGGGGATGTCGCACAGAGTGAGTTTCTCGACGGTCGGGTTGTGGAGGAGGACGTTCGCCCTCGCGGATTCCTTCCACGAACAGCGGAACTCCACGCCGCCGATCACCGGGGCCTCCTGCGCATCCACGTGCCCGGCGAACGTCTTCGACTCGGCACCGAACATCGAGGCGTCGACCGGAATGCGGATCGAGGTCCCGCTGAGGCGGTACCACGAGTTGCCCTCGCCGAAGAAGTACAGCTCACCCGTGTACACGTCCCAGGCCTCGTACTGCACCATTCGCCCCACGGCGCCGAACGGGATCTCCGGGTAACTCGTCAACTTGTACTCGAGTCCTTTGCTGAGGTCATATCCGTAGCTCGTCTCGGAGCTGATTTCCACTCCGTACTTGAAGGTCTCACCCGGCATCGGCTCATACTCTGCCTCGTAGCTGAGCTTGACGCCGAAGGTCTGCTCGACGGAATCCGTGACCTCCTGTGACCAGGTGCGCTCGAACTTCCACTCCTGGGGCTCGTCTGAACCCGCCGCGTGGGGCTGGGTGGCGATGGTCCGCGGGTTCCCTGCCTCGGCCGTGTCGAGCGTCGGCTCACCGATGGACTGGATGCAGCCGTCCCCCTGCTCGCCACAGGCGTCGACGATGCCGCGGTCCCTGGCATCCTGGTCTGTCGTCACCGTGTCCACCTTGGCCATCCGCACCTGGAAGGTGGTGTCATCGTCGGTCTTGACGTTCGGCTTGCTCATTCCGGTGGGCTCGCACGTGAACGGCGTGTTCTCCAGCACGCGCACACCGGTCGTGTTCGGGTCGCCCAGGAAGATCGAACAGGTGGCGGAGGGCTCGCTGCCCGACAGGTACTTGTAGTTCTCCGCCCAGCCGCTGATCCAGTACGGGGTTTCCTTGCCGTCGAGCAGGATGCGGTAGGCGAAAGATGCCTGCGCGTGGGTGTCCGGTTCGGACTGTTCGCGCCCGAAGTTCTGCTGCGCGGCGGACCATGTGAGCTGCGCCCCGTTTTCGATGGTCGCGTACGGCAGCGCGCGCTTGTGCTCGACGTCGGCGTCCACCGGGTACCAGGCCTCACCGTTCATCACGATGCGCTTCTGCTGGTTCGCGGTGGAGAAGGTCCCCTCGGCGAGGGAGATGACCGGTCCGTGGCTGACGTTGCGCACGTCGATGATGCCGGTGATGGTGGACCAGTTGTACAGCGCCACCTTCGCCGAGGCGAGCACGGCCCCCGATGCCCCCTGCGTCGAGCTCCCCTCGCACGCGAAGGGCGACTCGTTCTGGAAGTCCACCGGTGCGCCGTCCTGCAGGATGACGCAGTCCGTCTCGACGCTCAGCGATCCGGATGTGCGGTTCACCTTCGAGGTGTATTCGACGGTGTAGTCGGTGAGGGTTCCGTGGTCGATCAGCTGCGCGGTGAAGGTCACCTCGTGATGGCCGTCATCGGGCATGGGGTAGTCCCAGGCCAGATAGTGGATGCCGGCATCGGCCCAGTCGTATTTCTGCTCCGCGGCCACGTCGGTCTCATTGTGCGGGTTCGCCGGCTGCACGCCCGGCGCGAACGCATACCGCAGCTGGAACCCGGTCGCCCGTGTGGGCACCGCGTCCCGCCGCACCGTCTGAGTGGCCTGGGACAGCACGGATGCCACGTCCTCATCGGCGGGCTCGGGCTCGGGCGCGTCGGGCGCCGGCGCCTGCTCGGTCGCGGGCGCCTCGGTCGCGGGCGCCTCGGGCTCGGGCGCGTCGGGCGTCGCCTGCTCCGGCGTCTCCGAGGGCGCGGGCGCGGCGGTCTCGGTCTGCGGATCGCCGGTCTCGGCGTGTGCCGGGCCGGCCAGGACCCCCACGAGGAGGATCGCGGCGATCGGGATGGCGAGGGCGGCGCGGGCGCGCACGGATGCCCGCCGGCGGTGAATGGTGGATCTCATCTGTCTTCGTTCCCCTGAGTGATCGTGGTCGTCAGCCGGACACGCTGTGGTGCCAGGCGGTGAAGGTGTCGAACGAGGAGCGGAGCGCGGCGGCCGCCGCTGCGGCATCCTGCGTCTGCCCGTCGAGGATGGCGGTGTGCAGATCGTCGAGCGCCCGGAAAGCGGGCAGCAGGCGGGTGAGCACCTGGTGGGGCTCGTCTGCGACGCCGAGCTGAGCGGCCCGCACGACTTCGGCGAACGCCTCGGCGACGTCGCCCGCGGATCTGCGTACTGCTCCGCCGTCGCCCGCCGCGATCCCCGCCTCGAGCGCGGCCATGTGGGTGAGCGCGTCCTCGGTCGGCATCCGTGACAGCGACCGGTCGACGATGACGTCGTCGTACGGGCCCGGGTACTGCGCCGAGAGCGGAGCGAAGGCGGTCAGTGCACCCTCCTGGTCGCCGGCCGCGACCGCATCGGCGACGTCGAGCACGCCCGTGAAGGTGTCCACCCAGTGTGCGTACTGCACGTCGTCACGCGCGGCATGGTCCAGTGCGGCCGCGGCCGCCTCCAACGTCGCGGCCGTCACGATCCACGCATGGTCGAAGTCTTCCTCGAGCCACCCGCCGAGCACCGGGAGCGACAGCGCGTACGCCTGCTCCGGTGTGGCGGCGAGCCGTCCATCGGGCTCGGGGGCACCCGCGCCGGCCTCCGCGGCGGGCGGCAGCGCGGGGGGCGGCCCGGTCGACGCGCCGACGGCGATCGCCACGCCGACGCCGACGACGGCCACGACACCCGCAGCGATCGCGGCCGTCTTCCAGGGGTGGACTCGGGTCTGGTGCTTTTCCATCACCCCATGACGCTAGGGAGCGCCCACGCGGCAAACAGGGGACTCAGGTCCCCAGAGGTGGCCGCGTACCGCCTGATAACTTCGCAGAAATCGCACAAAACTGGAGCTTCACAGTGACATCTCGCCGCATGATCCGTCTGTTCGTCCCGCTCGTGGCGGCGGTGGCGCTTCTCTCGGCCGGCTGCTCGGCGACACCTCCCGCCGACGCCCCCACCGCGCCGTCGGCGGCCGGTTCCGTGTCGGACGTGACCGTACCGGACGCGTTCACCGCGGTCACCGTCGAGACCATCGGCGCGCCGCCGCTGCCGTTCCCCGGAACCGATGGCAGATTCCACGTCGTCTACGATCTCCAGCTCACCAACGCCACGAAGATCCCCGCGACCCTGGGCCAGATCGACGTCGTCGATGGTGCCGATCCGCAACGCACCGTCGCGAGCTTCTCCGGAACGGCGTTGGTCGATCCGTCGTGCACGTTCGGTGAGTGCAATCGGCTCCGGGATCTGCCTGCCGGCTACGTCGACAGCGCGGTCATCCCGCCCCAGACCAGCCGCGTGGTCTTCGTCGACTTCACCCTCGAGTCGCTCGACCAGCTCCCCCCGGTTCTCCTGCACCGCATCTCGGGTACCGGCGCGCTCTCCCCGGCGTTCGGCGAGCCGGGCGCCATCGAGTATCTGGCCGCGCCGCTGGCGATCTCCACCCGCACGCTGCCCGTCATCGCGCCCCCGGTGCGCGGCGACGACTGGGTCGCGCTCAACGGATGCTGCGAGCCCGGTTTCCCGCACCGCAGTTCGGTCATGTCGGTCAACGGCAAGCTCAACAACAGCCAGCGCTTCGCGATCGACTGGAAGCGGACGAACGACGCGGGCGAGTTCTACTCCGGCGACAAGACCAGCAACGACAGCTACGTCGACTACGCCGCCGACATCCTCGCCGTCGCGGACGGCACCGTCGTGTCGATCCTGGACGGCATGGCGGCGAACGCCCCCGGCGTACTGCCCGCCCACGACCCCGAGCTGGCGGCGAAGCTCACCGTCGAGAACGTCGACGGCAACCACGTCGTGCTCGACCTCGGCGGTGGGGTGTACGCCATGTACGCCCACCTGATCGCGGGATCGATCACGGTGAAGCCCGGCGACACCGTGACCGAGGGCCAGGTTCTCGGGCGTCTCGGCAACACCGGCAACGCCAACGCCTCGCACCTGCATTTCCAGTTGATGGACGGGCCGAGCCTGCTGGATTCGGACTCGCTCCCGTATGCGTTCGCGGGCTTCGACTACAGCGGGCAGGTCGCCCCCGAGTCGATCGCCGACGCCGACGACTACCTCACCGGCACCTTCCTGCAGGGTGCGCTGTCTCGGCCCGAGCCGCGCACCGGCGAATTGCCGCTGGGCTTCGCCATCATCGACTTCCCGTGACGCGGCGGTGCGCGGCGGGTCGAGCGGGCGGATGCCGCGCCACAGGCGACCTGGGTCGCTAGGTGTCCCGGCATCCAGCCGCCACAATGGAGTTCCCCGTCCCCTCTGGTGCCCGATGACCCAACCTCATGGCGGCCGTCCGGTACCCGTCCGTTCGGCGCTCGCCCGCTCGCTCGACCGCGCCCTCGCGATGGTCGCCGTGCTGGCGGGGATCCTGGGCGCCGTGTACCTCGCGCTGATCCCCGTCGAAGACCCGGCCTGGCCGCTCATCGCGGCGAGTGCGGTGATGTTCTGGGTCTACGTCGGCATCGGCGTGGTGGCGTGGCAGCGCAGGCCGAGCAACCCGCTGGGACTGCTCATCGTCCTGGCGGGGGTGATGATCCATCTGGGCACGGTGGGCAACACCGGTGTCCCGTTCCTGGTGGCCGTCGGAGCCGTCTGCGCGACGCTGGTCCTCCCTGCCATGCTGCATCTGCTGCTGGCCTTTCCCACGGGCTACCTCATCACCTGGCCGGCGAGGGCGGTGGTGATCGCCGGGTACACGCTGTCGACGGCGCTGCAGGCGCCGCAGTACCTGTTCGACGCGGACGGCCCGGCACCGGACCTGGTCATCGTCGATGCCCCCGACCTCGCCGCGGCCGCCCTCTCGGTGCAAGTGGTCGCGGGGGCGGCGGTCATGGCAGCGACCGTCGTGATCCTCGTCGGTCGGCTGAGGCGCGCGGACGCCGCCCACCGTCGCGTGCTCGTGCCGCTGTTCTCGTACGGCATCTTCGCCGCCGTCGCGACACCCCTCAGTGGCCGGCTGGTGCTGGCGCCGTTGGGCGTCGACCCCCTGATCGGCATCGCCGCGCAGTACCTGGTGGTCACGGGGGTGCCCGTGGCGTTCGCGCTCGGCATGCTGCGCGGCGGGTTCGCCCGCACCAGCCAGCTCGAGGAGCTGGGCACCTGGCTCGGCGCGGCCGCGGCCAGTCGCGAGCTGCTTTCGGCGGCGTTGGCGCGTGCACTGGGCGATCCGTCGCTGGAGTTGTACTTCTGGGCGGAGGGCCGCGGCTGCTTCGTCGACGCCGACGGGCATCCGGCGCCCCCTCGCGCCCCCCACCGCGGCTGGTCGCAGATCGTCCTCGACGGGCGGGTGATCGGAGCGATCGAGTACGACCGGGCGCTGCTGGTCGATGAGGAGCTCGTGCGCACCGCCGGCAACGTCGTGGCGATCGCGGTGGACCGCGAGCGTCTCACCGCGGAGCTGCGGGCGAACCGCCGGGCGCTGCTGCGCTCGCGGGAACGACTGGTCGAAGCGGCCGACCGTGAGCGCCGTCGCATCGCCAGGGACCTCCACGACGGGCTGCAGGCGCAGCTGGTCATGCTCGCCGTCGACGCCCAGCGCCTGGCCTCCGCCGATCCCGACGTCGTCCACGCGCGTGCGACGCGGCTGCGTCGCGACATCGACACCGCCGCGGCCGATCTGCGGCGGCTCGTGCACGACCTCGTGCCGGCGGCGCTCATCGAGCGCGGTCTGTTCGCGGCCGCCGAGGAGCTCGCGGATCGCATGCCGATCCCTACGCGGCTGGTCGGCGCTGTCGGGGTGCTGGGCGACGCGATCGCCGACACGGCGTACTTCGTGATCGCCGAAGGACTCACGAACGTGGTCAAGCACTCCCAGGCCGGTTCGGTCGTCGTCCTGCTGGAGGTGCACGGCGATGAGCTCGTGCTCGACCTGAGCGACGACGGCGTCGGGGGTGCGCAGGTCGAGCGGGGCACCGGTCTTCGAGGCCTGGCGGACAGGGTGGATGCCGCGGGCGGGACGTTCGCACTGACCAGTACCCCGACGGAAGGGACGCGCTTATGCGTGACGCTGCCCTGCGGATCGTGATCGCAGAGGACGAGACGCTCATCCGGCGCGGCCTGCAGCTTCTGCTGGAAGAAGCCGGCCATGATGTCGTCGCCTCCGTCGGCGACGCCGGACAGCTGCGTGAGGCGGTCGCCGCGCACGCGCCGGACCTGGTCGTCACCGACATCCGGATGCCCCCGACCAACACCGACGAAGGACTCCTCGCCGCCCTCGCCATTCGGGCGGCGCACCCTGCGACCGGGGTGGTCGTGCTGTCGCAGTATGTGCAGCGCAGCTACGCCCGCGAACTGCTCTCCCGCGGCACCGGCGGTGTCGGGTACCTCCTCAAGCAACGGATCTCCGACATCGAGACGTTCCTCCACGACCTGGCCGCCGTCGCCACCGGGGCAACGGTGCTGGACCCCGAGGTGGTGGCCGTCATGGTCGACCGCGCGAGCCGGGCGACCTCAGCCGTCGGCTGTCTGACCCCGCGCCAGCGCGAAGTCCTCGCCCTGGTGGCCGAGGGCTGCAGCAACGCGAGCATCGCCGCGAAGCTCTTCCTCACCGAGAAGGCGGTCGTGCAGCACATGTCCCGCATCTACGACTCCCTCGGGCTTCCTGCCGACGCGGATGTCCACCGCCGGGTGCAGGCTGTGATCCACTACCTCGACGACGCCTGAGCGGGGTTGGGCGCGCGGCATCCGCGTCGTGGCCCGTCCTTCGGGGATCGCCGGTTCTTCGGGTGCCCACGCGCCGGCGACGCCCGGGGTCAGGCGGCGCCGGCGGCCCACCGGGCGAGTGTCCCGATGAGGCGCCGGTGCCCCGCGGAGTCGTAGGATCGCTCGTCGTGGCCCAGCGTGTCGACGGCCACCCGCGCCGGGCCGTGCGTGCGCACCCAGGCAGCCGGCATCCGCTCGCCGTCGGTGACCTGCGTCGCGACGACGCTGCGCTCGCCGAGCTGCTGCAGGCGGCAGTAGCGCTCGTCGAACACCGAGAAGCCGTCGATCACGGTGCCTCCGGGGAGCACACCGCCCGCGATGTCGACGTCGCCGATCTCGGGATGCCACGACGCCTGCGGCACCCACATGCCGCCGATCGCCGGCGCCCACGATGGGTAGTCCCGCAGCGATGCGACGGCGCAGTGCATCGCCAGCAGCCCCATCCCGCGCTCGAGGGCGTGGTCGAAGCCGTCGACGGATGCCGCGGGAGCGGCGCCGTCCCGGTCGTCGCTCCACGGGTCGCCCGCGTTCACGACGAGCAGATCGACGTCGTCGAGCCGGGTCATCGCGGCATCCACGTCGTCGTCGATCCTCACCTCGAACCCCGTCTCGCGCAGGATCTCGGCGAGGAGGGGACTCGTGCGGGGGAACGGATGCCACGGGTCGGCGTACCGCCCGGAGCCGCTGACGACGAGGGCGGTCTGGTGGGACGAGGAGGCGGTCGGCATAGTGCCACGGTAGCGGGGTGGGGTGCGTCGGCCGGCTCGGGCGCGGAGCGCCGGACGGCGTCTTCGACTTCTCCTGGATCGACCGAATGGCACGACAACGAGCCAGACCCGGGCCTGGCGCGGCCCTCGGTCGAGACGTACCGTGGCCGCCTACGAACACGGACGCCACGGAGGACGACATCATGCGCAAGATCACCACGGGCGCGCTCGCGGCCATCGTTCTGCTCGGTGTCTCGGGCTGTACCGCCGGCGGCGCGACAGGCGGCGCCACGCAGGCCACGAAAGAGCAATCCGTCGCCGAGGCCTGCGACATCGCGCAAGGCGAGGCCCAGAGCGCCGAGGATGCGCTGACGCAAGCGCTCGCCCTCATCGACGACGAGGACTACGCCGGGGCATCGGAGGCGATCCGGTCCGCCACGGACGACCTGGACACTTCGCTGGCGCAGGTCACGAACGTGCGGGTGCGCGACGAGCTCGAGGACGTGTACGAGGACATGAGGGAAGTCGGCCTGCTGATCGACCAGCTGCAGGCCGCCGCCGACGACGCGCCGCTGCTGGCCGAGGTCCAGAGCGACCTCGTGGACGACAGCCGCGACGTGCAGGAGTCCGTTGACGAGCTGGCGGCCCTCTGCTCCTGACAGCGAAGGATGCAGGCCCGACCCCTGCCGCGGTGCAAGCCGGGCGGCTCGCCCCGTTTGGCAGAAGGCGCCCGTCTCACGCGATACTCGTGGGATGCCCTCCCCGATCAACCTCGATGGCCAGCGGTTCGCGATGGTCTCCTCCACCGCCAGCATCGTCGATCCGCAGTCCCCGACCACCTTCACGTACCACCAGGACGGATTGCTGGTGTGGGGTGAGTACACCGGCGACACCGTGACCGAGGGGCGCTTCGTCGGCAGCGTCGACGGCGACGTGGTCGGCATCTCTTTCGCCCACGCGCTCGCCGCCGACGGAAGCATCGTGCGCGGTTCCGCCGACAGCCGCGCGGAGCGCGCCGAGGACGGCCGCCTCCGCCTGGTGGAGAGCTTCGTCGTGGACGGCGTCGACCACGAGAGCGTGTGCATACAGCTCTGAGCGCGCGTCAGCCCGACGGGCGATCCGAGCTCGTCGCCACAAAGCTCATCAGGCCCCGCTCGGGCATGACCTCTTTGCGGGCGGGGATGTCAGTGGGCAGTACGTACGGCCGCTCGAACACCTCGTTGAGGATCAGCACGGTCTCCACGCGCGCCACCTGCGGCAGCAGGGCGATACCGCCCACCACGAGGGCGTGGATGCCTTCGACGTCGATGCTGCGCACGAGCAGCATGATGTCGTGCTCACCGGTGGTGATCTTCGCCGATTCGACCTCGGGAAGAGCCCGGACCGCGGCGAAGAACTCCTCCCAGCTCTGCGGGTGCACGGAGCAGAACACCAGCGCGCAGACACCGAGGCCCGCCTTGGCAGGATCGACCCGCGCCGAGTAACCGGTGATGACCCCCGCTCGGGTGAGGGCCTCCACCCGGCTGTACGCGCTGGCCCGCGAGATGCCGACGCGTGCCGCCAGCGCGGCAATTGAAACACGACCGTCATCTCTCAGCGCACGGAGGATGTCGTAGCCGATTTCGTCGATCTGGACGGCCGATCGTCCAGCCGAGTGCGTGCGCGTTTCCCTCATGTTGGACATATTGCACCTGGGTGTTACGTCCGTCAACGGAAAGTGCGCGTCCGTGACGGAATCTCGGATAGAGTGCCCGAAAACCCGCTGCGCTCCCTCGGGATGTCCAGCCCGCGATCTCAGGAGGACCCACCCGTGGCCCGATCCCACTCCCGTGCCGCTGCCGCGCTCGTCGCGGTTTCCGCGCTGGCGCTCGCCGGCTGCTCCGGCGGCAACTCGGCGAACACCGACGTGGACGGTGGTGACGGCGCGTCCGGCACGCTCGTCATCGACACCGCCTTCTCGCTCGAGACCGGTGACCCCGGCCGCAACTACGTGCCCACGGGCAACATGGTGCTGCACGCGGTGTACGACACGCTGCTCACCCTCGAGGGCGACGACACCACGCCGCAGCCGGCGCTGGCGACGATGGAGCAGAACGAGGACGCCACCGAGTTCACCTTCACCCTCGACGAGGACCGCGTGTTCTCGGACGGCTCCCCGGTGACGGCGGACGACGTCGTGTTCTCGCTGGAGCGCGTGGCGGGCATGACCGACTCCAAAGCCAACTTCCTCATGACGGGCATCACGGTGGAGAAGGTCGACGACGCCACCGTCGTGCTGAAGACCGAGAAGCCGTCGCTGCAGCTGCCGGCGATCGTGACCAACCCGTCGCTGTCGATCCTCAACGCCGAAGAGGTCGAGGCCAACGGCGGCGCCACCGACACCACCGACGCCGCGCAGACGTTCCTCGACGGCGCATCGGCCGGTTCCGGACCGTACCTGCTGGACTCGTTGGACCTCACCACCCAGGTCGTCCTGGTGGGGAACCCCGAGTACAACGGGCCCACTCCCGCTGCGTACGACAAGATCGTGGTGCGCAACGTCACCGAGAGCGCCACCCAGCTGATCAACCTCAAGGGCGGAGACTCGAACATCGCGGTCGACCTGAACGGCGACCAGGTCGAGGGCCTCGGCGACGGGTTCACCGTCGACTCCGTACCGTCGGCCGAGACGATCTTCCTGCTGATCAACCAGAACCCCGAGGTCGGCCCCGCCACGGCGAGCCCGAAGTTCGCCGAAGCCGTGCGCTACGCCCTCGACTACGACAAGATCCTCGAGCTCGCCGGCGTGGGTGCCGAGCAGGCCACCGGCGTCATCCCGCCGATGTTCGCCGGCGCGCTCGCCGACGGCGCCGGCCAGGACCTCGACCGCGCACAGGCCGCGCTGGCCGAGTCCGGCTACGCGGGCGAGACGGTCAAGCTGCAGTTCCCGAACGACAACCCGGTCGGGGGCGTGGAGTTCACGCCCGTGGCCGAGCGCGTGCAGGACCAGCTGAAGGCCGCCGGCATCAACGTGGAGCTCGCTCCCGCGCCGTTCGCGACCGAGATCGACCCGTACGTCAACGGCACTGAGGCGTTCTCGATGTGGTACTGGGGACCCGACTACGCCGACTCCTCGTCGTTCCTGCCTTTCGGCCCGGGCGAGAAGGTGGGGCTCCGCGCGGGATGGGATGCCGCGGCATCCGCCGACATCGCCGCCCTCGTCGCCGCAGCGCGCAACGCGACGTCGGTCGAGGAGCGCACCGAGGCGTTCGGCGCCTATGCCGCCGCCATGCAGGAGTCTGGTCCGTTCGTGCCGCTCATCGTCCCCGGCAACAACATCGCCTCCGACGACACCGTGAGCGGACTGACGTACAACCCGACGTGGACGCTCGACCTCACCGCGCTTTCCCCCACGCAGTGACGTGACGACGTCCACCACGCCCGCTCGTCGCACTGGAGCCGGCCGGCACACGCTGGCCCGGTACCTGGTGCGGCGGGCGGGCACCTCCGTCATCCTGCTCCTGGGCGTCGTGCTGGTGACGTTCCTGCTGACCGTCCTGGTGCCCGGGGACCCGGTGCGCGCTGCGCTGGGCGAGGGGGCTTCGTCGAACCCGGCGACCGTCGCCGCGTACGAGGAGAAGTACGGGCTGGACAAGTCGGTGCCTGAGCGCTTCGTGCTCTACCTCGGCAACCTGCTGCAGGGCGACCTCGGCACGTCGATCACGACGGGCCGTGCGGTGGTCGACGACCTGGCCAAGGCCGTCCCCGCCACGGGCGAGGTCGCGTTCTACGCGATCATCCTGAGCCTCGCCGTCGCGATCGTGCTGGGCACGCTCGCCGCGTACCGTCGCGGCAAGGCCACCGATCAGGTGGTGCGGGTGGTCTCGCTCGTCGGCCTCAGCATCCCGACGTTCTGGATGGCGATCCTGGCGTACAACTTCTTCTTCCTCGAGCTCGGTTGGGTGCGCGGATCGGGACGACTGTCGCCGACCATCACGCCGCCGCCGCGCGTCACGGGCTTCCACACGATCGACTTCCTGCTCAACGGCGACTCGGTCGGGTTCTTCGACGCCGTCAGCCACCTGGCTCTGCCCGTGTTCGTGCTGAGCCTGTTCACGATCGCCCTCCTGACCCGCTTCATCCGCACCTCGGTGCTCGAAGTGCTCGATGCCGACTACGCCCGCGCCGCGCGCGCCAAGGGACTGAGCGGACCGCGCGTCGTCTTCGGCTATGTGCTGCGGGGAGCGGCGCTGCCGATCCTCACCATGGTCGGCATCGCGTTCGGCACACTGCTGTCGGGCACCGTGCTCGTCGAGGCTGTCTTCGCCTGGCCGGGTCTCGGCACCTATGCCTACAACGCCGCCAAGGGTCTGGACCTGCTCGCCGTCACCGGCGTGGGGCTCGTCGTCGGCGTCATCTACCTCGTCATCAATCTCGTGATCGACATCCTGTACGGCGCGCTGGACCCCCGGGTGAGGCTGTCATGAATCTGCTGCTGCCCGCCCGCGTCGCCCCTCGGCGCCGCCGTCTTCCCGCCGCGTGGCGCTCTCCGCTGGCCGTCGTCGGCGTCGTCATCGCCGCCGGGTGGGTGGTCGTGGCGATCCTCGCACCGTGGATCACGCCGCACGACCCGCTCGCGCAGCAGCTGCCGCGCCTGCAGGCTCCCAGCGCCGAGGCGCTCATGGGGACGGATGCCAATGGTCGCGACGTCTTCTCCCGCCTGCTGGCGGGTGCGCAGACGACCATCCCGCTCGCCCTCGTGCTCGTCGTGTGCGCCATGCTCATCGGCACGGTCGTCGGCGCCGTCGCGGGCTACATCGGCGGCTGGGTCGACGAGGTGCTCATGCGCATCACCGACATGGTGATGGCCTTTCCGACCGTGATCCTGGCCATGGTGATCGCCGCCGCGCTCGGCCCCTCGATCATGAACGCGGTGATCGCCGGCATCATCGTCGCCTGGCCCCAGTACGCCCGCATCACCCGCTCGCTGGTGCTGAGTCTGCGCCACCAGAACTACGTCATCGCCGGCAGGCTGCTCGGATTCTCGCCGCTGCGGTCGCTGCGCGTGGACATCCTTCCCAACGTGGGCGGACCGGTGCTCGTGCTCGCCGCTCTCGACATCGGCACGGCGATCCTGCTGCTGTCGGGCCTGTCGTTCCTCGGCCTGGGCGCGCAGCCGCCCACGCCCGAGTGGGGCGCGATGATCTCCGCCGCCATGCAGCACATCGACGCCTGGTGGCTGGGGGTGTTCCCGGGTCTCGCGATCCTCACCGTCGTCATGGCGTTCAACTTCATCGGCGACTCGCTGCGCGACGCCCTCGACCCGCTGGCCGCTCGGGAGCGGCCGGCCGAGGCCGCCGCGGCTGCCGTCACGGGCACGGTCACGGCCGGCGGCCCGGCATCCGCCCCGAGGGAGGATGCGCGGTGAACGCCCTCACAATCAGCGACCTACGCGTCGAACTGGGGCCTCGTGGCGCCCGTAGCGAGGTCGTGCGCGGCATCGACCTGGCGCTGCGCCCCGGCGCGGTGCAGGGGCTGGCCGGCGAATCGGGGTCGGGCAAGAGCATGACAGCGATGGCGGTTCTCGGCCTGCTGCCGGCCGGGGGCACAGCGAGCGGGTCGATCCGGCTCGGCGACGAAGAGCTCATCGGGATGCCGTCACGCCGGTACCGCGCCGTCCGGGGCCGTCGCATCGGGATGGTGTTCCAGGACCCGTCGGCGAGCCTGCATCCGCAGCTCACCGTCGGCGCGCAGCTGACGGACGTGATGCGCACCCACCTCGGCCTCTCGCGGGCACAGGCGCGCACGCGGGCTGCGGAGCTGCTCGACCGCGTGCGGGTGCCGCATCCCGACGCCGCGCTGAAGAAATTTCCGCACCAGTTCTCCGGGGGGCAGCGCCAGCGGGTGGCGATCGCGATCGCGCTGGCCTGCGACCCGGAGGTGCTGCTGGCCGACGAGCCGACCACGGCGCTCGACGTCACCGTGCAGGCCGGCATGCTGCACCTGCTGCGCGACCTGGCGATCGAGCGGAACCTCGCCGTGCTCCTCGTCACCCACGACCTCGGTGTGATGAGCGCCATCGCCGACGACGTCGCGGTGATGCGTCACGGCCGCATCGTCGAGGCGGGGACGCGTGCGCAGGTGTTCACCGCTCCTGTCCACGAGTACACGCGCGAGCTTCTGGCGGCCATGCCCGACGCGCAGGAGCCGCTTGTCGCGGGCGAGATCCCCCAGGAGGACGAACGATGACCGCTCCGATCCTCGAGGTCAACGACCTGGTCGTCGAGTACGGCGGACGGGGCGCGCTGCGCGCGGTGGACGGGGTGTCGCTGCGGATCGTGCCCGGAGAGGTGCTGGCGCTCGTCGGCGAGAGCGGGTGCGGCAAATCATCGACCGCCCGCGCGGTAGTCGGGATGGAGCGCCCCCACTCCGGCGCGGTGTCGTACCACGGGGCCGCGGTGCCGCCGTTGGGACTGCGCACCCGGCCGACGGCGCTGACCGCGATGCAGATGGTGTTCCAGGATCCGAACTCGTCGCTCAATCCGCGCGTGCGGGTCGCGCAGCAGATCGCCGACGGCGCGCGTGCCGCGCGCAGCCGGGGTGCGGTGTCGGCGCGACCGGAGGAATGGCTCGAGGCGGTCGGGCTCGCGGCGTCGTTCGCCCGCCGGTATCCGCACCAGCTGTCGGGAGGTCAGCGCCAGCGCGTCGCGATCGCCCGGGCGCTGGCCGCGCGCCCGGACCTCATCGTCGCGGACGAGCCGATCTCGGCGTTGGACGCGTCGGCACAGGCATCCGTCGCGGGCATGATGCGCACCTTGTGCCTGGAGTCGGGGGCCGGGATGCTCTTCATCTCGCACGACCTCTCGGTGGTGCGGCTCATGGCTGATCGGGTGGCGGTGATGTACCGGGGGCGCATCGTGGAGTCGGGGCCGACCCCGCTCGTCTGGGCCCACCCCGTGCACCCGTACACCCGGGATCTGCTCGCGGCGATCCCGCACCCCGACGGCACCGGCACCCTCCCGGCGGCGCCCGCGGCGGAGTCGCCCGCGGAGTGGGCGGAGCACATCCCGGCCGCGCTGAACCGCGCGGCCTGACACCGGCGGCCGTGGGCCTGCTCGCCCCAGCTCAGCGGATCGATGACGTGGTATATTGTATATTCCGTAGATTCGGCCCGCGTCAGCGGCGACAGAGCAGAATCGAGGCCCCATGCCATCGGCGCACCCCACGCCCCCGGTGACCGCGCACGACCCCAGCGCCTCCGCGACGCGGACGATCGCCGAGTGGGCCAGCGGCACCGACCTGCCGCCCGAGCTGCTGCACCACGGGCGGCGGATGATCATCGACTACCTCGCCGCAGCCACGGCCGGCAGCCGCACGGAACTCTCCCGCACGCTGCGCGAGCACTTCCGCACCGCCGAACCGGGACGTGCGGCGACGGTCATCGCGGGTCCGCGCCTCACCGCGACGGCCGCAGCGTACGTCAACGGCGCCGCCGCCCACGGTCTCGAGCTCGACGACGGTTACACCCCCGGCTCCGTGCACCCCGGCGGGTGCGTCGTGCCCGCGGTGCTCGCGGCCGGCGAATCGCGGGGCGTCAGCATCGATGACGTCGCCGCTGCCGCCGTAATCGGCGTGGAGGTCACCGCCCGGATCGCCGAGGCGGGCCACCCGAGTGTGCTGCGCGCGGGCTTCCACAACACCCCGGCGGCCGGGGTGTTCGGAGCCACGGCGGCGGTCGGCCGCCTGCTGCGTCTGTCGCCCGAGCAGATGTCCGGCGCGCTGGGCCTGGCCGGATCCTCCGCCGGCGGGCTGCGCGAATACCACGCGCACGGTTCCGAGGTGAAGCGACTTCACACCGGCAAGGCTGCGCGCGAGGGCGTCATGTGCGCCGAACTCGCCGCCGCAGGGATCTTCGGACCGCACACGATCCTCGAGGGGAAGGACGGCTACTTCGCCGCGTTCGCCCGCGGGCAGTGGAAGCCGGACGCGCTGCTGGGCGGCCTCGGCACCTCGTGGCGCGCGCTGCGCACCTACGTCAAGCCCTACCCGTGCTGCCGGCACCTGCACGGCGCGATCGACGCGGCGCGGCAGCTGCGCACCGTCGTCGGCGACGACCTGTCCCGGATCGACCGGATCCGCGTCGGCACGTTCGAGCTCGCCGCGCGACTGGACAGACGCGACCCCACCACCGTCATGCAGGCGCAGTTCAGCCTGCCGTTCGCCGTCTCCGCCGCCCTCGTGCAGGGCACGGTCGATCTCTGCACCTTCGAGCCGGATCGTCTCGGTGACCCGGACGTGCAGGCGCTGGCGCAGCGCGTGACGGTCCACCTCGACGAGGCGGCCCAGTCCGCGTACCCGCGGGAGCGGGCGGCCGAGGTGGAGATCACGCTGCACGGCGGGGAGGTCGTGCGCGCGCGGGTGCACCACCCGCTCGGGGAACCGGAGAATCCGCTCAGCGACGCCGATATCGAGGACAAGTTCCGGGCCCTCGCCCTGCCGGTCCTCGGCGCGTCGCGCGTCGACGAGGCGCTGGAGCAGGCGTGGCGCGGTAACGACCTTCAGGCCCTGACCTCCGCCCTGTCGGAGTGAGCCGAGACACCACGGCGGCATCGCCGTCGCGAAAGGAGACCATGCACGCCGCGGCTACGCCCACCGACGCCCCTCTGTTCACGAGACTCGCCCGATGGATCGCGTCGGATGATCTGGTGATCCCCGACGCGGTGCGCACCGTGGCGCGGCTCGCCATCCTCGACACGGTGGGAACGACGATCGGGGCGCGGATGAGCCCGGACTTCGATCAGGTCGCACCCTTCATCGACGAGGCCGAGTCGGACGCCCGCTCACCGCTCATCGGACGACGCGGCAGCGCGTCGGTGTCGGATGCCGCCTTCGTCAACTCCTTCAGCGCCCACCTGCTCGACTTCGATGACTCGCAGGGCGATATGGCAGGCCACCCGACGGCGGTGATCTTCCCCGCCGTCCTGGCGGTCGCCGAGAGGTTCGGCGGACCGATCGGCGACGTGGTCGACGCCTACGCGGTGGGCGTCGAAGTGGCTGCGCGGCTCGGGCGGATGCTCAACCCCGACCACTACGACCTCGGCTGGCACCCCAGCGCCACCATCGGGGTCTTCGGCGCCGCGGCGGCCACGGCGCGTCTGCTGGGGCTCGACGCCGAGCGCACGCAGGCGAGCCTCAGCCTCGCGGCGGCTTTCTCGAGCGGGATCAAGGCCTCGTTCGGCACCTCCGCCAAGCCGCTGCAGGTGGGGCGGGCTGCCGCGTCCGGTGTGCAGGCGACGCTCCTGGCGCGGGCGGGTGCGTCGGGTCGCGAGAACGCCTTCGAGCACCCGCAGGGGTACGCCCGGGTGTTCGAGCGCAAGGATCCGCAGGCCGTGCCCATCGCCGCCGCGCTCGAAGGACTCGGCACCGAGTGGGCGCTGGTGCACCCTGGCATCATCATCAAGCAGTACCCCTGCTGCGGAAGCACGCATTCCGCGATCGAGTCCGCCGCCGCCCTCGGGCCGCTGACGAGTGACGAGATCGAGGATGTCCTCGTTCACCTGCACCCGAAACGGCGAGGCCACGTGGACCGCCCGAATCCCGGCAGCGAGCTGGATGCGAAGTTCAGCGTGCAGTACACCGTGGGGCGGGCGCTGCTGAGCGGGACGGTCACGCTCACCGACTTCGCCGACGGCGCGCACCGCACCGACGAGGCCGTCGCGATGCTCGCGAAGACCACCGTGGCCGACATCGACGCCCCCGACACGTCGGTCGCCGACAGGTACGTGGCATCGGTGACCGTACGGACCACCGATGGGCGCACGCTTCAGCACACGACGCCCGTCGCGTCCGGCCGGGAGCCCGGGCACATGCTCCCCGCCGCGAAGATCATCGCCAAGTACGACAACTGCGTGCGGCCCTACCTCGACCCGACGCGTGCGGCGGCGCTGCGCGACATGATCCTCGGCGAAGAGTCCGCCCTCGCGCAGGGCCTCGTGCGGCTGACCCTTCCGGAATGAGTGAGAGAAGGGGGTGGATGCCGCGTGTGCGGCATCCACCCCCTTCTCGTCCGTCCGGAGTCAGGACGCGGTGCGGTCCAGCTCGAACCGCGGCAGCACCACGCCGTCGGGCATGGTGGCGTAGCGCAGCGAGACCCGCTCGTCGATCCAGGACCCCTCCGGCTCGGGGCCTTCCAGGTTGCTGATGATGATCGGCCCCTCGTCGAGCCGGACGGCGATCACCGTGTGGGGCGCGGGGTAAGCCGGCAGGTAGGTCTTGTGGAACACCACCCAGCTGAGGATCGTGCCCTTGCCGCTCACCAGCTCCCAGGTGACCTGCTCGGAGTTGCACTGGGCGCAGATTGGGCCCGCCGGGTATCGGAACTGCCCGCAATCGGCGCAGCGCTGCAGCTTCAGGTCCTGCTGCTCGACCGATTCCCAGAACGGGATGTCGTGGACGAGGGGAACGGGTGCGGGGGTGGGGGCGATATCCATGGGATCTCCTATCGTCCGTAGATGACCGACATGCACTTGCCGGCGACATCGGAGGTGTAGTGAACGGTCTGCGCGCCCGGGACCTGCCGGTCCCCGGCGGTGCCGCGCAGTTGGCGCACCGCCTCGAGCTGGTGGTTCCAGCCCTGCATGTACGACTCCGACAGATGACCGCCGTGGGTGTTCACCGGCAGCGCGCCGCCGGGCCCGATCCCCTTCTCCGCGAGGAACTTCGCGACATCGCCGACCTCGCAGTAGCCGTAGCCCTCGAGGGCGAGGGGCACATGCACCGAGAAGCTGTCGTACGCGAGCATGACGTCCATGTCGTCCGGCCCGATGCCGGCCATCTCGTACGACGACGCCCCCGCCTGCTGCTGCGCCGGGAGGTAGTAGTCGGTCAGGCGCGGTTCGAGGCTCGTCGCGCCGGTGTTCAGGTCCGACCGGCCGGTGCCCAGGATGTAGACCGGGTCCGGCCGCATCCGCTCGGCGTACTCCGCGTCGGCGATGATGAGCGCGACACCGCCATCGTTGACGAGGCAGTAGTCGAAGACGTGCAGCGGCTCGCACACGTACCGCGACTGCAGGTAGTCGTCGATCGTGATCTGCTTGCGCTGGATGGCGGCCTCGTTCATGCTCGCCCACGCGCGCTGCGCGACGGCGACCTGCCCCATGTCCGCTTCCGACAGCCCGCGCTCGTGCTGATAGCGGCGCAGGGTCAGCGCGTACAGCGCACCCTGCGAGGTCATGCCCCAGGGCGAGTGGTAGACGTACGAGAGGAACGACTGTCCGCCCATGGCGCTCGGGCCGCCGTACTGCGTGCCGGCAGAGCGCTGGTCGTTGCCGTACACCAGCGCGATCACCTTGGCGTAGCCGGCTTCGATGGCCATCTGCGCCTGGAGAACCGACTGCACCGCATCCGCTTGACCGCCCCAGCGGACGTTGAGGCCGAGGACCTCGCCCATCCGCTCGTAGGCCGTCGTCGGACCCACGATGAGGCCGTCGATGTCGTCCTTGGGGATGCCGGAATCGCGCAGCGCGTCCTGGAATGCCTGTGCGGCGTATCCGACCGAGTCCGCCGGCTTCTCGCCGGCGCGCACTCGCCTCCAGTCTCCGCTCCAGTCGGTCTGGCCGATGCCGATGATCGCCGTCGCGCGTCGCGTACGAGTCATGTTCTCCTTCTCCCGCTCGTTCTTAGCTGAGGATGTCCGTGGTGCGCAGATCCGCGATCTCCTGCGGGCTGAGGCCCAGCAGCTGTTCGCAGATCTCGTCGGTGTGCTGCCCGAGCAGTGGCGCCGGCCTGGTCGGCTGCACCTCGTGGCGGGCGAAGCGGAACGGCTGGCCGTTGTAGAGGGTGCGCCCCATCTCGGGGTGGTCGAGGATGCGCCAGTGCTCCCGGTGTGTCAGCTGCGGATCCGCGATGACCTCCGGCGGGGAGAGCACGGGGGCCGCGGGGATGCCCGCCGCCTGCAGCGCCTCGGCGAGTTCCCGGTTGCCGCGCGCGGCGACGGCGGTCGCGACGTCGCCGAGGGCGTGCTCGCGAGAGGACCCGGCGGCAAGCCCCAGCGTCGCCAGCAGCGCGTCCCACTCGCGCGAGGTGGGGGTGGAGATGGCGATCCAGTCGTCGTCACCCGCCGTGGGCAGCACGTCCTGCCAGTAGAGCCCTTCGCCGCTGTTGCCCAGCGGATCGCGATCGTTGCCGTTGACGGTCCAGTCCAGCAGTTCCGGGCCCAGGGTGGCGAGCATGGCCTCGGTCTGGGCCATGTCGATCCGCTGCCCCCGGCCGGTGCGCCGACTGTGGCGCAGCGCCGCCAGCATGGCGAACGCCGCGTGCCCGGGGTTGGGGATGTGGTCCGGATAGTTCGTGCCGGTGCCGGCGGGCGCGAGCCCGGGAATGCCGCTCAAGTGGTGCAGGCCCGTGATGGCACTCATCATCGCGCCGTACCCGCGGGCGTGACGTTCGGGTCCGCTGTCGCCGTTCATCGACATGGAGAGGTAGATGATGCGGGGGTTGACCTGTGCCACCGCTTCGTAGCCCAGGCCCAGGCGATCCATCACGCCGGCAGAGAAGTTGTTGCAGACCAGCTCCGCCTGCGCGATCAGCCGCAGCGCGATGTCGACGGCCGCGGGCTCCTTGAGGTTGAGCAGCATGCTGCGTTTGCTGGTGTTGCGGTCGGCGAAATAGCCGCTGCGGTTCACCCCGCTCTGTCCGCCGGCGAACGGCGGGCTCAGGCGGATGCCGTCGACCTTCTTCGTGCTCTCGATCTTGATGACCTCGGCGCCGAGATCGGCCAGGATCTTCGTCGCGTACGACCCGGCACCGACCCAGCTGAAGTCGATGACGCGCACGCCCGTCAGTGGACGTCTCATGCGATGCCTCCCTCCCGGCGCAGATCGTCGACGGCCGAGGCGGAGAAGCCGACCTCCGCCAGGATCTGCTCGGTGTGCTCGCCGGGCCGCGGGGCCGGCCGTCGGTGCTGCCAGGGCGTGCCGTCCAGTCGGTAGGGGGCACCCGGCGCGTCGGCGTGGGCCTCGTCGATCGCCGTCGGGGCGAAGAACTCCCGCGCCCGCAGCTGCTCAGAACGGTGCACTTCCGACATGGTCATCACGGGGGAGAGGGGCACGTTCCACTCGATCGCCGCGCGCAGCAGCTCATCCTTGGAGTGCAGCGAGGAGTATCCGGTGAAGATCGTCCAGAACAGCTCCTTCGCTTCGGTGCTCTCCACGAAGCCGCGTTCTCCCCAGCGCTCCTGCTGCAGGATCTGCGCGTCGGCGACGCCTTCGGATGCCATCCACCCGACGAAGTTCGGCCAGAACCTGTTGCCGCCGATGCCAGCGGCGATGAGGAAGACGAATCCGTCGGCGCACGGGAACACGCCGAACCCCGCCTGCTTCTGCGTGCCGCCGTGGCGGCGTCGCACGTGCCCTTCGAGGTCGTAGAACTGGATCGCGTTCTCGAGGCCGAGCGAGACGCACTCCTGCACCGACACGTCGATGAGCTCGCCCCGTGCGTCCCCCTCCGCGAGGAGCGCGGACATCGATGCGACCGCGCCGAACAGGCTTCCGGCGCGGAACGACTGGTGTCCGGCCGGCTGCACCGGCGGACCGTCCCCGTAGCCCCCCAGCCAGAGCATGCCCCCGAACGCCATGCACGTGGCATCCGTCGCCCGGTAGTGCGCATACGGACCGCTCAGCCCGAAGGGGGTGATGACCGTCGTCGTCAGGGTGGGGAACAACTCCCCGAGCGCGTCGTAGGTGAAACCCGCGGCCCCGAGGTCGTGCTGCGTCCTGTCGTCGAGCAGGAGATCGGCCGAGGCGACGAGGCGTGCGAAAGCGGAGCGCCCCCCGCTCGTCGCGACGTCCATGCGGATCGACCTCTTGTCCGCGTTGTCATAGGCGAAGCGCAGGCTGGCGCCCGAACCGGCCAGCGGGGGCGCGGTGCGGTAGCTCGAGCCCGACGGAGGTTCGACGAGGATGACGTCGGCCCCGAGCTGGGCGAACAGCCGGCCGCAGTAGTTCGCGATCTCTCCGCCCAGGTCGAGGATGCGCAGGCCTTCCAGCGCGCCCGCAGGCGGCGTGGTCGTGGTCATCGCGTGCTCCTCTTCACTGAGTCGATATAATCTATATAATACACAATGGAATCGAAGCGCAAAGGATGCGGCCGCGGCTCGTGGCTTCCAGCGCCGTCCAGGCCCGTGGGTGGTGGGACGGGCGCACAGGCGTGGCACGCGCAGTGCCCCGCCTGCCGATGACGCGGGGTGCATCAGGGGCGGACGGGGCACTGGTGCCGTCGAGTGTTGTCGGGTCAGCCTCGCGACGGATCCGCGCCGTACGCGCTCAGCGCGCAGGCGGATGCGGCGTCGTCGGCCGTGCTGCCCCTGTCGGGGAGCGAGGAGGTCACTGCGGGGACGAGTCGCTGTTCCGTGCCGCTCGCTCACCCAGCGCGACGCGGACATGCTCGGCCATCAGGCGTGCGGCTTCATCGCCGCGGCCTGCCTCCAGCGCGGCCAGCACGGCCTCGTGTTCCTGCAGGAACTGCTCCACGCGTTCGGCGTTGTCCCACATGCTCGCCGAGCTCGGAATCGCCTTCTCCCAGATCGGCCGCATCACGTGGTCGGCCAGGTAGGGCGACCCGGCGCGCATCACGGCGAGGTGGAACTCGCGGTTGGCCCGGGAGAGCTCGGTCGCGTCGGCTCCCTCGCGGACGAGTCCGCGCATCTGGTCGTGAGTGGCGCGCAGCGCGCTCAGCGACGCCGCGTCGGCGCGTTCGCTGGCCAGTCGGGCGAGGAACCCCTCGACCTCCGCACGGAAGAGGTACAGGTCGCGCACGTCATGCGTGGGCATTTCGGTGACCGTCGCCCCACGGTGGGGGGAGTAGTCGACCATTCCTTCCGATTCGAGCCGACGCAGCGCCTCCCGAACGGGGGTCGCACTCACGCCATAGCGCGAGCTGACGTCGGTCTGGCGGATCTGCGCGCCCGGAGGGATGGTGCCGTCGCGCAACTCCTTCCGCAGACGCTGGAAGACGTATTCCGCCTTGCTGAGTGGCCGCTGGTCCGCGCTGGGCTGGTCGATCGATCCGTCCATCCGCATCTTCCTCGATAGGGAGCCTTCACTCTATCCACATAGGTCGACGATGTGGCCCCTTGCGCGGAGGGCGGGATGCGCCTCTACAGTGCGCGATCGAGCGCGTCAGCGGCCCACGAAACGGGGGGTGCGCTTCTCGGCGAATGCGCGGCGCCCTTCGGCACGGTCCTCGGTGTCGCGGAGCAGGCCGAACGCATAGCGCTCCGCAGCGATGCCGGCTTCGAGGGGGACCTCCTGAGACATGGTGACGAGCTTCTTCACGGCGGAGATCGCAAGCGGGGCGTTGCCGGCGATGGCCCGGGCGAGCTCCGAGGCGCGCTCCTGCAGGCGTTCGAAGGGGACGACCTCTTGGACCAGGCCGATGCGCAGTGCCTCCTCGGCGTCGATGCGCTCACCGGTGAGGATCATCTTCATCGCGTTCGGAACGCCCACGACGCGGGGGAGCAGCTGCGTGCCGGCGCTGCCGGGGATGCTGCCGATGCGCGCTTCCGGCAGTCCGAAGCTCGCGTTCGCCGAGGCGATGCGGATGTCCGCACGCAGGGCGATCTCGAGCCCGCCGCCCAGCGCGTAGCCGTTGATCGCGCAGATGGTCGGCTTGTCCACCGGGAAATCGGCCAGCAGGTGGTCGCTGCGCCCTCCGAACTCCTGGACGACGAGGCTGTCGGCGCTCGCCGGTGCGGACTTGAGATCCGCGCCGGTGGAGAACGACCTGTCGCCGGCACCCGTCAGAACGGCGACCCGGATCTCGCTGTCGTCCGAGATGCGTCTGTAGATGGTGCGCAGCTCCGCGCGAGTAGGAGCGTCGAGGGCGTTCAGGGCCTCGGGGCGGTCGAGGGTGACCCAGGCGACGCCCTCGTCGACGGTCAGGTGCACGGTCATGATGCTCCTCCAAGAAGATATAGAGTATAGATAATATCTGCATTCTATACGTGGGGTAAATTGTGCGGATGAGTACACGCGAACCCGAGGCTGGGGCCGGACGGGCGGAGTCTTTCGAGAGGCCGCTGAGCAAAGCGGAATATGTTCTGCAGCGCCTGAGGCAGGAGCTCGTCGACGGGGCGATCGAGCCCGGGGCGCAGATCCGGCAAGGGGACATCAGTGCCCGCTACGGCGTCAGCGCCACGCCCGTGCGCGAGGCGCTGCGGCAGTTGGAGGCGGAGGGGCACGTCAGCTACTCGCCTCACCGCGGTGCGACGGTCAACACCATGCCCGAGGAAGACCTGTACGCCCTGTACCGCTTCCGTATCGAGGTCGAGAAGCTGCTCGCGGAGCTCGCCGTCGAACGCAGCGACGCGAGTGCGCTTGCGGACGTGAAGCGCAAGCACGAAGAACTCAAGGCCGCCGTCGCGGCGGGGCAGGGCGCCGAACGGCTCTCTCGGCTGAACCGGGAGTTCCACCTCGCGCTCATGCGCGCGGGAGCCCCGTACATCGCCGATCGCGTCGTAGGGCCGCTGTGGAAGACGGTGATCCCGACCTCGCAGAGCCAATGGGACAGTGGCGATTCCGTCACGGAGTTCCTCCACGCTCACGACGAGATCGTCGCCGCCATAGAGAAGGGTGATGCCGCCGAGGCCGGCAAGCTCGTGGGCGCGCACGTCCAGGACGCCTATAAGGAACGCCTCTCACGCCTCAAGGGCGACTGACGACACTTCTGAAACGTCTCCGTATAATCTATACAATCCTTTCTATATACGGTACATTCAGGGCAGCGGTCGATCGACGAAGTCGACCACCATGGAGGCGAAATGAGTGAGAAGTACGACGTCGTCGTCGTCGGCGGAGCCAGTGCAGGGTATGCGGCGGCGGTCGCCGCCAGTCATGCCGGCGCAGAGCGGGTGCTGGTCATCGAGAAGGCGCCGCGCGACGAAGTGGGTGGCAACTGCCGATTCTCGAAGATGGGCTTCCGCGTCGTGCATGACGGCACGGACGACCTCTTCGAGCTGCTCAACTCCGATCAGCAGGAGGAGCTCAAGGGCCGCTTCAAGGTGCGCCCGTACACGAAGGAAGACTTCGCGAGCGACCTCAACCGCGTCACCAAGGGTCTGATGGACCCGGAGCTCGCCCGCACCCTGGTCGAGGACTCCCGCGACGCCATCGACTGGATGACCGAGCTCGGCCACAAGTGGCTGGCCTGGCAGACGCCGGTCGACCGCGACGGCATCCTCGAGTTCCCCCCGGGCACCGTTCTCGGCCCGGTCGGCGGCGGCCTCGGCCTCGTCGAGCAGTGGATCAAGATCGGCGACGAACTCGGCATCGAGCTGCGCACGGGCACCCGCGTCTCCGGCATCCTCGGCGACTCCAACCGGGTGCACGGCGTCGTCGTCGACGGCCCCGATGGTCGCACCGAGATCGAGGCGAAGGCGGTCATCCTCGCCAGCGGTGGCTTCCAGGCCAGCGCCGAGCGTCGCGCCCGCTACCTGCCCCCTGGCTCGGACCTCATGAAGGTGCGCGGCAGCCGGCACAACACCGGCGAGGTGCTGGACATGGCCGTCCAGCTGGGTGCGGACACGTCCGGGCAGTGGCAGGGCGGTCACGCCTCGCCCATCGACGCGAGCGCTCCCAACGTCGAGGTCGACAACAAGGTCAACCGCTACGCGTACCCCTACGGCATCTCCGTGAACACGAACGGCGAGCGGTTCTTCGACGAGTCCGAGCGCCACCGCACGTACACGTACGCCAAGACCGGCTGGGCCGTGTCGCGTCAGCCCGACGGCATCGCGTACCAGATCTACGACCAGCAGGCCACGGCGCTGTTCCCCGACGCGTACCGCTCGGCGACGCCCTACCAGGCCGACTCGATCGCGGAGCTCGCCGAGAAGATCGGTATCGACCCCGTTGCGCTGGAGCGCACCGTGTCGGAGTACAACGACTCCGTCAACGTCGCAGTCACCTACGACCCGACGGTCGAAGACGGCCGCAATGCGCAGGGCCTGGTGCCGCCCCACAGCAACTGGGCGCTGCCGATCGAGAAGGGCCCCTTCCTCGCCTACGCCGTCACCGGAGCGATCACCTTCAGCTTCGGCGGCGTCAAGACGAACGCAGACGGCCAGGTGCTCAACACCTCGCAGAAGCCGATCAAGGGTCTCTACGCCAACGGCGACATCGTCGGCATGTTCTACCACAACTACCCCTCCACCAGCGGCATGACCCGCAACGTGGTGTTCGGTGGCCGCGCCGGTGCGCATGCGGCCACCGAGGCAGGGCGATGACGACCCTCGCCGCCGACGTGCGGGTCACCCGCGCTGTGGCGGAGTTCGCCTCGGGCCTCGAGTATGCCCAGATCCCGACGGATGTGCTCGAGCGCACGCGGTTGCTGCTGCTGGACGGCATCGCCTGCGGGCTGGTGGGCGCCAAGCTTCCGTGGGCGCGCAAGGCGGTCGAGGCCCTCGCCATCGTCGACTCGGGCACCGGCGCGACGCTGTGGGGGTGGGGCAAGAGCGTCTCGCCCTCCAGCGCCGCGCTGCTCAACGGCACGTTCGTGCAGGGCTTCGAGCTCGACGACTTCCACGCCCACGGGGCGCTGCACTCCTCGTCAGTGGTCGTCACGGCGGCGATGGCGGCGGCGGATGTGCATCCGGATGCCACGATCGGCGACCTGCTGCGCGCCTTCACCGTCGGCTACGAGGTCGGGCCCCGCGTGGGCATGGCCATGGGCGGCGGACGGCTGAGCACCATCGGCTGGCACACCGGGTCGGTGTACGGCACGGCCGCTTCCGCTGTCGCGGCAGGCTCGGTCTTCGGGCTGGATGCCGCGCAGATGGAAAGCGCCATCGGCAACTCGGTGACGCGGGCCAGCGGCCTCATGTCGGCGCAGTACAAATCGATGGTCAAGCGCATGCACCACGGCATGGCCGCGCAGTCGGGTCTGGTGGGTGCCGCACTGGCGAGCCGGGGTTTCGTCGGCACGGAGTCGGTCATCGAGCATCCCTACGGAGGGCTCGCTGCGGCGATCCTGGGCGACGCCGGCGAGGCGGACTTCACCAAGCTCACCGACGGGCTCGGTGAGGAGTGGATCCTCAAGACCATCGGCATCAAGCGGCACGCATGCCTCATCATGCTGCACTCGACGATCGATGCAATGGTCGAGCAGCGCGCTGCAGGCCTGCGGGCAGAGGATGTGCAGAGCATCCGCATCGGCGTGAGTGAGAGCGTCGCCCGCCGCACAGCGTGGGAGATGGAGCCGCCTGGCGCGCCGCTCAGCGCCCAGATGAACCTGCGTTTCGCGACGGCTGTCGCGCTGCTGGACGGCGCGGCCTACGTCGAGCAGTTCTCCGGGGCCTCGCTCGCCCGACCGGAGATCTGGGACCTCATGCGCCGCATCGACGTGGTCCATGATCCGCGCATCGACGAGCTCGGGCGTGCCCGGCGCTTCGTCACCGATGTCGAGATCCGCCTCACGGACGGCTCGACGCGGACGTTGCAGACCACGCCGCCGCAGGATCGCGACTTCGACGGGGAGGGCGTCAGGACGAAGTTCCGCGGCCTGGTGGGCGGCCTCGTCACCGATGAACGACTGGCAGCGATCGAGGACTTCGTGCTGACGGCGGGCCCGGACACGCCCGCCGCCGCGCTCTCGGACCTGCTGGCAGCACCCGTCGAGCCCGCACTCGCGGACCTCGACTGAAACCTGGAGGCGGGTCGCCGAAATAAAACATGCGGCGACCCGCACATCCAGTATTCTATACTTTATATCTAGTAGGTCGGTCGGGCTCTCGGGCGATGGCGCAGCCTGCATTCCTGACGATGGGAGTGGAAACGATGAAGTTACCGACTCAGCAAGGCGGATCCGAGACGATCCTCCGAGTCGAGGGGCTCCGGGTGCAGTTCGGCGCGGTCAATGCGGTCGTCGACACATCGTTCGAGCTGCGCAAGGGGGAGTTCCTCGGCGTCGTCGGCGAGTCCGGCGCCGGCAAGAGCGCGACCGCGAAGGCCATCGTGGGGTTGCTCGCCAAGAACGCCAAGGTCTCGGGGCGCATCGAGTTCGACGGACACAACCTCGTGGAGGCATCCCGCTCCCACATGCGCAAGGTGCGTGGCCGCCGCATCGGCTACATCTTCCAGGATGCGCTGACGGCATTGGACCCGGTGTACACGGTCGGGTACCAGCTCGTCGAGGCGTACCGCGCGGCGAATCCCCAGGCGACGAAGGCCCAAGCGCGCCAGCGCGCCCTCGAGATCCTCGAGGAGGTCCAGATCCGCGACGCGAAGTCCCGGCTCGACGCCTACCCTCACCAGCTCTCCGGCGGCATGCGCCAGCGCGTCGCGATCGCGGTCGCGCTGATCGGCGACCCCGACATCATCATCGCCGACGAGCCGACGAGCGCCCTTGACGTGACCGTGCAGAAGCGCATCCTCGAGCTGCTGCAGAAGGTCTGCCGCGACCGCAATGCCGCCGTCGTCCTCATCACGCATGACCTCGGGGTCGTGGCGCAGACCTGCGACCGCGTGGTCGTGCTCTACGGCGGCATCGTCGCCGAGAAGGCCGGGATCTTCGACCTCTTCGACGAGCCGCGGCATCCCTACACCAAGGCGCTGCTCGACACGCTGCCCAAGCGCGGACAGAAGTCCGCGCTGCGCCCGATTCCTGGGCAGGCAGTGCCCGTCGTCGGCGAGGCGCGGGCCTGCCCGTTCGCGAACCGCTGCGCCTCGGCGACACCCGTGTGCCACCAGCAGCTGCCGCAAGCGGAGCAGGTCGGTGCAAGCATCGTGCGCTGCTTCAACCCGCTCCCGCAGCGGTCGCTCCTGGCAGAAGAGGTACTCCGATGACCATCGCACTCGACGTCCGCAACCTCGACAAGGTGTTCCGAGCGGGTGGCCTCTTCGCCAAGAAGTCGGCCGTCCACGCGGTGAACGATGTCTCGCTCTCGGTGCGTGAGGGGACGACGATGGGCCTGATCGGCGAATCCGGGTCGGGCAAGTCGACGACGGCCCGCATGGTGTGCCGGCTGCTGACCCCGGACAGCGGGCAGATCCTCTGGCACGGCAAGGACATCGTCAAGCTCTCGCGCAAGGACGCCGCCCAGGTGACGCGCGACATCCAGATCGTGTTCCAGGATCCGGGCTCCTCGCTGAACCCGCGGTGGCGCGTAGGATCGCTCGTCGCGGAGGGCATGCTGACGCACGGGCTCGGTGATGCGGCGCAACGCCGCGCCCGGGTCGCGGAGCTGCTGGAGATGTGCGGGCTGCCCGGCTCTGCCGCCGAGAAGTTCCCCCACGAGTTCTCCGGTGGTCAGCGCCAGCGCATCGCGATTGCCCGCGCGCTGGCCGTGGCGCCGAAGCTGCTCATCCTCGACGAGCCGGTCTCGGCGCTCGACGTGTCGATCCAGGCGCAGATCCTCACGCTCCTCCAGGACCTGCAGCGAGAGCTCGGCATGACATACCTCATGGTGTCGCATGACCTCGCTGTGGTGGAGCAGTTCTGCGACGACGTCTGCGTGATGCGCAACGGGCAGGTCGTCGAGCAGGGCGATGCGAGCAGAGTGCTCACCTCGCCCACCGCGGAGTACACGCAAGAGCTCATCAACGCGCATCCCGAGCCCGATCCGCGACGATCGCGACTTCGGGTTGAGAACGGAAGGTAAGACAGTGAATCCCCAGAAGCAACGACGCTCCAGGATGACCCGCACGCCGGCGCGGGCGATCGCCGTGGGCCTGGCCGGCCTCGCGCTGGTGCTCACCTCCTGTGCGGGCGGATCGGGCCAGGCCTCCGGGTCGGTGCAGGGCACGGAGCTGGTCATCGCCCAGACGGAAGCGGTGCAGACGTTCGACCCGGCCGCTTTCCGAGGGCGGGCGACGCAGTACGTCGTGCGGCAGATCATGACCCCCCTTATGGAGCTCGACAACGACCTGCAGGTCATCCCCGCTCTCGCCACCGAGTGGGAGATGGTGTCGGACACCACCTGGCAGGTGAAGCTGCGGGACGACGTCACCTTCACCAACGGTGAGGTCTTCGACGCCGCCGCGGTGAAGTACAACTTCGACCGCATCCTCGACCCCGACACGGCGTCGCCGCGGCGTTCTCTCGTGGTCACCCTCGACAGCGTCGAGGTCGTCGACGAGCACACCGTCAACTTCCACACCACGCAGCGCGACGGGGCCTTCCCCCTCGCGCTCGCCTACATCGAGATGGCCGCGCCCGGCTATATGGAGGAGGTCGGTCCGGAGCAGTTCGCGAAGAGCCCGATCGGCACCGGCCCGTTCGTCTTCGTCAGCGACAATCCGGGACGCGGCATCATCCTGGAGCGCAACGAGGACTACTTCGGCGAGGTGGCCAAAGTCGAGCGCCTCGTGATCAAGGTCATCCCCGAGACGGCGAGCCGCATCGCGGCGCTGCAGTCGGGCGAGGCGCACATCATCGGCAACGTGCCCGCGGACCTGGCCGCGACGCTGTTCGGCAGCACCGAGGCCGTCTCCGCCTCGGGCACCGAGGTC
Organism: Microbacterium sp. zg-Y818; assembly: GCF_030246905.1. Classification (NCBI taxonomy): domain Bacteria; kingdom Bacillati; phylum Actinomycetota; class Actinomycetes; order Micrococcales; family Microbacteriaceae; genus Microbacterium; species Microbacterium sp. zg-Y818. The sequence continues at coordinate 3,121,658 of NZ_CP126741.1, read as the reverse complement.
TGGCACCTGGGGATGCAGGTCGAGCGCGGTCAGTTCGCCGACAAGAGCGTCCGCCAGGCGATGCAGCACGCGGTCAACCAGAAGGAGATCGCCGAGGCGGTCTTCGAGGGCGGAGCGGAGCCGCTGAACCAGCCGGCGTTCCAGAACATGAACTGCTACAACCCCGACTTCGAGGGCTACGACTTCGACCCCGAGAAGGCATCGAAGGTCCTCAGCGAGCTTCCCCCCGTGACGCTCGACACCGTCGAGAGCGAGAAGTACGTCGCCGAGGCGATCGCCGGCCAGCTGCGCGCGGCCGGGCTGAAGGTCAACGTCAACTCGATGGAGGACGGCGCCTACCTCGCCCGCATCAACGCGGGGGACAGCGAGCTGTACCTGGCCAGCTGGGGTGCCGGTCGCGGCACCTGCGACGAGATCTGGCGTCAGCACTTCCACAGCTCGACGCGCGAGTCGCAGGTGTTCACCGGCTACACCTCCCCCGAGGTCGACCGGCTCATCGACACCGCGTTCAGTCACGTCCCCGACATGGACGCGGCGAACGAGTACTACGAGCCGCTCATCGAGATGCTGATGGATGACTCCCCGTGGGTTCCCATCGTCAACCCCGACCAGATCTACGGCGTCTCCACGTCGGTAAAGGGCTTCGTCCCCTCGCCGATCGGGCAGTACAACGTCACCGGCGTCGAGTTGAAGGAGTGACGGCGGCATGATCGGCTTCATCGGACGCAGAGTCGCACAGGCGCTGCTGGTTCTGTTCGGCGCATCCATCATGGTGTTCCTCCTCGTGCGCGTGCTGCCAGGGGATCCGGTCGATCTCCTGGCGGCGGAGGAGGGGGCCACTGCGGAGCAGCGGGCGCTCCTGCGTGCGGAGATGGGACTGGACCAGCCTCTGCCGCTGCAGTACGCGACCTTCATCCTCCAAGCCATCCGGGGTGACCTCGGCATCTCGATCACCCAGCGCATCCCGGTGTCGACGGCGCTGGTGGAAGGGCTCGGCGCGACGCTGCAGCTGACGATCGCGGGAATGATCGTGGCCGTGCTGATCGCACTGCCGCTCGCGCTCATCTCCGCGCTGAAGCAGAACAGCGTCTGGGACCGCCTCGGCACCGTCGGCAGCATGTTCGGGGTCTCGATGCCCACGTTCTGGCAGGGGATCATGCTGATCCTGCTGCTGTGCGTCGCCTTTCCGATCTTCCCCACCGGGGGGATCATGGGGTCCTCGTACAACGTGCCGGTCGTGACCTACCTGCCCATCGTGGATTCGATCATCGCGGGATCCCCGGATGCCGTCTGGTCGAACCTCCGGCACCTGGTGCTGCCGGCGATCACCCTCGGCACGTCCGCGGCGGCGATGCTCACCCGGCTTCTGCGCGCCAGCCTGCTGGAGGTCAAGAACCAGGACTTCGTCGACGCGCTGCGCGCCCGCGGCATCTCCGACGGCAGGGTCATCATGCACATGCTGCGCAACGCTCTGCCGACGACGGTGATCGTCTTCGGCTCGAAGCTCGGCACCCTGCTCGGCGGCACCCTCGTCATCGAGGTCGTGTTCAGCTGGCCCGGGCTCGGAGCGCTCCTGGTCGAGGCGATCAGCGCCCGCGACTACCCGGTGGTCCAGGGTGCCGTGCTCGTCGCCACGATCATGGTGATCCTCTGCAACCTGCTCGCCGACGTCGCCCAAGGGTGGCTCGATCCGCGCGTGCAGTACGCGAAGTGAAGCGGAATCGGAGAGAGAAATGACATCATCCATCTACGTTCCGCGCACCGAGTTCGATGCACGCGGCCCGGCAACGGGCGTGGTCACGACGCGGCTCGCCAAGCGCAAGCGTGCCCGCCCGCCGATCTTCGTGGCGGTGCCGATGCTCATCATGCTCGTGTTCCTGTTCGTGGGCATCTTCGGTCAGTGGATCACCCCCTACGACTACGGCGCGCAGAACCTGTCCAACCGCTTCGCCCCGCCGGGAAGCGAGGGTCACCTGCTCGGCACCGATCACCTGGGCCGCGACATCCTGTCGGGTCTGATCGGGGGTGCGCGCATCACCCTCATCATCGGGTTCGTGGTGCTCATCTTCGGCGTCGTGCTGGGCGTCGGGATCGGCGTGATCAGCGGGTACGTCGGGGGTCGGTTCGACGCGTTCATGATGCGGATCACCGATATCTGGCTGGCGTTCCCATTCCTGATCCTGGCGATCGCCCTGGTCGCAGCCCTCGGCGGAGGGCTCGACAAGCTGATCATCGCGCTGGTGCTGGTGGCCTGGGTGGTTTTCGCCCGCCCCATCCGCGGCGAAGCGATGTCGCTGCGCGAACGGGAGTACATCCTCTCGGCGCGGGCCCTCGGCGTCTCGCCCACCAAGATCATCGTCAAGCACCTGCTGCCGAACCTGCTGCCGTCGATCCTGGTCCTTTCCTCGCTGGAGCTGGGCGCGATCATCCTCATGGAGGCGTCGCTGTCGTTCCTCGGACTGGGTGTGACCGGCGGTGAGGCGACGTGGGGCGGCATGCTGTCCGACGGCCGCGCCTACATCGGCTCGTCCTGGTGGCTGGCGACCATCCCCGGCATCGCGATCTTCGCGCTGGTGATGTCCGTCAACGTCATCGGCGAGTGGTTCCGCGACGTGTTCGACCCGCGCAACAGCTCGCGTGCACAGGTCTCGCAGGAGATCGCCCTGCCGTGAGGCGTGCGCGCCCCGGCGTCGACGAATTTCGAAGTTCTTTCATCAAAGGAGTGGGAATGACCGATCTGTCAGCATCCGACGTACGACCGATGTACGTGGGTGGCGAATGGACCCATGGGCGCGGCGGAAACCCGCCGATGGCGACGTTTGACCCGACGACCGGGCGCGAGATCGCGCGAGTGACCGCGGCAACGGCAGGCGACGTCGACGACGCCGTCCGCGCCGCGCAGCGAGGGGCCGCCCAGTGGCGGGCGCTGTCCTGGACGGCGCGGGCCGGCGTGCTCCGCGAGATGGCGAAGCGGATTCGCGACGACGTGGAGCGGCTCTGCCTGATCGACGTCGAGAACGCCGGCATCCCGATCTCCGCCGCACGTCGGGACGTCCTGCGTGCGGCCGACGAGATCGAGTACTTCGCGGGCATCGCCGGCGAGGTGAAGGGCATCACGATCCCCGCTCCGGCCGGGGGTCTGGCCTACACCCTGCGGGAGCCGTATGGCGTGGTCGGGCGGATCATCCCCTTCAACCACCCCTTCAACTTCGCGGCGGCCAAGGTCGCCGCACCCCTGGCCGCCGGCAACGCCGTGATCCTCAAGGCGCCCGACCAGGCACCGCTCGGGCCGCTCGCCCTGGCGGAGCTCGTGGGCGATCTGTTCCCCGCCGGCGTGCTCAACGTGCTCACCGGAACCGGCATCGAGGTCGGCCACGCCATCTCGTCGCACCCGAAGATCCCTCGCATCGGGTTCATCGGCAGCGTCCCCGCCGGCCAGGCGGTCATGCGCGCGGGTGCCGAGCACATCAAGCACGTGACGCTGGAGCTCGGCGGCAAGAATCCCATGATCATCTGCGAGGACATGGACCCGAAGCTCGCCGCCCGCGAAGCGATCAACGGCATGAACATGCGCAAGACCATGGGGCAGTCGTGCCAGTCGAACTCGCGCGTGTTCGTGCACGAGAGCATCGCCGAGGAGTTCGTCGCGGAGCTCGAGCAGATCGTCCGCGGCATCGAGATCGGCGACCCGCGGGAGGAGGGGACCGAGATGGGCCCCGTCGCCTTCGAGGCCCACTTCGACCGGGTGCTCACGCACATCGAGCAGGCCAAGGAGGATGGCGCGCGCCTGATCTTCGGCGGCGGCCGCCCGGAGGGTCGGGACGAGGGCTACTTCATCGCGCCGACCGTCTTCGACGGTGTCACGCCGGAGATGCGCCTGTTCCACAACGAGGTCTTCGGCCCGGTCATGGCGGTGTGCCGCTGGAGCGACGAGGACGAGATGATCGAGCAGATCAACGCCACGGAATTCGGCCTCACCGCGCGCATCTGGACGAACGACCTGGGGCGGGCGAACCGCATCGTGTCGAAGGTGGATGCCGGCTTCGTCTGGATCAACGAGTCGGGACGCAAGGACCGCGGCATCCCCGTCGGCGGTTTCAAGCTCAGCGGCCTGGGCAAGGAGTCGTGCCTCGAGGAGATCATCAGCTACACCCGCGAGAAGTCGGTCACGACGACGTTCGCGGCCCACGCATGACCGGCGGGCGGGGCGTTGACGGGATGCGTCTGAGGAGGAACCGATGAAGGGTCTGGTGTTCACCGGCGGCGAAGCGGTGGAGGTCCGGGACTTCCCGGATCCCCAGGCTGGTGCCGGCGAGGCCGTCGTCCGAGTGCGGGCGTCCGGCGTCTGCGGCAGCGATCTGCCGCGGTACCGGGACGAAGCCGGCAGCAAGGGGATCATCCCCGGCCACGAACCGGCCGGCGAGGTCGTCGAGCTCGGACCCGGGGTCCCCCCGGGGCTGCGCGTGGGTGACCGGGTGATGGTCCACCACTACGCGGGGTGCGGATTCTGCGAGGTCTGCGCGATGGGATTCGAGCAGGCATGCCCGAACGACCGGGTGACGTACGGCACCGGCGCCCACGGCGGACACGCCGAGTTCATCTCGGTGCCCGCGAGGACGCTCGTGCACCTTCCCGAGGAGCTCTCCTTCGAGGCGGGCGCGGCGATCGCCTGCGGCACCGGCACGGCGTGGAACGGCCTGAAGAAGATGGACATCTCGGGGAGGGACACCGTCGCCGTCTTCGGCCAGGGGCCGGTCGGCGTCAGCGGCGTCGTCAGCGCGAAGGCGATGGGCGCGCGCGTGATCGCGGTCGACATCTCTGACGAGCGGCTCGACTTCGCCCGCGAACTCGGTGCCGACGTGACGATCAACCCGTTGCAGACCGACGTCGTCGCCGCGGTCGCGGAGGTCACCGGCGGTAGGGGCGCAACGGCATCCCTCGAGACATCGGGAGCGGAGGTCGCGCGCCAGCAGGCGCTCGAGGTGCTCTCCTACTTCGGGAAGTGCAGCTACATCGGCAACGGTGCGCCGAGCCGCATCGACATCCGCGGTGAGGTGATCCGCAAGGTGCTCACGATCTACGGCTCGTGGACCTTCACGAAGGCGGAGCAGATCGACATCGCGCGGTTCATGGTCGACAACCGCGTGGACCTCGACGCGCTCATCAGCACGCGCTATCCCCTGAGCGAGGGCGAGCGGGCCTACCGCGAGTTCGCGGGCGGAGCCATCGGCAAGCCGATGATCGTGTTCGACGCGTGAGCCCCCTCGCGTTCCCCCTGCTCTGACGCCCGCCCCGAGAAAGGCACATTCATGGTCATCACGTCGGTCAACCCGGCAACGGAAGAGGCCATCGCCACCTTCGAGCTGCACACGGCCGACCAGGTCGATCAGAAGCTCACTGCGGCGGTCAGCGCGCAGCGCGTGTGGCGTCGCACTCCGGTCGAGGAGCGCACCGCACTTCTCACCCGCATCGCCGAGGTGCTGCGAGAGGGCGCGGAAGAGTACGCGCAGATCATCACGCGTGAGATGGGCAAGCCCATCACCGAAGCCCGCGCCGAGATCGAGAAGTGCGCCGTCACGCTGGACTACTACGCCGAGCAGGCTCCGGCGTTCCTCGCCGATGAGCCCATCGCGTCCAACGCGAGCGAAAGCGGGGTGGTGTTCGATCCGCTCGGTGTCGTGCTCGCGATCATGCCGTGGAACTACCCGTTCTGGCAGTTCTTCCGCTTCGCCGCCCCTGCCCTGGCGGCCGGTAACGCTCCGTTCCTCAAGCACGCCAACAACGTGCCCGAGTCGGCGCTCGCCGTCGAGGAGATCGTGCGCAAGGCCGGCGCGCCCGAAGGGCTCTGCACCACGGTGCTGATCGAGTCGCACCGCGTCGCCGGACTCATCGAGGACGACCGCATCGCCGCGGTGACGCTCACCGGCTCCACGCAGGTGGGCAGGATCGTCGCATCCCAGGCGGGCAAGGCCCTCAAGAAGCAGGTGCTCGAGCTGGGTGGATCCGACCCCTTCATCGTGCTCGCCGGGGCAGACATCGCGCAGGCCGCCAGGGTGGCCGTCAAGGCGCGTTTCACGAACGTGGGGCAGAGCTGCGTCAACGCGAAGCGGTTCATCGTGGAGGAGTCGGTGGCCGACGAGTTCGTCGCCGCCTTCGTGAAGCATGCATCCGCGCTGAAGGTCGGCGATCCGAGTGAGGGCGACACCCACATCGGCCCCCTGGCGCGCGGCGACCTGCGTGATGAGCTCCATGACCAGGTGCTCCGCACTCTCGAGCACGGACGCGCCGTTCTCAAGCTCGGCGGCGCGCCCCTGGAAGGCCCGGGCTACTTCTATCCGCCGACGATCATCGACCACGTCGAGCCGGGGGACACTGCGTTCGAGGAGGAGACGTTCGGTCCCGTCGCCGCCATCATCCGCGCGCGCGACGTCGAGCACGCCGTCGAGCTGGCGAACGACACGGAGTTCGGTCTCGGAGCCGCGTTGTGGACGCAGGACCTGGACCTCGCGCGCACCCTGACGCGTCGCATCGACGCGGGTGCCGTGTTCGTGAACGGCATGGTCGTCTCGGACGCCCGTCTGCCCTTCGGCGGCATCAAGGCGTCGGGGTACGGCCGTGAGCTCGGCGACTACGGTCTGCGCGAGTTCGTCAACATCAAGACGGTGTGGATCGGGCCCGCGTCGGATGCCGCTCCGGTTGCCGCAGAGAAGATCGGCGAGTGAGTCTGTGACCGCTCCCTCCGTCGCGACGTGCCCGACCCCGTCCCTGACCAGCGATCTCGCCCGCTCGTGGCTTCTCGTCTCGGCGCGTGACGTCGAGCGGTTCACCCCCGCGGCCGAGGGCGATGCGGACGAAGTGATCCTCGATATCGAGGATGCCGTTGACCCCTCCTTCAAGGATGCCGCTCGGCGCGACGTCGTGGCCTGGCTGTCGGCCAACAGCGCCTGGGTGCGCATCAACTGTCGCGAGAGCCCGCACTGGGACGACGACGTCGCGGAGTTGCGTGGCTCCCCGGGGCTCCGCGGCGTCGTCCTCGCGAAGGTCGAATCGGCGGCCGCCGCCACGGAGACCTTCGTGGCGCTCGGGAGGACGGTTCCCGTCGTCGCGCTCATCGAGTCCGCGCTGGGGATCGAAGAGGCGGTCGCCATCGCGCGTGCGGAGGGCGTCATGCGTCTGGCGTTCGGCAGCGGCGACTATCGGCGCGACACCGGCGCGAGCGCGGATGATCTGGCGATGGCATACCCTCGGTCGCGGCTTGTCGTGGCATCCCGCATCGGAGGGCTCCCCGGTCCCATCGACGGTCCCACCGTCACTCCCGGGCTTTCGCTGCTGCGGGAGCAGTCGGCGGTCGGGGTGTCCCACGGCATGACGGGCAAGCTCTGCCTCTTCCCTGAGCAGGCGAGTGTCGTGAACGAATCGTTCAGCCCGTCCCGGTCCGACGTGGCCTGGGCGCGGGGGTTCCTCGCCGACTTCGACGAGCGGGGTGGTGTCGTCCGCGATGGCAGCGATCTGCCCCGACTCGGCAGGGCCAGACGGATCGAAGAACTCGCCCTCGCGTTCAACCTCAGCGTCGACTGACGCCGGCTGGGGAATCGCGCGCGGTTCCGCTGCTTCCCCGGAATCACGACGACGAAGTCGCGACGGGCAAGCCAGTATGGGGGGATGGACCTCAGCGCCGAGAACATATCGCCGACCCGGCACCCCGGCGGCCCCGGGACGCGTGCGGAGGAATGCTCCAGTGCTGCCTGACCCGCGCGATCGCCGCGTCACCGGCCGCGTCCGTCTGATCGACGCGTCGGGACGCCCTCTCGCCGGTGCCACCGCCGCGGTCGAGCAGACCGCCCACGCGTTCGGGTTCGGCAACATCGGATTCGACTTCGTGGAATGGATCGGCGGGGCACCCGAGTCACCCAACGGACGGGAGATCGAGTTCTTCGGCGGCGCCCTGCAGCCGGACCCCGAGCGCCTGGCGGCCGACTTTCTGGAGCTCTTCAACACCGTGACGCTGCCGTTCTACTGGCGCGGGTATGAGCCCCAGCGCGGCCGCACCGACGGTGCGCGCCTGCGGCGGACCGCGGAGTGGTTCGGTGAGCGTGGCGTCACGGTCAAGGGGCATCCGCTGGTGTGGCACACCCTCACCCCGCCGTGGCTGCTGGCCCTCGACGACGATGAGGCCGAGGCGGCTCTCCGCTCACGCATCCGCGACATCGTGACCGGATTCGCCGGCGTCATCAACCTGTGGGATGCCATCAACGAGGCGGTCATCCTCCCGGTCTTCACCGCCGAGGCCAATGCCGTGACACGACTTGCGCAGCGCAAGGGCCGGCTGGGCATGATCGCGCTGGCGTTCGAAGAGGCGCGCGCGGCCAATCCCGCCGCGCGGCTCGTCCTCAATGACTTCGACCTGTCGGAGAGCTACGAGCGGCTCATCGCGGAGTGCCTGGACGCCGGCATCGAGATCGACGCCCTCGGACTGCAGACCCACATGCACCAGGGGTACCGCGGCGAGGAGCAGGTGTGGGAGGTCATGGAGCGGTTCGCCCGGTTCGGGCTGCCGCTGCAGCTGACCGAGACGACGCTTCTCTCCGGCGACCTCATGCCGCCCCACATCGAGGACCTCAACGATTACGTCGTCGACGAGTGGCCCTCGACGCCGGAGGGCGAGGCGCGGCAAGCTGACGAGATCGTGCGCCACTACCGCACGGTCTTCGCCCATCCCGCCGTCGAGTCGCTCACGTACTGGGGCATCACCGACCACGGCTCGTGGCTCGGCGCCCCGGTGGGGCTGCTGCGCGCGGACGGTTCGCGAAAGCCCGCGTTCGATGCCTTGCGCGGGCTGATCCGCGGCGAGTGGTGGCTGGCCGCGACGCCGGTCACCGCCGACGCCGACGGTGTCGTCGAGGTGATGGGGTATCCCGGAACCTACCGCGTGGACGTCGGGCAGGATGCCGTCGAGGTCGCCCTGACGGAGGATGCCGGCACGGTCGATGTCGTTGCTGAACGAGCACGTCGTCGAGGTACAACGACCGGAAGGTAGTGGTGACGCGGGGATGGCCCCTCGTCAACCTGCCCGGTCAGTCCGCGTACTCCTCGTCGATGATCTGGTTCGCGTCCCCCGGCACGCACGCCGACGTGCCCCCAATGGCGTACTTGCCGGGCCCGTTGAGAAGCTCGCCCCCTGAAGGGAGCCTCCGGTGGCGAAGACAACGGGGTCGTGTTCGGTGTTCACCCGGACGGACATGCCGAGCGTCTCCCAGTGCGCGGCCACCTTCTCGGCATCCGCCAGAGAGTCCACGTCACCAGGCAGCGCGGAGTACCCATAGCTCCACTTCACCCCGTTACCACCATCGCAACTCTGCACCCCGGGGTCTCCGTCGTCGTCCCACCCGTCGGTGCCGAGCACATCCGCGGTGTCGTGGATGATGCTCGTCAGCGCCTCGCGCGCCTCGTCTGGTGTCACGTCGGCGTCCTGGGTTGCGCATCCGGTGAGTGCGACCACGACCGCGGCTAGGGTCACGGCAACTGGGGTCGGGCGATGACGGTCAGTACGCACCGCGCATCCGTTCAATCAGTGCCCGCGGAACGGGGTCGGTCCGGCGGCGAGCGATCCGGCCGTGAGGGTCAGTCCGTTTCCACGGTCGCGGCCATGGCCATGTTCGCGACCTCTGCTGCCCTGTCGGGGCTGAGGAGTGTGCCGCTGGCGACGACCCAGTGTCCGCTGTGGAACGCGTGTGCGTAGCCCATCCCGATTCCGTAGGTGACATCTCGGGAGTACACCATCGCCTTCGTGCCGTCGCTGCTGACGTAACCGTCATCCCGGTCGAGGTAGGCGTCGGAGGCTGCGAGGGCGTCGGTCAGGGGCGCCTGCACTTCCGGTGCGGTGGCCATCACGTGCACGGAGAACGTGCCGTCGCTTTGGTAGATGCCCCATCGGCACCCGGTCAGGAAAAGGGAGGCGTCGTACGCTTCCTGCGCGGCGGGGCCGATGATCCAGTACGGTTCCACCTCGCCTTCGGTGTCCGGGCCGTCGATTTCGGCGTGGAGGTTGGTGGCCCATGCCGGGTCGAGGAGGTCCTCGCATTCGGGGGCGGCGGCGGACTCCGGCCACGCCGGGGCGCTGGGGGCCGGTTCCGGCGCCGGGGTGGGTGCCGGCTCCTGGGGCTGTTCGGCGGCGGGAGGCGGCGGTGTCGCCGGATCCTCCTCGGGGGCCGCAGCTGCGCACCCAGTGAGGGTGAGGGCGGCCAGGGCGACGGTCGCGGTGAGGCTACGGCGGTTCACATGGCCAGCGTATAGGCGGGGGTGGGACATGCCTGCTCCTTCGGGTGGCCCGGTCGTGGAGCGCTCCCTCTCTTCCGTGCGCGGTGTGGCTGACCTTCATCACTCGAAGTCGATGACGCTGGGGTCCCACATCACGATGGGGACCGTGGCGCGGCCGTTGCGGGCAGCGTTCATGAGGCTTCCCGGCTGATTCCGCCGACGATCTCCGTCGCGGCCGCAAGTCGGATCGTCGGTCCTGTTGCCTCGAGGCTCCGGCGGATACCGCTGGATAGTCCGGACTGGGTCTGGAAGTGACAGTGAGGCGCGCCGCCGCGGGACGGCAGGTGGCACCAGTCCGCGCGGGGGCCGCGCATGTGGGTGGTGAAGCGGTAAATGCCGCACCGGGGAGTGCCCGAAGATAGGAGCAATCATGAAAACGACGCTGAAGTCCACGACCCTGGCAGTCCTGGCCGCCACCCTCATCTTGCTTGCCGGCTGCGCCCCCGAAGCGACCGCCGAGGCAGCCCCCGCCGCGAATGCCGAGGTCGTCGAGGTGACCGAACCCGCGCTCCCGACGGTGGAGGAGATCGCAGCGCTGGACAACGGCGCGCCCCTCACCGAAGAGCAGGCCGCCACCCTCAAGGCCGACCGCAAGGCCGGCATGAAGGCGTACGAGCTGCCGACCGGTGAGCTGGTGCTGGTGAAGAAGTCCGAGCCGCTGCCCGAGCCCGTCCAGCAGGCCGAGAACAACAAGCTGGCCGCCATCGAGGTTCCGACTGGCTCGTCTTGGGAGGACCAATCGAACACCCTCGACAAGCTGGTGTCGGCCGGTTCCTCTGCCAGCATGTCCACCGGCAAGCCCACATGCGTCATCATGCAGGTGCACTACGCAGTCCGTGGCGCTGGTGGTGGAGTCGCGCTGCAGTGGGCCGCCGACGGTTGCCCGAACAACGACGCAGCCGGCGAGCTGATGCCAGTGAGCACCGACAAGGCCTGGGTGATCTCCGTGGCCCAGGAGCGGATCAACCGTGTGGAGAACCCTGCGGAGTGGGCGCTCATCGTCGAGCCGTGACACCTCACGCCCGCACCCGTAGGCGCACCGTCAGCCCAGCGCTCTCGCGCCCACGAAACCAGGAGCAATCATGAACATCAAGCTGAAGACCACAACCCTGGCCGCGATGACCGCTGCCGTCATCCTGCTGGCCGGCTGCGCCCCCGAGGCGACCGCCGAGGCTGCGCCCGAGGCGACCCCCGATGTCGTCGAGGTGACCGAACCCGCGCTCCCGACGGTGGAGGAGATCGCAGCGCTGGACAACGGCGCCCCCCTTACGGAGGAGCACCGTGCGGCGCTGAAGGCTGAGCGCGCACCCGGGATGAAGGCGTACGAGCTCCCGACCGGTGAGCTGGTGCTGGTGAAGAAGTCCGAGCCGCTGCCCGAGCCCGTCCAGCAGGCCGAGAGCAACAAGCTCGCCGCCATCGAGGTGCCGCAGACGGACGCCCTTTCCGCCCAGGGTGAGACCATCGACAAGCTGGTCTCGGCTTCGTCTTCGGCCAGCATGTCCACGGGTAAGCCCGCGTGCACCGTCATGCAGGTCTACTACGACAACTGGGCCGGCGCCAGCACACTCCAGTGGGTCGCGGCGGGGTGCCCGAACAATGACGCCGCACGGGAGTCGCTGCCTGCGGGCACCGACAAGGCGTGGGTCGTCGCCCAGGCTCAGGAGCGGATCAACCGCACGACGAACGCCGCGGACTGGGCTCTGATTATCGAGCCGTGACACCGAGCGAAGGTCACGATGTGGTGGGCCCCCAGGGGCTCGAACCCTGAACCCGCGGATTAAAAGTCTCGCTGCTCTGCCATTGAGCTAGAGGCCCGAACGTCGGACGAAGCTGAGCTTCGACCTTCGAGCAGATGACGGGGTTCGAACCCGCGGCCTTCACCTTGGCAAGGTGACGCGCTACCAGCTGCGCTACATCTGCGTACGCCGTTACGGTCGGCGTGACCGTCGTGCCGCCACGAGGAATCGAACCTCGGCATCCCGATTACGAAACGGGCGGTCTGCCACTGACCTATGGCGGCGTGGCTGGGCAACTATGCCAAGGGCTGGTAGGCAGAGCGCAGTCGAGAGCATCGCCGCAAAAGCATTGAACCTACGGAAACCATCGGTCCGAACTAGGTCTGGAAAGTCCGGGATAGCTCTGGAAGTGACATTGGAGGGGCTGACGGGAATCGAACCCGCGCTATCTGCTTGGGAAGCAGAAGTTCTGCCATTGAACTACAGCCCCGTGCATCGCCGAGGCGACGCGGGGTCAGCTTAGCAAAGGCAACTGCGTGCTCGCGCCGATAGGCTGGGCGCGTGCTGCTGAGCGACCGCGATATCCGACTCGAGATCGACGAAGGCCGTATCGGCCTCGACCCCTGGATGCCGGAGATGGTGCAGCCTTCCAGCGTCGACGTGCGGCTGGACCGCTACTTCCGCCTGTTCGACAACCACAAGTACCCGTTCATCGACCCGGCCGAGGATCAGCCCGAGCTGACGCGCCTCATCGAGGTTGATCCGAACGAGCCTTTCATCCTGCATCCGGGCGAATTCGCCCTCGGCGCCACCTTCGAGCAGGTGACCCTGCCCGATGACGTCGCCGCCCGCCTCGAGGGGAAGTCCTCCCTGGGCCGCCTCGGCCTTCTGACCCACTCCACCGCGGGGTTCATCGACCCAGGGTTCACCGGTCACGTGACCCTGGAGCTGTCCAACGTCGCGACCCTCCCGATCAAGCTGTGGCCGGGCATGAAGATCGGCCAGCTCTGCTTCTTCCGGCTGTCTTCGGCGGCGGAGAACCCCTACGGTTCGGGACCCTACGGCAACCGGTACCAGGGCCAGCGGGGCCCGACGGCGTCGCGATCGTCCCTCAACTTCCACCGCACCGACGTCGGCGCACGCGACCTCGGGTCGATCGGGGCCTGACGGCCCCGGGCGCGCCCGCCACGCGCTCCTTGCCACATCAGGCGCCGGCCCCGCAACCGCGCAGGTGCGAACGATCAGCGCCCGGCCGGCCGTCGCGCTGCTGATGCAGTCGTCCCCGTCAGCGCTGAGCTGCCTCACCCTGCGCGAGGCGGCGCCTTCACCGGCAGCAGCAGCACGAAGCCGAGCAGCAGCACGACGGCGATCCCGAGGATGCCGAAGGCCGTCATGCCGGTGAGGGTGATCAGGGTCGCCCACAGCAGCGACGTCATCCAACCCGCAGCGCGGCCCGTGGTGGCGTACAGGCCGAAGATCTCACCCTCGCGTCCGGCGGGGGTCAGGCGAGCGAGGAACGACCGGGATGCCGACTGCGCCGGGCCGACGCAGGCGCACAGTGCCAGCCCTCCGATCCAGAAGACGATCGTTCCGGCATCCACCAGCGCGAAGACCGCCGCCGCCATGAGCACCATCGCGCCCAACGACCAGAGGATGACCGTCTTGGGTCCGAAGAGGTCGTCGAAGCGCCCGACGATGAGGGTCGAGACGCCGGCGACGACGTTTGCCGCGATGCCGAAGATCACGAGGTCGAGGAACTCGAAACCGAAGACGCTGCCTGCGATGATGGCGCCGAACGTGAAGACCCCGCTGAGACCGTCGCGGAAGACCGCGCTGGACAGCAGGAACCAGAAGGTCGGCCGCGACTGCGGCGAGCGGTACAGGCCCATGACGTCGCGCACGAGCAGGCCGTAACCGCGCAGCAGGCCGACGCGTCGCTCGGGTCGTCCGGCCGACGGCTCGGGCACGCTCAGGAAGATCGGGATCGAGAAGGCGAGGGTCCACAGGGCGCAGCCCACCGCGATGATGCGGAAGGGCAGTCCACCGTCCTCGCTCAGGCCGAACCAGTCCGACATGTAGAAGACGACGACGAGGATCAGGGCCACGATGCCGCCGAGGTAGCCGAAGCCCCAGCCGAGACCCGAGATGCGCCCGATGGTTCGCGGCGTCGCGATGCCGATGAGCATGGCGTTGTAGTTGACGCCGGCGATCTCGCTGAACACGGTGCCGGCGGAGATGAGCGCCACGCCCAGCCAGAACAGCGCGGGGGCCGGCTCCACGAACCACAGCAGCGCCATGCTCATGACGAGACCGCCGGTGCCGATTCCGAGCCACAGCTTCTGGCGTCCGGCCGCATCGGCCTGCTGGCCCAGCACCGGGGCGAGCGCCAGGATCAGCAGCCCCGCGATCGTGGTGCCCCAGCCGAGCCCCGCGGCCAGGCCCGCCTCGGCGACCTCTTTCACCCGGTCGTCGTCGGGGAGCGCGGCGATGTCGGCGGGCAGGAACGCGTCGGTCGTGAGGTACAGCGCTGTGAAGATGAAGGTGAGGATCACCGTGTTGAACGGCTGCGCCGCCCAGTCCCACAGCGCCCACGCCAGCAGGGTCTTGCGGGGGGCGGGGGTGTCGCGTCGCAGGCCCAGGCCCATCACGGGCAGTGCGTCGGTGTCGGCGGTGACGGGCACGTCGGGAGTCGCGCCGGGGGATGAACTCATGCGCGCAGATTATCGCGACTGCGTACCCGCCTGACGCGAGGGCGCGCGGCGGAACTCCGTCGCGGTCAGTGTTCGGATGCCGCCTCGGCGCGCTCCCTGCGTCGCTCGAGGCCCGCGAGGATGCTGGTGCGGAGGGCGTAGAGGAACAGCCCGCCCGCGGCGACGGAGATCACGATGTCGCGGTTGGCCCCGTTGATGAGGTTGTTGACCCATCCCAGCAGCGGCACGCTGTACCAGAGGGTGCCGCGGATCTGCACCTCTCGCACCGGCTCGGGATCGGGCGTGTTGTTGTTGTCGCCCTGGGTGACGAAGGTGAGTTCGCCATCGGTGTAGGTCTTGGAGATCACCCGGTGAGTGACCACAGCTGCCTCGCCGGAGCGGATCTGGTAGGTGATGACGTCGCCGACGGCGATCTCGTCGGTCGGCGTCGCGCGGGTGACGATGAGGGTGCCGGGCGGCAGCCCGGGCTCCATCGACTGGGTCAGCACGGTCATGGCGGTGCCACCGACGAGGGCCGGCAGCATGATGACGGCAACGGCGAGAGCGGCGGTGATGGTGAGCAGCGACGCGCTGAGGGCGACGGCCAGGTAATGCAGCAAGCTGTGCTCGTGGTGACCTGCGGCGCGGAGGGCGCGACGCGAGGTGAGCCCGGGGAGCGGGATGGAGTGTGTGATTGCGGTCATGAGCATTCCGTTGCAGAGATGATGCCGAGGGGGCCGGAGGTGCGCGTCACCGAGACGGCTGCGGTCAGGGGGGCGGTCGTGCCGTATGCGGCCTCTTTGGCGCGGATGGCGAACGAGTAGACGCCGTTGGCGTCGAGGTCCTTGCCTTCGACCAGGACCGACGCGGTACCGGCCGAGCTCTTGACCGTCGCGACCGTGGTGCCGGATGCGGTGTCGACGACCTCGTAGGTGACGTCGGCGCGAGCGGGGCGGTTGGCGGGCGCGGCCCACGAGAGCCGGACGAAGTCGAAGACGACCTTGACGTTGGTGCAGGTCACCGCGCCGGCCGCGGCCAGC
The DNA here is from genome assembly GCF_030246905.1 of Microbacterium sp. zg-Y818. Taxonomy (NCBI): domain Bacteria; kingdom Bacillati; phylum Actinomycetota; class Actinomycetes; order Micrococcales; family Microbacteriaceae; genus Microbacterium; species Microbacterium sp. zg-Y818. Next base: position 3,105,875 of record NZ_CP126741.1, on the reverse strand, counting down.
TGGTAGACGCTCTGCGTGACCGCCGTGGTCGTGGCGGTGGCGGTCCAGCTCGTCCCGACCGCGCCGATCACCCGGAACGCGGCCGTGATGCTCTGCCCCTGCAGCGCGGCGTTGGTGCTGCCGTCGATGCGGGTCGCGACGCACACGACGACCTGAGCGCCCGGCGCGAGCGTGCGCGCGGTGGCGGGCAGCGCCGGCGCCGGGTCTGCCAGCGTGGTCTTGATGGCGCTGGCGGGAACGGTGGTCGAGCAGGTTCCCGTCCACAGGTTCAGGGCGGTCTTCTGGGCGAGCGCGCTGCTGCCGGTGACGTCGCTGGCGAGGGTGTAGGACAGCGGGGTGCCGCCCGTGTTGGCGATGGTGAGCTGGCCGGAAACGGCGCCCGACGAAGAGCCGGTGTACTGGTAGCTCGTGGCGAGGCTGCCGGTCTGGGCGATCGTCGTGGCGGGTGCGGCCGAGGCGGCGGTGGCCGTCAGCGCGGCGTCGGCGCTCCAGCCGGCCACGGCTGCACCGGAGCCGCCGAGCACCGCGAGGGTCACGAGGGCGGTGATCGGGCCGAGAAGGCGGCGGCGGGTCACGGGTGCACCTGCGTTCCGCGGATCGTGAGGCTGAGGGCGGATGCCGCGATGCCGGCCGCGCTGGCCGGGGCGGTCAGCGGCAGGCCCAGGCCCACGCAGAGGGTGGTGCTCGCCCCGGGGGCGAGAGTGACCTGCAGGTCGGATGCGACGCCCGAACCGACCGATATGGTCGCCTTCGGGGTGACCCGCCCTGCCGTGCAGTCCGCTGCCGAGGCGGTCGTGCCGACCGTGACCACCAGTGCGGCGGTGAGGCCGTTCGAGGTGGCGGCCGCCACGTTGCCGAGGGCGAGGGCGAGCGGGGTGGTGCCGATGTTGCGTACGACGCTGGAGCTGTAGGCGGTGCGGCCGGGGTACATGCCGGTGGCGGAGAGTTTCAGGTCTGCGGCGGAGAGTTCTGCCGACCCTGCCTGCAGGGTGGCGGCTGCTGCTGCCGGGGCCGCGGCGGTCCAGGCGGCGTAGGTGCCGCCCCCGGCCGTTACGCCGAGCACGATCGCGCCTGCGGTTCCGAGTGTCGCCAGCAGCATCTTCGCCGGCGCACAGCGGCGGCGCCGCTGGGCCAGGCGAAGTGAGCGGCGGGTCATCTCGGCTCCTCGGGGTCGGTGGTGGATTACGCGGACAGCGGGTCCGCCCCCGTGATGGGGGGGCGGACCCGATGGATCACGCGGCGGCGGTGTGCTGCGTGAGGGTGACGCTCAGGTCGTTGAGGTTCACGGCACCGGTCTTGGCGTCGTTGTTGGAGCCCTCGGTGCCGTAGGGGAAGGTGATCGTGACGGTGACGGTGACGTCCTGTTCGATCCCTGCAGCACCCGGGGCGACGGTGAAGCCGTCGGCGCTCTGGGTGATGCCAGCGCCTTCCGCGGTGAGCACCGCGTTGGCCTCGAGGTAGCCGACCAGCGCCTGGTCGACCGCGTTGGCGGGATTGGCGGGCGTGATGGACGCCTCGCTCAGCGCGAGCGTGGCGCTCAGGCTGTCACCCTCGGCGACGATCGACATCGTCTTGGTGAAGGTGAGCACATCGCCCGGAACCACCCGGTAGGCGGCGATGTTGATGTCGTCGCCGTTGGCCGCCCAGGTGCCTTCGGTGCCGGGGTCGGTGACGACGAGGTTTCCCGCCGTGATCTCGGCACCCGCGATATCGGCCGACGCGTTCCACGAGGCGAAAGTGCCGCCGCCGCCCAGGAGCAGGAGGACACCGGCTGCGGTGGCGATGGAGGCCTTGGTGATCTTGTTCATGATGTGTTCCTTCTCGCGGCTTGTGGCCGCTCTTTTCCTGCGGATGGGATGGATTCGGGGCCCAGGTTCCGAAGCGAGTGATCCGGTCGGGGCACTGCCCAGTTTTCGCCGCGGACCGCAAGAAGGGCCCCGGTTCGATGCCGCGCTCCCGCAAGATCCCAGCAGCGTCGCCTGAGCGCGACCGGCGGCGACGCCGAACCACAAGACATCCACAAGAAATGGTCCAAAACGCCCCGCCCGCCCCAGATTCGTGCGCCTACGTGGCATCCGTCGTCCGCGCGCTAGCAGCCAAACTTGACACCTCACGGCTCAAGTTCAATTGACATCGATCGGGGCGCCGCGTACCCTTGAGTCATCGCGGCTCAAGGTTGGGGCCGCCCCAGACTTTTCAGTTCCACACGAAGGAGAAACACATGGCACGTGCAGTCGGAATCGACCTCGGCACGACCAACTCGGTCGTCAGCGTCCTCGAGGGCGGCGAGCCCAAGGTCATCGCGAACGCGGAGGGCTTCCGCACGACCCCGTCGGTCGTGGCCTTCACCAAAGACGGTGAGGTGCTCGTCGGTGAGACCGCCAAGCGCCAGGCCGTCACCAACGTCGACCGCACCATCACCTCGGTCAAGCGCCACATGGGCACCGACTGGAAGACGCAGTCGATCGACGGCAAGGCCTACACGCCCCAGGAGATCTCCGCGCGCATTCTGCAGAAGCTCAAGCGCGACGCCGAGCAGTACCTGGGCGACGCGGTGACGGATGCCGTCATCACGGTTCCGGCGTACTTCAACGACGCCGAGCGTCAGGCCACCAAGGAGGCCGGCGAGATCGCGGGCCTCAACGTCCTGCGCATCATCAACGAGCCCACCGCCGCCGCGCTGGCGTACGGCCTCGACCGTGGCAAGGAGGACGAGCTCATCCTCGTCTTCGACCTCGGTGGCGGCACCTTCGACGTCTCGCTGCTCGAAGTGGGCAAGGACGACGACTTCTCGACCATCCAGGTGCGCTCCACCGCCGGCGACAACCGCCTCGGTGGTGACGACTGGGACCAGCGCCTCGTCGAGTACCTGATGAAGCAGTTCAAGGACACCACCGGTGTCGACGTCTCGGGCGACAAGATCGCTCTGCAGCGTCTGAAGGAAGCAGCCGAGCAGGCCAAGAAGGAGCTCTCCAGCTCCACCTCGACCTCGATCAACCTGCCCTACCTGTCGCTGACGGAGTCGGGTCCGGTGTCGCTGTCCGAGACGATCACCCGCGCGAAGTTCGAGGACCTCACCAAGGACCTGCTCGACCGCACCAAGAAGCCGTTCGAGGATGTCATCCGCGAAGCCGGCATCAAGGTGAGCGACATCGACCACGTCGTGCTCGTGGGTGGCTCCACCCGCATGCCCGCCGTTTCGGAGCTCGTCAAGCAGGAGGCCGGCAAGGAGGCCAACAAGGGCGTCAACCCTGACGAGGTCGTCGCCGTCGGCGCTGCCCTGCAGGCCGGTGTCCTCAAGGGTGAGCGCAAGGACGTGCTGCTCATCGACGTGACCCCCCTGAGCCTCGGCATCGAGACCAAGGGCGGCATCATGACCAAGCTCATCGAGCGCAACACGGCCATTCCGACCAAGCGCAGCGAGACCTTCACCACGGCAGACGACAACCAGCCGTCGGTCGCGATCCAGGTCTTCCAGGGCGAGCGCGAGTTCACCCGCGACAACAAGCCGCTGGGCACCTTCGAGCTCACTGGCATCGCCCCCGCACCGCGTGGCATCCCGCAGGTCGAGGTCACCTTCGACATCGACGCCAACGGCATCGTGCACGTGTCCGCCAAGGACAAGGGCACCGGCAAGGAGCAGTCGATGACCATCACGGGCGGCTCGTCGCTGGCCAAGGAGGACATCGACCGCATGGTGCGCGAGGCCGAGGAGCACGCCGCCGAGGACAAGAAGCGCCGCGAGTCCGCCGAGACCCGCAACCAGGCCGAGACCCTCGCGTACTCCGTCGACAAGCTCATCAAGGACAACGACGACAAGCTGCCCGCCGAGGTCAAGTCCGACGTGCAGGCCGACGTCGACGCGCTGAAGACGGCTCTCGCCGGTGACGACGACGACGCGGTCAAGACGGCGTTCGACAAGCTCAGCCAGTCGCAGGGCAAGCTGGGCGAGGCGATCTACGCCTCGAGCCAGGCTCAGGGTCAGAACCCCGACCCGGCGGCGACCGACCCGGGCAACGGCGAGGTGCCGAACCCCGAGGAGGACGTCATCGATGCCGAGGTCGTGGACGACGAGGACGAGAAGAAGTAGAGAATCAAGACATGACGGACAAGGACTTCGAAGAGCCCATCGACGAGGTCCCCGGTGACGAGGGGTCGGAGGCGCGAGCCTCCGACCCCGACTCGCACGGGGCAGAGGCTGCGGCATCCGCGGCCGACGGCGAGGGCGAAGCGGAACTGACCATCGATGACATCCTCGCCGCGGTGCAGTCGGACGAGGCTGCCGGGGCCGATGCGGATGCGGCTTCGGCGAAGGGTGACGAGCCTGACCTGCTCGTGGACCTCAAGCGGGTGCAGGCGGAGTACGCCAACTACCGCCGCCGCACCGAGTCGCAGCGCGAACTCGAGATCGAGCGCGCGCGCGGTTCGGTTGCACGCAGCCTGCTGCCCGTGCTCGACGACCTCGACCGGGCTGAGAAGCACGGTGATCTGGTCGAGGGCGCGCCGCTGTCCGCCATCGCCGACAAGCTGCGCGGCATCGTGGCGAAGCTGGGAGTGGAGCGCTACGGCGCCGCCGGCGAGGCGTTCGACCCGCAGCAGCACGAGGCGATCTTCCAGGCCCCGACCCCCGGCACCGAAACCCCGACGATCCTCGAGGTCGTCGAGGTGGGGTACCGGCTGGGAACCACCGAGCTGCGCCCGGCGAAGGTCGTCGTCGCCGTTTCGGCCGAGTAAGGCGGCACCTCGATGGCGAGTCAAGACTGGTTCGACAAGGACTTCTACTCCGTCCTCGGGGTGAGTAAGGACGTCACCGACGCCGAACTGAAGAAGACGTACCGCAAGCTGGCGCGCAAGTACCACCCGGATTCCAACCAGGGCGATGCTGCGGCCGAGGCGAAGTTCAAGGAGATCAGCGAGGCGTACGCCGTGCTGAGCGACTCAGAGCAGCGGGCCGAATACGACCAGATCCGCGCTATGGGCTCTGGCGCCCGTTTCACAGCGGGCGGCCAGGGTGCCGGCGGGTTCGAGGACGTCTTCAGCATGTTCGGTCAGGGCCGCGGCGGCGGTGCGCGCTTCCAGTCCGCCGACGACTTCGACGACATCTTCTCGATGTTCAACCAGCAGCCGGGCGGTCGCTTCGGGTCCGGGCGGTTCGGTCAGACCTCGGGCGGATTCCGCGGTTTCGGCGGGCCGACCAAGGGCGGCGACGTCACCGCACGCACGACGATCGACTTCCTCACCGCCACCAAGGGCGAGACCATCACGCTGCAGGGCGAAGACGGCAAGCCGTTCAAGGTGAAGATCCCCGCGGGGGTCAAGGACGGGCAGAAGATCCGGCTGCGCGGACGCGGGCGCCCGTCGCCCGACGGCGGCGAGAACGGCGACATCGTCGTGTCGGTGACCGTGCGGCCTCACCCGGTGTTCACGCGCGACGGGCTCAACCTGCGGGTGACGGTGCCGGTGACCTTCACCGAGGCCGTACTCGGGGCGACCATCGAGGTGCCGACGCTCGGGGGAGACCCGGTGAAGCTCCGCGTGGCGCCCGGCACCCCCTCCGGACGCGTGCTGCGCGTCAAGGGACGTGGCGTCGCGACGACCAAGGGAACCGGCGACCTGCTGGCCGAGGTGCAGATCGCGGTGCCGTCGCACCTCGAGGGAGAAGCGCGGGAAGCGCTCGAGCGATTCCACGAGCTCGAGCCGAAGGACAACCCCCGGGCGGACCTCATGCAGAAGGCGCGCGGCTAGGTCTGCCGTGTGTGCTGTCGTGAGTGTAGGAGATGTGGGCGGCGCAGGACGGATGCGTGGCATCCACTCCTCCCCTCGCGCCATCTCCTACGCTGGCGGCAGGAGGGGGTGAGGGCATGAACGACGAGATCGACGAGGACATGCCCATCTTCGCCATTGCGGTCGCGGCGGAGCTGTCTGGCATGCACCCGCAGACCCTGCGTCAGTACGACCGCATCGGCCTCGTGGTGCCTGCGCGCACCCAGGGCGGGTCGCGCCGCTACTCGACGCGCGATGTCGAGCAGCTGCGGGAGGTCGCCCGCCTGTCGGCCGAGGGCATGAGCCTGCCCGCCATCTCACGCATCGTCGAGCTTGAGAACCAGGTGCGCGAGCTGCGGCGCCAGGTGCGCGACCTCGAGCACCGTGTGCGCGCCGAGATCGAGAACCGTCCCGGCGCGCGCGTCTTCGCCGCCGGCCCCAGCGGGGGCGTCATCACGCTGCGCCACGGCAAGAGGGTGCGGCGCGCCACCGACCTCGTGCTGTGGCGGCCGCGGCATCCGGACTCGGACTGACGCGGCCGCGCGCGGCTCGTTGCCGGGCCGTCGCGTCCGCAACTCCTCGAAGAACCGCCCCGCACGGGTTGTGCGGGGCGGTTCTGCCGTCTGCTCGACGGATCTCGAGGAGTTGCGGCGCGCGCGTCGCGCCGCCGACCTACGCGACGGTCGCCGCGGTGGCGTCCCCGATTTCGCCGACCAGCACCTCGAGGACGTCCTCGAGGTACAGCAGGCCCACCGTGCGGCCGTCGGCATCCAGGCTGCGCGCCACGTGCGCGCCGCGCCGGCGGAGCGTTGCCATGGCGTCCTCGAGCTCGGTCGCCCGGTGCACCGTCGCGAGGCGACGCAGCCGCTTCTCCGGGATGGGGCTGCGGAACTGGTCCGCAGCGTCGAGGTCCATCACGTCCTTCATGTGCACGTAGGCCACCGGCTCGCCGTCGGCGCCCGCGATGACGTACCGCGAGAAGCCGTGTTCGGCGACGGCGCGCTGCACGTCGGCCGGCGTCGCACCGGCCGGCAGCAGCACCAGCTCGCCCAGGGGGACGTCTACGTCGGCCACGGTCTTCTCGGTGAACTCGAACGCACCGGCGAGGGTGCCCGAGGCATCCACGAGGGTGCCTTCGCGGCGCGACTGCTCCACGATGTTGGCGACCTCGTCGAGCGTGTAGGTGCTCGTGGCCTCGTTCTTCGGCTGCACGCGGAACAGGCGCAGGATGCCGTTGGCGACGGCGTTCAGCGTCCAGATGACCGGCTTGAACACCTTCGCCACGGCGACCAGCGCGGGGGCGAGGATGAGCGCAGCGCGGTCGGGCACCGAGAACGCGATGTTCTTCGGCACCATCTCACCGAACACGACGTGCAGGAACGTCACGAGCGCCAAGGCGATGGCGAACGCCACCACGCTGATGAGCTCGGGCGTGAGGCCGGTGAGTCCCAGCGGGATCTCCAGCAGGTGGTGGATCGCCGGCTCCGACACGTTCAGGATCAGCAGCGAGCAGACGGTGATGCCCAGCTGGCTCGTCGCCAGCATGAGCGTCGCGTGCTCCATGGCCCACAGTGTGGTCTTCGCCGCCTTGCTGCCCCGCTCCGCCCGGGGCTCGATCTGCGAGCGGCGGGCGGAGATGACGGCGAACTCGGCGCCGACGAAGAAGGCGTTTGCGATCAGCAGGACGAACAGCCAGACGATGCCCCAGACGTCCTCACTCATGGCGGGCTCCCTTCAGGACGCTCTCGCGGGCTCTGTCGTGGTCGGTCATGAGGCTGAGATCGGTTTCCGGGTCGTCGGGCATGTAGCGCAGGCGCACGATGCGGTGTCCGTCGATGCGTTCGACGCGCAGCGTGCCGGCGGCGATGCGCACCTCGTCGCCCAGTTCGGGCAGGCGCTCGAGGACGTCGGTGACGTAGCCGCCGGCCGTCTCGTAGTCGCCCTCTTCGGGGATCTCGACGCCGGTGCGGTCGAGCACCTCGTCGGGGCGCCAGCTGGCGTCGAACGTGACCGAGCGCCCGGAACGCAGGATGCCGGTGCGGGTGCGGTCGTGCTCGTCCTCGAGTTCGCCGACGATCTCTTCGACGAGGTCCTCGAGGGTGACGATGCCGGCGGTGCCGCCGTATTCGTCACCGACGACGGCGATCTGCAGGCCCTCGGTGCGCAGCACCGTGAGCAGGTGGTCGGCTCCCATGCCCTCGGGCACGGTGCGCACGTCGCTCATGAGGGCGTCAGCCCGGGTCTGTGCGCGGTCCTCCAGCGGAACGGCGAACGCGTGCTTGACGTGCACGACGCCGACGACGCGGTCGGGGGTGCCGTCGATGACCGGGAATCGGGAGAACCCGGTGCTCCGGGACTGGGCGATGACGGTGTCTGCCGTGTCGGAGATGTCGACGGTGGCCATCCGCACGCGAGGGGTCATCACCTCGGAGGCGTCGTGCGAAGCGAAGCGAAGCGTGCGCCGCAGCAGCTGCGCGTCGGAGCTGTCCAGCAGCCCGGCCATCGCGGAGTGCCGGATGAGGTAGGACAGCTCGTCGGCGCTGCGGGCGCCCGAGAGCTCCTCCTTGGGCTCGATGCCGACCGAGCGGATGACGGCGTTGGCGGTGTTGTTGAACAGCAGGATGAGCGGCTTGAACACTGCGGTGAACGCGCGCTGGAAGGGGGTGACGAGCTTGGCGGTTGCCAGCGGCACGGCCAGGGCGAAGTTCTTCGGCACGAGCTCGCCGATGATCATCGAGAAGAGCGTCGCGATCAAAATGCCGGTGACGGCGCCGATCGGGCCGATCGCCCCCTCGGGAAGGCCGAGGTCGAGCAGCGGCCCGCGCAGCAGGCTGCTGATCGCCGGCTCGAAGGTGTAGCCCGTCAGCAGCGTCGTCAGCGTGATGCCGAGCTGTGCGCTGGAGAGGTGGGTCGACGTGATCCTCAGTGCGGAGATGGTGCCGTCCAGGCCCCGCTCGCCGCGGGCGCGTCGCGCCTCGAGCTCGTGACGGTCCAGGTTCACCAGCGCGAACTCGCTGGCGACGAACAGGCCGGTTCCCACGGTGAGGACCAAGCCGATGCCGAGCATGATCCACTCGTTCACTCTTTACACCCCCTGACCGTTGAACGTGCCGCGTTGGCGGCTAGGCAGTCAAAGGGCGCGGGACTATGAGAGGGAGGGTCATCCATGATGGATCAAGGCTAGACAGCCGCCCGCCCCGCAAGCTGAGAAACCGCCCCCGAGTGAGTATTCGCGCTCGCGAGTGAGTATTCGTGACGGCCCGGCGTCGACCGGTTAGCGGGACATACCGCGCAGTCGGTATGCTGTCGAGCACGCACTGCCGCGCGCGAACGAACGAGGAGGTTCGGATGCAGATCACCGGAGCTGTGCTCGAGGTCTCGGGGGCGACCGCGCCGTTCGCGGCATCCCGTCCCTTCACCGTCGGCCCCCTCGAGCTCGATCAGCCGGGCCCCGGCGAGTTGCTCGTGCGCATCGAAGCCGCCGGGGTGTGCCACTCCGACCTCAGCGTCGTCGATGGCAACCGCCTGCGCCCCACACCGATGCTGCTCGGCCACGAGGCCGCGGGCATCGTTGAGCAGGTGGGTCCGGGGGTGGGCGACCTTCGCCCCGGCGTCCGCGTGGTCATGACATTCCTGCCCCGCTGCGGCGCGTGTGCGGGGTGCGCGACCGACGGCCGCCTGCCGTGCGAGCCGGGAACCGCGGCCAACACCGCCGGCACCCTCGTCGGCGGTGGCACGCGACTGCGTCGCCGGAGCGAGGACGGGTCGGATGCCGGCGCGCCCGTGTTCCACCACCTCGGCGTAAGCGGTTTCGCCACCCACGCCGTCGTCAGCCGCACCTCCGTCGTGCCGGTGCCCCCCGACGTGCCGGCCGAGATCGCCGCGCTCCTCGGCTGCGCCGTGCTCACGGGCGGCGGCGCCGTGCTGAACGCCGCGCGTCCGGCATCCGGTTCTGCGATCGCGATCGTGGGCCTCGGCGGGGTCGGCATGGCCGCGCTGCTGGTCGCCGTCGCGCTCGGGCTCGAGGTGGTCGGCGTCGACGCCGTGCCGGCCAAGCTCGACCTCGCGCGAGAGTTCGGCGCCACGGAGGCGCTCTCGCCGGCGGATGCCGTGGCGCGCGGCATCCGCACCCCGACCGCGATCGAGGCAGCCGGGTCGGCCCGCGCGTTCGAGACGGCGCTGGCGCTGACGGCGCCGGGTGGGACGACGGTGACCGTGGGGCTCCCCGGGCCCGATGCGCGGGCCGAGGTGTCGCCGCTGCAGCTGACCGCCGAGGCGCGCACCGTGATCGGCAGCTACCTCGGGTCCGCCGTGCCCGCTCGCGACATCCCGCGCTACGTCGAGATGTGGCGCGCGGGACGGCTGCCGCTGGAGCGTCTGGTGACCTCCCGCATCCGGCTCGACGACATCGACGCCGCGATGGACCGTCTCGCCGCCGGCGGCGAGCTGCGCCAGCTCATCGTCTTCTGACTCCAATCCCGACGAAAGGAACCCGTATGACCTCCTCTTCTCCCTCCCGCACCGCGATCGTCACCGGAGGCGCGCGCGGCATCGGCGCCGCGACCGCCCGCCGCCTCGCCGCCGATGGTCACGCCGTCGCCGTGCTCGATCTCGACGCGGCCTCGTGCGCCGACACCGTCGCCGCGATCGAAGCCGACGGGGGTCGCGCGCTCGCCGTCGGGGCGAACGTCGCGGATGCCGAGGCCGTGGCATCCGCCGTCGACACGGTCGTCGCCGAGCTCGGGGCGCCGACGATTCTCGTGAACAACGCGGGGATCATCCGCGACAACATGCTGTTCAAGATGAGCGAGGACGACTGGGATGCCGTCATCACCGTGCACCTGCGCGGCGCCTTCGTCATGACGAAGGCCGTGCAGGCGCACATGGTCGAGGCCGGGTGGGGGCGCATCGTGAACCTGTCGTCGACGTCGGCGCTGGGTAACCGTGGACAGGCGAACTACGCCGCGGCGAAGGCCGGGATGCAGGGGTTCACCAAGACGCTGGCGATCGAACTGGGGCGGTACGGGGTGACGGCGAACGCCGTGGCGCCGGGGTTCATCCAGACCGACATGACCCGAGCGACCGCCGAGCGGATGGGGGTCTCGTTCGAGGACTTCGTTGCGGCGATGGCGAAGGAGATCCCGGTGGGGCGCGGCGGGACACCCGAGGACGTCGCGACGGCGGTGGCGTTCTTCGCCGGCGAGGATGCCGGATTCATCTCGGGCCAGGTGCTGTACGTGGCGGGCGGGCCGCGCGCATGATCGCGGCGGAGTCGCCGGTGGCGCTGGCCGGGCTCGTGGGGGCGACGGCCACGGGGGAGTGGTTCGAGATCACGCAGGAGCGGATCGCGGCGTTCGCCGAGGCGACGGAGGATCGACAGTGGATTCACCTGGATGCCGAGCGTGCGGCATCCGGGCCCTTCGGGGGGACGATCGCGCACGGGTACCTGACGCTGTCGCTGCTGCCGCGGCTGACCGAGGGGCTGCTGCAGGTGGGCGGGGTCGCGATGGCGGTGAACTACGGCCTCGACAAGGTGCGGTTCCTGCAGCCAGTGCTCGCGGGGTCGCGCGTGCGGGCGGTGACCGAGCTCGCGTCGGCGGACGAGACGCCGCAGGGGGTGCGGGTGGGGATGCGCACGACCGTCGAGATCGACGGGGGACGCAAGCCCGCGCTGATCGCCGAGACGCTGGCGCTGCTGGTCCCCGAGCCCGCCGGAGTGCCCGCTCGCGAGTGAGTATTCAGGCTCCCGAGTGAGTATTCGCGCCGCCGAGTGAGTACTCGTCGCGAATACTCACTCGGCGCGACGAATACTCACTCGGCAGCGAGCGCTCAGTCGCGGGACAGCACCAGGGCCATGCCCTGGCCGCCGCCGACGCACATCGTCTCGAGGCCGTACCGCCCGCCCGTCGCGGCGAGCCCGTTGATCAGCGTCGACGTGATCCGGGCGCCGGTCATCCCGAACGGGTGTCCCACCGCGATCGCGCCGCCGTGCACGTTCAGTCGGCCGTCGTCGATGCCGAGCTCCCGCGCCGACGGGATCACCTGCGCCGCGAACGCCTCGTTGATCTCCACGAGGTCCATGTCGTCGATTCCGAGCCCGGCGCGCGCCAGCGCCTGCCGCGACGCCTCGACGGGACCCAGCCCCATCACTTCCGGTGACAGCCCGCTCACGCCGGTCGACACGATCCGCGCCAGCGGCTGCAGCCCGAGTTCGTCCACCACCCGGCCGGACACGATCACGACGGCCGCCGCCCCGTCGTTGAGCGGGCAGCAGTTGCCCGCCGTCACCGTGCCGTCCGGCCGGAACACCGGGTCGAGCCCGGCGAGCCCGGCCTCGGTGACCCCGGCCCGCGGGCCGTCGTCCGCAGTCACCACGCTGCCGTCCGCGAGCGTCACCGGCGTGATGTCGCGCTCCCAGAAGCCCGAGGCGATCGCCGCCTCGGCACGCTGCTGCGACCGTGCGGCATACGCGTCCTGCTGCTCGCGGGTCACCCCGTGCAGCTGCGCGACGTTCTCGGCGGTCTGGCCCATCGCGATGTAGGCGTCCGGCAGCGCGCCGTCCGCACGCGGGTCGACCCAGGCCGATGCCCCCGCCTCGCCGCGCGCGGCCGTGCGCGCCGCGGCATCCGCGAAGGCGGGGTTCACCGCCTCCGGCAGGTCGGCGAATCCGTGCGCATACTGCGACACCGACTCGACGCCCGCCGACACGAACACGTCGCCCTCGCCGGCGCGGATCGCGTGGAACGCCATCCGGGTCGTCTGCAGCGACGACGAGCAGTACCTGTTCACGGTCGTCCCCGGCACGCCGTCGAGCCCGAGCAGCACCGCGACGATCCGCGCGATGTTCATGCCCTGGCGTCCCGCGGGCTGCCCCGTGCCGATCATCAGGTCGTCGATGCGCGCCGGGTCCAGCCCGGGGACGCCATCCAGCGCCGCCTGCACCATCTGCGCGACGAGGTCGTCGGGGCGCACGTCGGCGAGCGACCCCTTGCGCGCGCGGCCGATGGGCGAGCGTGCCGTGGCGACGATGTATGCCTCGTTCATGAGGTGAACGCCTGGATGCCGGTGATCTCGCGCCCCACGATGAGCGTGTTCATGTCGTGTGTCCCTTCGAAGGTGTAGATCGCCTCGGCGTCGCAGAAGGCCCGCGCCGCGCCGTAGTCCAGCGTGATGCCGTTGCCGCCCATCACCTCTCGGCAGAGGGCGACGGTCTCGCGCATGCGGGCGGTGACGAAGGCCTTCGCCATCGCCGCCTGGGCGTCGGTCTGCGTACCCTCGTCCTGCAGCTGCGACACCCGGGTGCACATCGCCAGGCACGCGGTGATGTTCGACAGCGCCGTGGCGAGCTTGTGCTGCACCAACTGGAACGACGCGATCGGCTTGCCGAACTGCTCCCGGGTAGCGGTGTAGCGCACGGCCGCCTCGTAGGCGCCGATGCCGTTGCCGAGCCCCTGCCAGGCGACCTCGGCGCGCGTCAGCCGCAGCACGATCGCGACCTCGGTGAACGACTCGATCCGCTGCAGTCGCAGGGAATCGGGAACGACGACGCCCGTCAGCGTGATGTCGGCGTTCTCAACGGCCCGCAGCGACTGCTTGCGCTCGATCTTGGTCGCCGAGTACCCGGGCGTGGAGGTGGGGACGATGAACCCCTTCATCTCCCCGTCGTCGGTGTCACGCGCCCAGACGACGGTGATGTCGGAGAATCCGGCGCTGCCGATCCAGCGCTTGGCGCCGTCGATCACCCACTCGTCGGTGCCGTCGGCCGCCGTCCGCCGGGTGGCGGTCGTGCGCAGTCCCCGCGCCGTGTCGGATCCCGACAGCGGCTCGGTCAGCGCGAACGCCCCGACGAGCTCCCCTCGGGCCATGGGCGGCAGCCACTGCGCCCGCTGCTCGTCGGATCCGCCGACCCAGATCGCGTTCATCGCCAGGCCGCTGTGCACGCCGAGGAACGTGGCCGTCGAGGCATCCACCCGGGAGATCTCCAGGGCGACCCAGCCCCGGTAGAGGGCGCTGTTGTCGTACTGGGCGACCTCGGGGATGCCGGCTCCGAGCATGCCCAGCTCGGCGAACCGGGGGAAGAGGTGACGAGGGCTCTCCGCGCGTTCCCAGAACTCGTCCGCCCGCGGGGCGACCTCGTCACGCAGGAACGCCCGGATGCGGCCGAGCTGCGCGCGCTCGGCGTCGGTGAGCGCGCTCTGCAGGTCGTAGAAGTCGGCGTCGAGGCGCGCGGCAGGCGGCGCGTGCGTCTCGTCGGCGGGTGGGGTGAGGGTGAGCGGCATCGCTTCTCCGATCGTCGGTGATCCGGTGTGACGCCCATCATGCAACATTTCTCAGGATGTTGCATCCATCCGGCGCGGCGGTAGAGTTCCGGCATGTCCACGCCTGCGCCGGTCGCGCCGCCCATCGCGACCGTGGGGGTGGATGCCGCCCCCTCCTGGCTCTCGGCGCGGCTGGCATCCCACTCCGACGCGCGGCGGGCTTTCGACCTCGCCCGCGAGCAGTTCATCGCCGGGCACCGCATCGACATGGGCGCGCTCGCCGCGGCACTGGGGGTGGATCGCACGTCGCTCTTCCGCTGGGTGGGCAACCGCGACGCCCTGCTGAGCGAGGTGCTGTGGTCGCTCGCCGTCCCGACGCTGGTGCAGGCCGACCACGCGACGGCGGACCGCGTCGGCGCCGACCGCCTCGCCGAGCTGCTCACCCACTTCGTCGCCGACCTGAACCGCGCGCCCTATTTCCGCGAGTTCCTGCGGCGTGAGCCCGCCCGCGCGCTGCGCCTGCTCACGACGGTCGAGAGCGAGATCCAGCGTCGGTACGTCGCGACGACGGAGTGGCTGATCCGCGCCGAGCTGGGAGCGGAGCCGCTCGGCGGGGCCATCGACGTGCACAGCCTCGCGTACCTGCTCGTGCGCGTGTCCGAATCGTTCACCTACGCCGACCTGATCGCCGGCGACGAGCCGAGCGCGTCGCGCGCCCGCGCGGCGTTCCGCGTGCTGCTGCGCGCGGACTGACCCCTGGAGGACCGATGCCGCACTACGGCGTGCGCCGACCGTTCATGACCCGCTGGCGCGACAACGACCAGTACGGGCATCTGAACAACGTCGTCTACTACGAGGCGATGGATACCGCGGTCAACGCCTGGATGATCGCCGAGGGAGGCCTCGACCCGGCATCCTCTCCCGCGATCGCCCTCGTCGTTTCGTCGTCGTGCGACTACCGTGCCTCGGCGTCGTTCCCCGAGCCCCTCGAGGTGGGGATCGGCGTGGATCGGCTGGGGGCCACGAGCATCACGTGGGCGCTCGGGATCCTGCGCCCCGGTGAGGACGAGCCCATCGCCGTCGGGCGTTTCGTTCACGTGTTCGTGGATGCCGCGAGTCGCCGGCCCGTTCCCGTGCCGGATGCCGTGCGCGCTGCGGTGGCGGCGCAGCTGCTCGGCTGAGGTTCCGGCGGGACGCCGGTTCGAGCGCTGCGGGCTGTGGCGCCCGATACGCGCCCCGAGCCGGTGGATGGCGGGGTTCGGTGCCCGGTACGCGCCCCGAACCGGTGGATTGCGGGGTTGGGTGCCCGGTACGCGCCCCGAACCGGTGGATGGCGGGGTTCGGCGCCCGATACGCGCCCCGAACCGGTGGATGGCGGGGTTCGGCGCCCGATACGCGCCCCGAACCGGTGGATGGCGGGGTTCGGTGCCCGATACGCGCCCCGAATCGGTGGGTTGGGGGTTCGGTGCCCGATTCGCGCCCCGAATCGGTGGGTTGGGGGTTCGGTGCCCGATTCGCGCCCCGAATCGGTGGGTTGGGGGTTCGGTGCCCGATTCGCGCCCCGAACCGGTGGATTGCGGGGTTCGGCGCCCCGACCCGGTGGATCGGGGGGTGTGGTGCCCGATACGCGCCCCGAACCGGGGTCTGACGGGGTTGGGTGCCCGATACGCGCCCCGAATCGGTGGATTGCGGGGTTGGGCGCCCGCTTCGCGCCCCGAACCGGCCGGGTTGGACACAAACCGACCAGGCGGTATGCTGAACGGGCGACGCGACGCGGCGCGGAGAGGGGTCGACGATGACCGACGTGCCGGGGCTCGACGTGCAGGCGCTCACCGAATGGTTCGCCGGTGCGCACCCCGACCTCGCAGACGGTGACCTCACCGCCACCGTCATCGCCGGCGGCCGCAGCAACCTCACCTACGCGATCGACGGCGCGCGCCGCCCGCTCGTGCTGCGGCGCCCGCCGCTGGGCCACGTGCTCGCCAGTGCCCACGACATGCGGCGCGAGCACCGGGTCATCTCGGCGCTGGCATCCACACCGGTGCCCGTGCCGGTCGCCGTGGACGTCGTCGACGACACCGGCGGGGCGATCACCGGCACCACCTTCTTCGTCATGGAGCGGGCACCCGGGCGGGTGCTGTCCACACCCGGGCACAACGCCGGGTACGACCCCGCGGGGCTGGCGCGCCTGAGCACCGACCTCGTGCGGACCCTCGCGGATCTGCACGGCGTGGATCCGGCATCCGTGGGGCTGGCGGACTTCGGCCGCGCCGACGGATACCTCTCGCGCCAGATGTCGACGTGGAAGCGCCAGCTCGACGCCTCGCGCTCCCGCGAGACCCCCACCCTCGACGCGCTGCAGGAGCGCCTGGGCGAGGGGATGCCGCAGAGCCGGCGCTCCGGCATCGTGCACGGCGACTACCGCCTCGACAACGCGCTCGTCGACGGCGCGCAGCCGCGCCTGTCAGCCGTGCTCGACTGGGAGATGGCGACCCTCGGCGACCCGCTCGTGGATCTCGGCATCTTCGCGCTGTACTGGGACATCGCCGCCCTTCCCGCCGCGTTCGGGGGCGCGATCCCGAGCGCCGTCGATCCAGCCGCCGGCTACCCCCGCTTCGACGAGCTCGCCGAAGTGTACGCCCGGCAAGCCGGAACGGATTTGCCCGACCTCGGCTGGTACCGCGCCTTCGCGGCGTACAAGCTCGCGGTGATCCTCGAGGGGATCCATTACCGCTTCGTCGCCGGCGACACCGTCGGCGACGGATTCGACGGGATGGGCGCGCTGGTGGAACCCCTCGCCCGCCAAGGACTGGAGGCGCTCTGATGGACTTCGCCCACGATGACACCACCCGGCAGCTCGCCGAACGGGCGCGCGCCTTCGTCGACGAGCACGTGGTGCCCGCCGAGCCGGTGCTGCAGGAGCAGCTGGATGCCACGCCCGACCAGTGGGGCTTCCGGCCGATCGTGACGGAGTTGCGGGAGCGCGCCCGCGCGGCGGGGCTGTGGAACCTGTTCCTGCCGGGCGAGCACGGGGCGGGGCTGACGAACCTGCAGTACGCGCCGATCGCAGAGATCACCGGGTGGAGCCCGCGGCTCGCACCGGTCGCGTTCAACTGCGCCGCCCCCGACACCGGCAACATGGAGGTGCTGCACGACTTCGGCACCCCCGCCCAGCAGGAGCGGTGGCTCGAGCCGCTGCTCGATGCCCGCATCCGCTCGGCGTTCTGCATGACCGAGCCCGACGTGGCCTCGAGCGACGCGACGAACATCGGCACGCGCATCCGTCGCGACGGGGACTCCTGCGTCGTATCGGGCCGCAAGTGGTGGTCGACGGGGGCGATGAACCCGGATGCCGCGATCTTCATCGTGATGGGCAAGACCGATCCCGACGCCGAGCGGCATCGTCAGCAGTCGATGATCCTCGTGCCCCGCGACGCCCCCGGCGTGCGCGTGGAACGGGCGCTGACCGTGTTCGGCTACGACGATCGCGACCACGGGGGGCACGCCGAGGTCGTCTTCGACGACGTGCGGGTGCCGGCCGAGAACCTGCTCGCGGGGGAGGGCGACGGGTTCGCGATCGCACAGGCGCGGCTGGGGCCCGGTCGCATCCACCACTGCATGCGGGCGCTGGGCATGGGCGAGCGGGCGCTGGCGCTGATGACCGACCGGGCGAACGAGCGCGTCGCGTTCGGGCGCACCCTGGGGGAGCAGGGGGTGATCCGCGAGTGGGTCGCCGAGGCGCGGATCGAGCTGGAGGCGCTGCGGCTGCTGGTGCTGAAGACCGCGTGGCTCATGGACACCGTCGGCAACCGCAAGGCGATGACCGAGATCCAGGCGATCAAGATCGCGGTGCCCCGTGCGGTGCAGCGCATCCTCGACCGGGCGATCCAGGTGTTCGGCGCGGCCGGTGTGTCGCAGGACACCCCGCTGGCCGAGCTGTTCGCGGGCATCCGGACGCTCCGGATCGCCGACGGCCCCGACGAAGTGCACCTCAACAGCCTCGGCCGCGCGCAGCTGCGCTCGCGAGTGAGTATTCGCATCGCCGAGTGAGTATTCGACAGAAGTTCCGTTCAACGACGAAAGGACCATCGTGACCCACCGACCCGACCCCGCCATCGACGACCCCGGCTACGCGACGCTGTCGGTCGCGAGCATCCTCGCCGAATCCGCGCAGCGCCACGCCGACCGCCCGGCGCTGCTCTTCGCCGGCGCCATGACGACATATGCGCAGCTGTGGAACGAGGTGCGCGCGTACGCGGGCGCCCTGCGTGACCGCGGCATCCGCCCCGGAGACCGCGTCGCCATGATCGTGCCGAACGTGCCCGATTTCGCCCGCGTCTATTACGCCGCGCTGTCGCTCGGCGCCGTCGTGGTGCCCGTGCACCTGCTGTTCAAGGCCGAGGAGATCGCGTACGTGCTGCGGGATGCCGAGGCGGACCTCTTCGTCGTCGCGGCCCCGCTGCTGGGCGAGGCGCTGCCGGCTGCGGCGGCCACCGGCATCCCCGTCGTCACGGTGCTGCTGCCCGCCGGGACGCCGTCACCGGCCGGCGACCTGCCCCGCCTCGAGGACGAGGCCGCCGCCGCGGAGCCGATCGTCCGTCACACCTCGACGCGCCCGTCGGACCCGGCGACGATCCTCTACACCAGTGGCACGACAGGCACCCCGAAGGGCGCCGTCGGCTCGCACCTGGCCCTCGTCGAACAGGTGCACTGCACCCTCATCGACTCGTTCAACCTGCACTCCGGCGACATCGTCTTCGGCGGACTGCCGCTGTTCCACACGTTCGGCCAGACGGCCGTGATGAACATGGCGTTCCGGGTCGGGGCGTCGATCATCCTGCTGCCGAGGTTCGACGCCGACGACGCGCTCGCCCTCATGGTCGCCCACGGGGCCACCGTGTTCACGGCGGTGCCGACGATGTACGTCGGGATACTGGAGGCCGCTCGTCGCAGCGAGGCACGGCCGCCGCTTCGGTACGCGGTCTCGGGCGGCGCCGCGCTTCCCGTCGCCGTGCTCGAGGCGTTCCGCGGTGTCTTCGGCGCCGATGTGCACGAGGGCTACGGGCTGACAGAGACGGCGCCGATCGTGTCGTCGAACTCGCTGGTGGAGCCGATCAGGCCCGGCACCGTGGGGCGTCCCCTCTGGGGGGTCGACGTGGCGATCGCCGATGCCGAGCAGGAGGAGCAGATCGCGCTGCTCACCGACCCCGACGCGCTGGGCGAGGTGGTGGTGCGCGGGCACAACCTGTTCAAGGGCTATCTCGGGCGGCCCGAGGCGACCGCGGCGACGATCGTCGACGGGTGGTTCCGCACCGGCGACCTCGGCCGGTTCGTCGACGGGGTGCTGACGATCGTGGACCGCAAGAAGGACATGATCGTGCGCAGCGGCTACAACGTGTACCCGACCGAGGTGGAGGCCGTGATCGCGCGGCATCCCGCCGTCGCGGTCGCAGCCGTTTTCGGCGTGCCCGACGACTTGCGCGGGCAGGAGGTGCACGTGGCGGTGGTGCCGCACGACGGACACAGCGTGGATGCCGACGAGCTGATCGCCTTCACACGAGAGCGCATCGCGGCGTACAAGTACCCCCGGACCGTGCACGTGCTGGCGGATCTGCCGCTGGGCGGCAGCGGCAAGGTGCTGAAGCGGGAGCTGGTCGCGCGGTTCTCGCCGGCGCCGACCGTCGCTGCCGCCGCCGTGATCCCCGACTCCGGGGTGGGCCCCATCGCCTGACCTGAAACCTGCTGGACGAACGCCGCGCCGGGGGATCCCCCGGCGCGGCGTTGCGCGTGCCCGCCGCGCCAGACGCACAACACCCCCTGGCGGAGCCCTCGGGCCCGTCAGGGGGTGTTGTGGGATGACGCGCTCGGCGTCAGGCGCCGGGGACTCCTGCGCCTGACAGCGGCACCGGCTGCGGGTCCACTGCCGTCACACTGCCGTCGCGAACCTCGTAGGTCGCGTCGATGTAGTCCTGCACGCCCTGGTCCACCGTCGTGATGCCGACGCCCAGATACGCGGCGTGGCTGTCGGGACCGAACGCCAGCGGCAGGATGCCGTTGCCCACGAGGTCGCCTGACCGCACCGCCTCGATGAGGGCCTCACGCGTCGGGTTCTCGCCCGCCGCGGCCAGCGCCTCGGCGAAGACGTACCCCACGCTCATGCCGAAGATCGTGTTGCCGTCGAAGGGGGCGTCGCCGTTGTACTCCGTGTTGATCTCGCGGAAGAGCTCGACCCACTCGTCGTCGGCCATCGGCAGGTAGTTGGTGCCGGTGAAGCCCTGCAGCAGCTTCGGCGCCATGTCCTCGCCGAGGTAGCCCACGAGGGTGGGGTAGTCGGCGCCCGACGAGGAGCCGAACCACTGCGGGAACCAGCCCAGCTGCGCCGCGGTTCCGACCGCGAGCGCGGTGAAGCCGTTGATGGTCGCCAGCGTCACGATGTCGCATCCGGCGGCCTGCAGCGCGCCGATCTGCGCGGTGACGTCCTGGTTCGACACCGAGTACCGCTGCACCTCGGTGAGGCCGTCCGCGCCGAGGGCCATCTCCAGCCCTTCGAGGAATTCGTCGCCGAAGTCGTCGTCCTGACCGAGCATGCACACCGCCGCGTCGGGGAACTCGTCGGCGGCGTACTGGCCGAGCGCCGCGCCCTCGACGACGTAGTCGGCGTTGAAGCCGAAGGTGTTCGGGTAGGTCTCGGGCTGGTTCCAGGCGGTCGAGCCGGATGCCACGAACAGGTCGGGCACCGAGTTCTGGTCGAGGAAGTCCAGCACCGACTGGTGGGTCGCCGTGCCGAGGCCGTTGAGGATCGCGAAGACCTCGTCCTGCTGCACGAGCTCCCGCACGACCGTCTGCGAGTTGGCCGGGTTGTACCCGTCGTCCTTCACGATGTACTCGATCGTGCGCCCGTTCACCCCGCCCTGGTCGTTGAGGTAGTCGAAGTACGCGTTCGTGGCGGCGGAGATCGACGAGTAGCCGGCGGCGGCCGGGCCGGTCAGCGGCGTGTGGGTGCCGACGGTGACGGTCGTGTCGGTCACACCGGTGCTGTCGCCTG
This sequence comes from Microbacterium sp. zg-Y818, assembly GCF_030246905.1. Taxonomy (NCBI): domain Bacteria; kingdom Bacillati; phylum Actinomycetota; class Actinomycetes; order Micrococcales; family Microbacteriaceae; genus Microbacterium; species Microbacterium sp. zg-Y818. The sequence goes on along the minus strand of NZ_CP126741.1, from coordinate 3,084,809 downwards.
CGGCCTCGTCGTCACCGCCCGCTGCCGGTGCCGAGGGGGTGCTGCAGGCCGCGAGGCTGACAGCAAGGACGGATGCCGCGATCAGACCGCCCGTGCGACGGGCGGCAGAGCGCAGCGTCGAGCTCTGTTGGGACATGGGATCACCTTTCAATCGGGATGGTGCGGGAAGGGTCGGAGGATTCCGGAGCGTCGGATGCCGCGGCGGCAGAAGGCAGCGGCGAGTCAGGCCCCGCAGTCGACGCGGACCCCGCTGGTGCGGGGACGGACCCGGCACGCCGACGCCGCAACGTGCCCGCCAGACCCGCCACGCCGTCGGGGCGCAGGATCATGACGACGATCAGCAGCGCACCGAAGACGAGGAGCGACAGGTTGCCCGACAGGCGCTGCTCGAGCTCGCGGGGCAGGTCGAGGGCGCCGGCGCCAGCGCCGAGGGCCCAGGGCAGCACCACGATCACGACCGAGCCGATGGCGGCGCCGCCGATGCTCCCGAGTCCGCCGAGGACGGCAGCCACGACCAGCAGCAGCGAGAACGCCAGCGTGTAACCGCCGGGGCCGACGGACTGCGTGATGAAGCAGAGCACCGCACCGCCCGCGCCGGCCGCGGCGGCGCTGAGGGTGAACGCGGTCACCTTGACGCGCCGGGCGGGAACGCCGTTCAGCCGCGCGGCGGTCTCGTCGTCGCGGACGGCCCGCATCCGCAGGCCCAGGGCGCCCCGCCGCACGAGGGCGAGTGCGGTGACGACGACGGATGCCACGATGATCGCAACCCACGCCTGCCACTGCTCCAGCGCGATCAGCCGCTCCAGCGCCGTCGGCACCGGGTTGTAAGCCGTCTGCAGTCCCTGGTCGCCGCGGAAGACACCCGACCACACGCTGGTGATGGCGGGAACGGCGACGACCAATGCCAGTGTCAGACCGGCGAGGTAGGGGCCGTGCAGCCGCGCGGCGGCGAGGCCCAGCAGCAGGCCGAGCAGGCACGCGATCGCGACCCCGGCCACGAGGGAGACGACGAAGCGCAGCACGCCGTCGACGCCGGCATCCGTCAGGGCGTTCGACGTGAGGGCGTAGCCGTAGCCGCCCGCGGCCATCAGCGCGGCGTGGCCGAGCGACAGCTGCCCACTCAGCCCGATGAGCAGGCTGAGCCCGGCGACGGCGCAGAAGTACGCCGCAGCAGTGCCGAGCTGGAAGTTGCGGAACGGGTCGAGCAGGAATGTTCCACCCAGCGCGAGCACGGTGAGAAGGGCGGCGATCGTCAGCACGCGGGGCATGCCGGTCAGGCCGGGGAACAGGCGCGGACGCAGGCGGCGGTTCATGCGGTGCGCGCCTGTCGCATCGAGAAGACGCCGCCCGGTTTGACCAGCAGCACCGCCACCAGCAGCACCAGCACGCCGATCGGCGCCACGGTCGACCCGAGATACCCGGTGACGAGGCTCATGACCACCCCTACGGTCAGGCCGCCGAGCAGTGCGCCGACGGGGGAGTCCAGTCCGCCGACGACCGCGACGGTGAATGCGTAGACGAAGAGGACGTCGGTGGAATGGGGGTTGAGCCCCAGCTCGGTGGGGATCAGCAGCAGCGCCGCGAGCGCTGCCACCGCGGCCGACAGCATCCAGCCGATCGTCACCATGCGATCCACGCGCACCCCGAGCAGGCGCGACACCTCGGGCGCGAAGGCCGATGCGCGCAGCTGCAGTCCGAGAGAGGTGCGGGTGAACAGCAGCGCGAGGATCCCCATGACCGACAGGGCCACGACCAGCACGAACAGGTCGTAGGGGGAGAGCAGCGGCACCCCGCCGACGAAGATGGGCGTCTCATCGAACGGCGCCGCCATCGGCCGGTACTGCGGTCCGAAGAAGATGCCCAGCAGCGACTGCAGCACCATCACCAGCCCGATGGCGATGATGATGCCGGCCAGGGGAGAGCGGTGCGGCGCGTGGCGCATGAGGCCCCGCTCGACGACGAAGCCCATCGCGGCGCCGCCGAGCACGCCGGCGGCGAGGCCCGCCGCGTACGAGCCGGTCAGGGCGGTGACGGCGAACGCCAGGTACGTCGCCACCAGCGCCATGGCGCCCTGGGCGAAGTTGATGATGCGCGCGGCGCGCCAGATGAGCACGAGCGATAGGGCGAACAGGGCGAAGATCGCGCCGCGGGCGAGGCCGGTGGCGAGCAGGAAGGCGAGTCGGTCCATCAGAATCCCAGGTAGGCGTGGCGCAGGGCGGTGTCGTCGGCGAGGGCGGATGCTGCGGCATCCGCCACGATGCGTCCGAGGTCGAGCACGACCCCGCGGTCGGCGATCGACAGGGCGCTGGTGATGTTCTGCTCCGCCAGCAGCACGGTCATGTCATCCCGTGCGGCGGCGTCGCGGAGGGTCGCCATCAGCTGGGCGACCACGAGCGGAGCCAGTCCCAGCGACGGCTCGTCGAGCGTGAGCACGCGGGGGCGCGACACCAGTGCGCGCCCGAGCGCGAGCATCTGGCGCTCGCCGCCGGAGAGCTGGTGGCCGTCCGCGGAGCGGCGGCGGGCGAGCGGCTCGAACAGATCGTAGATCTCGGCGATCGCCGTCTCGCGGGCGCGGCCGCGGTGTCGCCACAGCGCACCCAGGCGCAGGTTCTCGTCGACCGTCAGCTCCGCCACGACGCTGCGTCCCTCGGGAACCTGGGCGATGCCGCGGCGGGCGCGGTCCTCGGGGCTGAGCCGGGCGAGGTCGTCGCCGTCGAGGCGGATGCCGCCGCGCAGCGGCCGCACGAACCCCGCGAGGGCGCGCAGCAGCGTGGTCTTGCCGGCGCCGTTGGCGCCCAGGAGCGCGACGATCTCTCCGGGCTCGAGCGCGAACGACACGTCGTGCAGCACCGGCTCGCCGCCGTAGCCGACGGTGAGCTCGTGAAAAGACAGCGCGCCGTTCATGCCGTCGCCTTCAGCCCGAGGTACGCCTCTTCGACGGCGGGGTCGCTGCGCACCTCGTCGGGGGTGCCGCGGGCGATCACCCGCCCGAAGTCCAGCACGACGACGCGGTCGGCGACCGACATGACGAAGTCGACGTGGTGCTCGACCAGCAGCACCGCGCAGCCGGCGTCGGCGGTGGCGCGTACGGTGCCCGCCAGGGCCGCGATGTCGTCGTGGCCGAGGCCGCCGGCCGGTTCGTCCAGCAGCAGCAGGCGGGGGTCGGTGACGAGGGCGCGCGCGAGCGCCACGCGCTTGCGCACCGGGTAGGGCAGTGCGGCGACGGGAACGTCTGCCACATCGAGCAGATCGTGGGTGGCGAGTTCGGCGGTCACGCGGGCGGCGGCATTCTTGCGGGTGCCGCGACCGCTCAGGGGGACCGTGACGTTCTCGCGCACGGTGGCCCCGTCGAAGAGGCCCAGGCCCTGCAGCGTGCGCGCGACGCCCCGGCCGGTGAGCGCTGACGTGCGCGCCGGGATGGCCTGGCCGTCGAGCACGATGGTGCCGCGGCTGCGGACGAGCGCGCACACCGCGTTGAAGACCGTTGTCTTGCCGGCGCCGTTCGGTCCGATGAGGGCGACGACCTGTGCCGGCGCGACGTCGAACGACACGTCCTGCAGCGCGGTGAGGCCGCCGAAGGTCACGGTCAGGTCGGTGACGGCGAGCCGCGGAGCGGGTGGGGCAAGGGAGGACATCGGCACCTCTTCGTGTCGGGTGGCCCCACTGTACCTCATAAACCGACCAGCCGGTATGTTGCATTCGAAAGCAGGCGGCTGCGGTGACCAGGGTGCTATTTGTGGGGGATTCCGGTGATCATGCCGCCGTCGACGACGAACTCGGCGCCGCTGGTGAAGCGCGACGCGTCGGAGGCGAGGAACACGATCGTGCCGACGACATCGTCGGGGGTGCCCGGCCTGCCCAGGGGGATGTCGATGCGCGCGGGGTCGATGCGCGTCGTCATGTCGGTGAGGATCAGCCCCGGGTGCACGGAGTTCACGCGGATGCCGCGCGGGCCGAGCTCGACGGCGAGGGATTTCGTCAGCCCCCGCACGCCGAACTTCGCGGCGGTGTATCCGTGCAGGCCGGGGCTTCCTCGCAGCCCCTCCACCGACGAGATGTTCACGATCGAGCCGCCGCCGCCGGCGGCCATCGCCGGCACCGCCGCGCGGCAGCCGAAGAAGGTGCCGGTGAGGTTCACCGCGATCACGGCATGCCACTTCGCCGTGGAGTAGTGCTCGATGGGTGCCGCGTTGGCGATGCCGGCGTTGTTGACGAGCACGTCGAGCGCGCCGAAGCGCGCCATGGACACCGCCACGGCGGCATCCCATTCCTCTTCCTCGGTGACGTCGAGGTGCACGAACGTGGCGCGCGGACCGAGCTCTTCGACGAGGGCCGTGCCTTCGTCGTCGAGCAGGTCGGCGACGACGACCGCTGCGCCCGCCGCGTGGAGGGCGCGCACGTACGCGGCGCCGAGCCCGCGGGCCCCGCCCGTCACGAGGGCCGTGCGGCCGGTGAGGTCGAAGGGCGAGGTCATCTGCCGACCTCGATCACGACCCGCCCGGTGGTCTGCCCGCCCGCGAGCTTCTGGATCGCCTCGGGCGCCCGCTCGAACGGCACCACCTCGTCGACGAGTGGTGCGATCGCCCCGGATGCCGCGAGGCGGGTGAGCGCTTCGTGCGCCTCCGCCACGAGGTCGGGGCGGCGCTGGGAGTAGAGCGCCCAGTACAGGCCGAGCACCGCGAAGTTCTTCACCAGTGCGACGTTCGTGCGCAGCGTCGGGACCTCGCCGCTGGCGAAGCCGATCACCACGATGCGGCCCTCGAAGGCGACGCATCGGGTGGACGCCTCGAACGCCGAGCCGCCCACCGGGTCGAAGACGACGTCGGCGCCGTGCCCACCCGTGATCTCCTTGACCCGTGCCGGGATGTCGTCGACGCCGCGCACCAGCACCTCTTGCGCGCCCAGGTCGCGCGCGACGGCGGCCTTGGCCTGGCTGCCGACGACGGCGATGACGTGCGCGCCGGCGGCGACGCCGAGCTGCACGGTGGCAGCGCCCACTCCGCCGGCGGCGGCGTGCACGAGCAGCCACTCGCCCTGCCGCAGGGCGGCCCGGCGGTGGAGGGCGAACCACGCCGTCTGGTACGCGATCATGAGCCCCGAGGCGGCGATGTCGTCGAGGGCGTCGGGAGTGGGCTGCAGATCGCGCGCCGGCAGCACGGCGAGCTCGCTCAGCACGCCGATCTTGCCGCCGACGACCCGGTCGCCGACGGCGAACCCCTCGACACCCGGCCCCAGTGCCTGCACGGTGCCGGCGAACTCGATGCCGGGGATGAAGGGGAGGTCGGGCTTCACCTGGTACTCCCCGCGCGAAAGCAGCACATCGGGGAAGTTGGCCGCGACGGCGGCCACACGCACGAGCACCTCACCGGCATCCGGAGTCGGATCCTGCACCTCGACGAGTTCGAGGACGTCCTCGGGTTCTCCGTTGCGGGTGACGTGCCAAGCGCGCATGGGCTACTCCTTCGTGGTCCTGATGCTGGTGAGGAAGAGATCGGTCAGCTGCTCGGCCACCTGCGTCGCGGACTCCGGGCCGCCGGGGGAGTACCACTGCGAGAGGTAGTGGACGTCGCTGAAGAAGTGGGCGATGAGCACCGGCACCGGGATGTCGGTGCGGAAGAGGCCTTCGGCCCGGCCTCGCTCCAGGAGCTTCGCGACCTCGTCGTGGTAGGCGCGCCGGCGGCGCGTGACCTCCTGCTGGCGGGGTGCGGAGAGCATGTGGGAGCTGCGGAAGAACACCGTGCCCTCGGGCAGGAACTGGATGGAGGTCTCGATGACGTCGACGCCCACCGCGCGCAGCACCTCGTCGACGGCGCCTCCTCGGGCGACGATCTCGTCGAGCCGCGCCTTCTGCAGGGTCAGCAGCCGGTCGTAGATGCCGAAGAGCAGATCGTCCTTCGACTCGAAGTAGTGGTACATCGCGCCCTTGGTGACACCGGCGGCCTCGACGATCTGCTGCACGCTGGTGTTGGCGTAGCCCTGCACGGCGAAGAGGTCGACGGCGGCCCGCGTGACGGCGTCGGCGACATTGGTCTGCTTCATGCGTTCATCCTCTCTCAACCGATGGGGCGCACCGACGCGCCCCCGTCGATGAGCAGGGTCTGGCCGGTGACCCAGGCCGCGTCCCCCGAGAGGAGGAAGGCGACCGGGCCGGCGATGTCGGCGGGCTCGCCGAGCCGCCGCAGCGGGTAGGCGGCGGAGGCCTCGTCTTCGCGGCCCTCGTACAGGGCTCGGGCGAAGCGCGTCTTGACCACGGCGGGGGCGACGGCGTTGACCCGCAGGCCGGGGGCGAGCTCGTCGGCCAGCTGCATCGTCAGGTTGATCAGTGCCGCCTTTGAGATGCCGTAGAACGCGATGCCGGGGCTCGCGGCCACCCCCGCGACCGACGCGACGTTGACAACCGAGCGGGAAAGCCCGGCGGCCACGGCGTCGCGGGTCCATTCCAGGGCGCCGATCACGTTGACCTCGAGGATCTTGCGCGCGGCGGCGGGGTCGATGTCGAGCACCGGTCCGTAGGCGGGGTTGATGCCGGTGTTGTTGACGAGGTGGTCCAGCCGCCCGTGGGTGTCGGCCACGTGCGCGAAGACCTCGGCGCGGTGAGCGGGATCGTCGGCGTGGCCCGTGACGGACGTGGCCTTCGGGCCGAGCGTCGCGACCGCTTCGGCGAGGGTGTCGGGGTGGCGGCCGGTGATGATCACCGATCCGCCTTCGGCGACCAGGCGCTCGGCGATCGCGAACCCGATGCCGCGGCTCGCCCCCGTGATCAGGGAGACGGTGCCCTCGAACCTCTGCATTGCGCCTCCTTGCGCGACGGGTCTCACCGGAGCATACCGCCCGGTCGGTTTGACCCTATCAGCACTCGCGGGTGAGTATTCACGCCCCCGAGTGAGTACTCACGCGTCGACCGCCCATCGTCGTGCCCTAATCGGCGAGCGAGATGGTGTCGACGAGCTGCTCGATCTCGGGGAGCACCGCGGCGATCATCGCCGGCTCGCTGTGGCTGACGGTCACGACCACGTCGGCCTTGGCGGAGCGGAACACCCAGAACACCATCGCCAGCAGCTCGTCCTGCGGCGGCCCGAGGCTCTCGGCGGTCGCACGGGGCACGCGCAGCACGCGCTCGACGCGTGCGCCGGGGCCGAGACCCGCCGCGACGATGTCGACCACGAGTGGCTCGCGCGCGTCGGAGTCGGTGCCGTCCGATCCGGTGAGGTCGTGCAGCGTCGCCGACGGGTCCGGCGGCAGGTCGAACACGTCCACCGACACCAGCAGCGTGCGCGGGTCGACCAGCCAGGCGAACCGGTGCGCGCCGGCCTGGTTGTTGGCGCGCAGGCCACGCAGGTAGTCTCCGAGCCACCCGGTCTCGTCGTCGGTCCAGCCGGCGCGGCCGAAGGCGCCCGTGATCGTGTCGACCCAGGCGTCCTCATCGGGGTAGACATGCCACGGGAAGGCGGTCGGCACGTACAGCCAGCGCTCCCGGTCCCAGTCGATGACCAGCGTCATGCCGGTGCCTCCGCGGTCGCAGGTCGGTCGTCGTCCCAGCGCACGGTGGCAACGAGGGCGTCGCACAGCCCGGTGAGCGCCTCGACGATGGGCTGCAGCTCGGGATCGTCGTCGCCGACGATCGAGAACGATGCCACGAGCAGCAGCCCGGTGGCATCCGGCACCCGCCAGACGTACTCCACGCGCCGCAGCGCCTGCGCGGGTCGCTCGGTCTGCACCCGCCATGCGTCGCCCGCAGCGGTTTCGACGACCTCACCCGCCGGCTCGGCGGCGTCGTCGTCGCGCCCGATGGCGATGGCGATGGAGGTCGACACCGCCGCCTGCCACGCCGTGCCCAGGGGCAGCAGGATGTCGATGACGTCGAGCTCGCGCGCCTGGCGCGCGCCGTCGACGATGGCATCGGCGAGGCGCCCGATGTAGGGTCCGGCGCTGTCCCGCGGGAGGTGCGCGTACTGGTCGGTGATGAGCCGGCGCAGTTCGTCGTCGGAGCGGTCGCGCACCGGCAGCAGCAGCCAGCCGGGAGGCAGCACGACGCGGTACGAGACTCCTGCGGCGGCGGTCACTGCGGCACCTCCGCCAGTGGCGGGCGGCGCGCGTCCATCGGCGCGGGTCGCACGCGGTTGCCCGCGGCGTCGAGGTACTGCCGCCAGGATCGGGGCAGCGCACCCAGGGCACCGAGCACCATCCGCGCCAGCACGAGGGCCGCAAGGCTCGCCAGTGCCGGGAAGACGGCGAGGGATGCCGCGTCGGCGATGCCGGGGGCATTGTGGAAGCCCAGCACGCGCGGCGCCGTCGCGAGGATCGCCAGCAGCGCGAAGCCCAGCTGCATGCCGCGACCGAAGATCCCGGGGCGGGACAGCGGTACGGGGAAGGTGACGAGGATCCAGGCCGCCAGGCAGAACACCGGCCCCCACGTGAGCCACAGCTGCGGGTCGAAGGCGGGGAACGCCCCGTCGGGGGCGAAGCCGTTGTGCGCGGGCTGCTCGCCGGTGGTCGCCCCGACGATGAGCGCGGCCACCGTGAGCACCACGAAGGGCACCAGGTCGCACACGATCACAGCCCCGGCTGTCAGCAGCGCCAGCGGCTTGGACATCCGCTCGAGGCGGTCGCGTCGCTCCGGTGTCATCTCAGCGCACGCCCGGCTGCCAGTTTGTCGGAACCGCGCCGGTGAGGGACTCCTTCGCCGACGTCCAGCCTGATGCGACGTCGTCGAGGTAGGGCACCGATTCGATGGCCGAAGCCGGCAGGTTCTCGAGGGTGGTGAGCCCGAGGCTGGTGATGTCCAGGCCCGAACCGAGCATCTCCGCCCCGCGGAAGACCCGCTCGGCCCCGTGCCCCATCCCCTCGACGAACGAGGCGCGCAGTCCATTCGCGCCCAGCTGCGCCTGCGGCATGATGGCGCGGAACTGCTCGACCTGGCGTCCCGAGAGCTCCAGCCACTCGCGGGTGAACTTCTGCGGGATCGTGGCCTGCGGCATCCGGGTCATCAGCTGCTGACCCGCCGGCAGCAGCCGCTGGAACTCGTCGCCGACGGCGGCTATGGCGCTGCGGCGCGTCGAGATCGGATGCACGATGCGCTGGAACAGCGACGTGGCCTGGCGGTTGTGCGTGAGGCCGCGCAGCACCTGCGTGCCGCGCAGAGCGAACCCGACGCCCTTGGCCGCGACGGCACCGATGCCGAAGGTGAGCACGCCGAGCATGTCCAGCCCGAACGACAGCCATGAGCCCTCGCCGGCGAAGGCGAGACCGAAGCTGAGCAGGGCGGTCGCCGCCGCCAGGCCCAGCGCGATGGGGGCGAGCACCGGGAAGAAGATGCTCAGGATGCCGACGATCGCGGTGATCGCCCCGAGGATGTTCTTCACCGCCGAGAGCCATCCGGCGTTGGCGCTGACCCAGTCCTTCACCGCCCCCGAGACCTTGTCCCAGAGGGAATCGTTGACCCGGTCGCCCTTGACGGCCTCGGCGATCGCCTCCGCGGCTTGGTTGCCCGCCTCGCGGACGTTGTCCACCGCTGCCGCGTGAAGGATGCCGGCACTGCGCAGGTCGGCACGAGCCATCATCAGGTGCTGCGACACGCCCGAGGCGAACTGGGCGGCGTCGGTGCGTTCGACGGGGTCCACCGTGGACCTGATGGCGTCGTTGGCCTCGGCGAGCCGGTACTCGAGGCGTCGCTCGGCGAGCTGGGCCTCATCGCGGGCCTCCATGGCCTGCAGCGCCTGCCGCTGCGCCATGGCCAGTACCTCCGCGTACGCCAGCAGCTGGGAGCCGGCCACCTCGTACCGGCCGTGCAGGTTGCGCAGACGTTCCCGTGTGTCGCCCACCGACTCGGCGAGCGCCTCGAGTGCGTCGCTCTGCTGCGAGCCGGCCTGCGTGATGACCTGTTCGAGCTGCGCGGTGGCGTCGGTGATCGCGTCGGCCATGCGCTGGTACTTCTCGGCCTTGCGGCGCACCCGGTCGGGGTTGCCGGGGATCGGGGCGATCAAACCGGCGGGGGTGGCTTCGGGCATGTCAGCCTTCTCCTTCCACGGCGTTGCCGAGCTCGTCGTCGACGTCGCGGAACGCGTCGGCGACCGTCTTCGCCTTCTGCCGAAGCACGTCGACGTCATCCATCAGCTCGGCGCGGCGCCGGTCCCAGCCGTCCCCGAACTCCTGCACGACACCGGCCAGCCTGTCGTGCCCGAGCGCGTCGGCGAGGGCGTCGGAGTCGCTGTCGACCCGGTCGAGAATGCGATGGATCCGCCCCAGATTCCTCGCGAGATCGGTGACGGTCTCGGTGTCGATGCGGAGCGTGCTGGCCATAGCCAAAGCATAGGAGGCACGGTGCGCGGCTGCCGATGGGGAGGACTCCCCACCTTCGCCGCGGGCGAGCCGACCGGGGCGGGTCAGCTGGGGTCGAGGCGCAGCACGTCGGGCGACGAGCCGAGGGTGACGTCTCCCACCACCCGCAGACTGCGCGCCAGATGATCGACGTCGCCGACGACCGTCCCCACGCGCGTGCGGTCGCTGCAGACGGCGGTGAGCGTGACGAAGTGCGTGCCGGTGTCCCATGTGTAGCTGAGGAAGGGCGGCGTCTTGTCGCCGCTCGGCAGCGTCATCGCGAGCTTCTCGCCGACGCCCAGGTAGGGGTTGCGGAACGACTCGGTGTCGTCGTACTCCATCGGCATCATGGCGCGCGAAGCCCGCAGCTGCGGCGTGGCCTGCTGCAGCTGCGCCATGGCGACGAGCAGTTCGGGGTCGTCCTTCCACACCCACACCAGCACCCGGCCGTCGGCCTTGCGCATGAGCAGTGGTGCCGCCTGGCTCACCGCCCAGGCCGCGATGCCGCTGGCCGGGCGCGCCGAGGCGCCGAGGGCCGCGTTCGCCTGCTCCATCAGCATGCGGATCGCGGCCTTGCGGTGACGGCGGCCCCTGAAGCCCAGCGATCCCGTCACGGCGACCCAGCGGGCGGGATCGGCGTCGGCCTGCAATCGGGACATGCACCCAGGGTAGGGGGATATGCCACCTGCCGGCGCTGTGCGTCGGCAGGGTGTGGCGCGCTTTCCGGTCCCCTGGGCCGCTCGGGTAGAGTGGGGCCGCGCCGCCATACCCCGCGGCACGACGCAGAGATAGGCAGCCACCCTCCGTGACTTCCCCCGCGACACCCGGACCCGAGCCCGAAGAAGCACCCGCCGGCATCCGGCGTCCCCTGAAGATCGTCATCGGCTGCGACACGTTCGCGCCCGACGTCAACGGGGCCGCACGCTTCGCCGAGCGCCTCGCCGCCGGTCTGACGACCCGCGGCCATGAGGTGCACGTCGTGGCGCCCGGCCGCAAGTACAAGCGCGTACCGCCCGCGACCGAGGTGATCGAGGGCGTGCCCCTCACCGTGCACCGGCTGCCGTCGCTGCGCTGGCCTCCGCACGACTGGCTGCGCTTCGTCTGGCCGTTCCGGTCGAAGCACTACGCCCGCAAGGTGCTGGATCAGGTGCGCCCCGACGTCGTGCACATCCAATCGCACATCGTCATCGGGCGGGGCCTGGCGCGCATCGCCACGCAGCGCGGCATCCCCGTCGTCGCCACGAACCATGTGATGGCCGAGAACATCCTCGACTTCACGACCCTGCCGCCGTTCCTGGACAAGATCATGCTGAAGGCCGCGTGGGACGACGCCGCGCGCACTTTCGCCCTGGCGCGGGCGGTCACGACGCCCACCCGCCGCGCGGCGGACTTCCTCGAGTCCACGATCGACATCGCCGGGGTCATCCCGATCAGTTGCGGACTGGATGCCGCGAACTACACGCCCGCTCTCGAGCCGCGCAGCGTCAACCGCATCCTGTTCGTCGGTCGCCTGACCTCCGAGAAGCACATCGACACGCTGCTCAACGCCGTCGCCCGGCTCGACCCGGCGCTGGAGGCGACGGTCGACATCGTCGGCGGGGGCGACCAGCGCAAGGCGCTCGAAGCGATGGCCGCCCAGCTCGGGCTGTCCGACCGCGTGATCTTCCACGGGCACGTGGACGAAGACGAGCTGCGGTCGCTGTACACCCGTGCCAGCGTGTTCGCGATGCCGTCGATCGCCGAGCTGCAGTCCATCGCGACCATGGAGGCGATGGCCTCGGGGCTCCCCGTCGTCGCCGCCGACGCCCTTGCGCTGCCGCACCTCGTGCAGGACGGCGTCAACGGCTGGCTGTTCCGCCCGCAGGACCCCGACGACCTCGCCGCCAAGCTGACCCGCGTGCTCTCGGCATCGCCCGAGGAGTTCCTCGCCATGCAGCGCGCGTCGCTCAAGGGCGTCGAGATCCACGACATCGCCCGCACCCTCGACACGTTCGAGGCCCTGTACCGGGGCGAGCCGGTCAAGCCGTGAGCAGGCCGGAGGTCGCTGAGCGCGGCATCCGCCTGTTCTTCGACGCCCGCTACATCCGCACCGACTTCCACGACGGCATCAGCCGGTACTCCGCCGAGTTGGCCGCGGCCGTGCACGAGGCCGCCCCGGGTCGAGGGGTCGAGGTCACCTATCTCATCCACGACGAGGCCCAGCGGGCGCTGCTTCCCGAGCGAGCGCAGACCCTCGCGATGACCGCGCCGACGTCGTGGCGGGAGCCGTTCGCCGCGCGGCTGCTCAACCGCTTCGCGCCCGACGTGGTGTTCTCGCCGATGCAGACGCTCGGTGCGCGGGGGCGTCGGTACCGACTCATCCTGACCCTGCACGACACCATCTACTACCGCCATCGCACGCCTCCCCGCGATCTGCCCGCACCGATCCGGCTCGGCTGGAGGCTGTTCCACCTCAGTTACGTCCCCCAGCGGCTCACGCTGGACGCCGCCGACGTCGTGGCCACGGTCAGTGAGACCAGCCGAGGGCAGTTCGCCGCGGTGCGCCTCACGAAGCGGCCCGTCGTGGTGATCCCCAACGCGCCGCAGCGGCTGGCCGACCTGCTGCCCGGCGGCAGGGACGACGTGCAGGCGGACGGGCCGGTGCGCAACCTCGTCTACATGGGCTCGTTCATGCCCTACAAGAACGTCGAGACGCTGGTGCGGGCGATGCCGCTGCTGCCGGGTCGCACGCTGCATCTGCTCTCGCGCATCGCTCCGGCGCGGCGCGCCGAGTTGCAGGCGCTCGCCGGCGACGGCGCCGTCGTCTTCCACAACGGCGTGACGGATGCCGCGTACGCGGCGGCCCTCGCCGACCACGCGGTGCTCGCCTCGACGAGTCTCGACGAGGGCTACGGTCTGCCCCTGGCGGAGGCCCTCGCGCTCGGTGTTCCGGCGGTGGTGACAGACATGGAGATCTTCCACGAGGTCGCCGGCGACGGTGCCGTCTACGTCGACCCGCACGACGAGAAAGCGGTCGCGGCGGCCGTGACGTCGCTGGACGACGACGCCGTGCGCGCCGGTGTCATCGCGGCGGGCACCGCGCACATCGCGCGGTTCTCGTGGGAGCGCTCGGCGGGCGCGCTGCTGGACACCGTCACCACGCTCGCGCGCGGCTGAAGGTCGGGCGTCCTCGCGGCTCAGGGCAGGCGGGTGGGGTCTGTCGGCACGCGGCGGTAGCCGTCGCGCCGCAACTCGACGGCCGTGGCGGTCAGCGCCACGACGCCGAGAGCGGCGATGAGCAGGATGGCGATCATGGCAGTGACGCTACGTTCGTGGCAGAACTGCCACTAGTGGCAGGCCGGTCGTCGCGCGTAGCATTCCTGCCATGAACACCGTGGCGTGCGTCGTGCAACCGGGATTCGCCCCGTTCGAGTTCGGCGTCGCGTGCGAGGCCTTCGGGCTGGATCGCACCGACGACGGCATCCCGAGGTTCGACTTCCGCATCGTGACGCCGGAGCCGGGCGCGATCCCGTCGAAGATGGGCTTCTCGATCAACGTCGACGCCGACCTGGCTTTCGCCGACGAGGCGGACCTCGTCGTGATCTCGCCGGTGCCGCGGGAGTGGTGGCATCGCAGCGACCCGCGCGTGCTCGACGTCGTGCGCCGGGCGGTCGCGCGCGGCGCGTGGGTGCTCAGCGTCTGCAGCGGCTCGTTCGTGCTGGCGGCGGCGGGCGTGCTCGACGGTCGGCGCGCGACGACCCACTGGATGTACACCGACGAGATGGCGCGCACGTACCCGAAGATCCGGGTCGACCCCGACGTGCTGTACGTGCAGGATGGGCGGATCATCACGAGCGCCGGAACGGCGGCGGGGCTGGATGCCTGTCTGCATCTGCTCCGCCAGGAGCTCGGCGCCGAGATGACCAACACGATCGCGCGGCGCATGGTGGTACCTCCGCAGCGGGACGGCGGTCAGGCGCAGTTCATCTCCCGGCCGCTGCCGGTGGCCGCCGGCGACTCGCTGGCCCCGGTGAGCGACTGGATGGTGGCGAACCTGCGCGAGGACCTCACCGTCGAGCAGCTCGCCGCCCGCGCGCACATGTCACCGCGCACGTTCGCCCGCCGATTCAAGGCCGACTTCGGCGCGACCCCCGCCGCGTGGCTGGGCCGGCAGCGCCTGATCCACGCGCAGCGCCTGCTGGAGAAGACCGACTTCGGCTTGGACCGCATCGCCGACGAGTCGGGGTTCGGGTCGGCCGCAGTGCTGCGGCAGAACTTCGCGCGCACCCTCGGGATGACGCCGACGGCGTATCGCCGGCGGTTCAGCTGTGCGCGCTCCGAGGCCGAGCCCGCCGCCTGAGCCGGGCGTCCGCAGCGGCTGCCGTTGCCGTTGCCCTTTGCGGCTGCCGTTGCCGGGGCAAGGGGATCTGCCCGGATGCGGCGATTCTCGGCATCCGGGCCCTCGTTCCGGCAGATCCCCGCATTTCGGGCGGCCGAGGGGATGCCGGTTCGCCCGCCTCCCCTCGACCTATCGACCCCCGGATGATAAACTTGAGTCAGAACGGCTCAAGTTTGAGCCCCATGACTTTCAGGAGAACCATGAACGCACAACCCATGCCCGGTCAGGAGGAGCAGCAGAGCCCCCTCGAACAGTTCGGCATCAACCTCACCGACCGCGCCCGCCAGGGCAAGCTCGACCCGGTCATCGGCCGTGACAGCGAGATCCGCCGCATCAGCCAGGTGCTCACCCGCCGCACCAAGAACAACCCCGTGCTCATCGGCGAGCCCGGCGTCGGCAAGACCGCCGTCGTGGAGGGGCTCGCCCAGCGCATCGTCGCCGGTGACGTCGCCGACTCGCTCAAGGGCAAGGAGCTCGTCGCCCTCGACATCTCCGCGCTCGTGGCCGGTGCGATGTACCGCGGCCAGTTCGAGGAGCGCCTCAAGAGCGTGCTCAAGGAGATCACCGAGTCCGAGGGTCGCATCATCACCTTCATCGACGAGCTGCACGTGCTGATGGGCGCGGGCGGCGGGGAGGGCTCGGTCGCGGCATCCAACATGCTCAAGCCCATGCTCGCCCGCGGCGAGCTGCGCATGATCGGCGCGACGACGCTCAACGAGTACCGGGAGTTCATCGAGAAGGATGCCGCGCTCGAGCGCCGCTTCCAGCAGGTCTACGTGGGCGAGCCGAGCGTCGAGGACACCATCGCGATCCTCCGTGGCCTCAAGGAGCGCTATGAGGCTCACCACAAGGTGGCCATCGCCGACGCGGCGCTGGTGGCGGCGGCATCGCTGTCGAACCGCTACATCCCCTCGCGTCAGCTGCCCGACAAGGCCATCGACCTCATCGACGAGGCCGCGTCGCGCCTGCGCATGGAGATCGACTCCGCCCCGCTCGAGATCGACGAGCTCCGCCGCCACGTCGACCGGCTGGGGCTCGAGGAGCTGGCGCTGAAGAAGGAGAAGGATGCCGCGTCGAAGGAGCGCCTCGCGGCCCTGCGCGAGAACCTCGCGGCCGAGCGCGAGAAGCTCGCCGAGCTGCAGGCGCGGTGGGAGCGCGAGCGTGCCTCCCTCAACCGCGTCGGCGACCTCAAGACCAGGCTGGACGCTGCCCGCGTCGAGGCCGAGCGTGCACAGCGCGAGGGCAACCTCGAGCGCGCGTCGCGGCTGCTGTACGCCGAGATCCCCGCTCTCGAGCGCCAGGTGATGGAGGCCGAGCGGGCCGAGGGCGCCGAGGGCGAGCGCATGGTGGGCGACCAGGTGACCGACGAGGACATCGCCGCCGTCATCTCGGCGTGGACCGGCATTCCCCTCGGCCGCCTGCTGCAGGGCGAGACCGAGAAGCTGCTGCACCTCGAGCAGGAGCTGGGCAAGCGCATCATCGGCCAGCGGGATGCCGTCAAGGCGGTGTCCGACGCCGTGCGGCGTTCGCGCGCCGGCATCAGCGACCCCAACCGGCCGACCGGATCGTTCCTCTTCCTCGGTCCCACCGGCGTCGGCAAGACGGAGCTTGCCAAGGCGCTGGCGGAGTTCCTCTTCGACGACGAGCACGCCATGGTGCGCATCGACATGTCGGAGTACGGCGAGAAGCACTCCGTCTCGCGGCTGGTCGGCGCCCCTCCCGGATACATCGGCTACGAGCAGGGCGGGCAGCTCACCGAAGCGGTGCGTCGGCGCCCGTACTCGGTGGTGCTGCTGGACGAGGTGGAGAAGGCCCACCCCGAGGTCTTCGACGTGCTGCTGCAGGTGATGGACGACGGCCGTCTGACAGACGGCCAGGGACGCACGGTCGACTTCAAGAACGTGATCCTCATCCTCACGTCGAACCTCGGCTCGCCGATCCTCATCGACCCGACGCTGTCGTTCGCAGAGAAGAAGGAGCAGGTGCTCGGGCTCGTGCGCCAGGCGTTCCGGCCCGAGTTCGTCAACCGTCTCGATGACGTCGTGGTGTTCCAGGCGCTGACCGAGGACGACCTGTCGCAGATCGTCGAGTTGTCTGTCGATGCGCTGCAGCGCCGCCTGAAGGACCGCCGACTGACGCTCGCCGTCACTCCCGACGCGCGGGCATGGCTCGCCGAGCGGGGCTACGACCCGCTCTTCGGTGCGCGGCCGCTGCGCCGCCTCATCCAGTCCGAGATCCAGGACCGCCTGGCGATGGCGATCCTCGGCGGCGGGGTGCACGACGGCGACCTGGTGCGCGTGGACGTCGCCGCGGACGGTTCGTCGCTCGTGCTCACCAGCGCGGGGCCGGCCGACACGCCCGCCGCGGACGACGACGTGCTCGAGGCCGAGCTGCTCGACGACTGACACGACCCGGATGCCGCGCCTCCCGGCCAGGGCGGGCGCGGCATCCGCTCGTCGTCGTGAGAGCATCGACGGGTGATCACGCTTCGGGCGCTGTGGGGCGCCTCGCACCCCGGCCCCTCCGTCGTGGTCACGGTGCTCGCGGTGGCCCTCGGCGTCGCCGCAGGACTGGAGCCGTGGCGCATCGTCGTGCTGGGCCTCGCGGTGCTGTGCGGACAGCTGTCGGTGGGTATCTCGAACGATGCGATCGACCGCGACCGTGACCGCGAGGTGGGGCGCACCGACAAGCCGCTCGTGCGGGGCGACGTCTCAGCCCGCACCGCCTGGACCGCCGCGATCGTGGCGCTCGTGGTGGCGCTGGTGCTCTCGGCGTTGCTCGGCGTCGGCATGCTCGCCGCCCATGCCATCGCGCTCGCGTCGGCCTGGTCGTACAACGCCGGCCTCAAGGCGACGCCGGTGTCGATCGTCCCCTTCGTGGTGAGTTTCGGCGTCTTCCCGTCGCTCGCGACCCTCTCCGCCCAGCCGCCCGCGCTCGCCGCCTGGTGGGCATGGGTTGCCGGAGGCGCGCTCGGCGCTGCCGTGCACCTGACCAACGTGCTGCCCGACCTCGACGATGACCGGCGCACCGGTGTGCGCGGGCTCGCCCACCGCATGGGCGCGCGCCCGGCTGCGGCGCTCGCGGGCCTCGCGGTGCTCGCCGGTGCCGCTGCGGTGCTGTGGGGGGCGGCGGATGCCGGCGCGCTCGGCCCGCCGGCGTGGATCCTCTTCGGCGCGGTGGCCGTGCTCGCCCTCGCGACGGTCGCGCGCGTGGTCGTGCGTCCGCCCGACCGCACGGTGTTCCGCCTGGTGATGGCCGCCGCCCTGCTCCTCGCGGTGCAGCTGGTCGGTTCGCCCACCTCCCTCGTCCCCTGAGCCGCCGAGTGAGTATTCGCGCCGCCGAGTGAGTATTCGCCTGTCGAGTGAGTATTCGCGCTGTCGAGTGAGTATTCGCGGGGCCGGGTGTCCGGGCCGCGTCAGCCGGCGGCGTCGAACCCCATGGCGTACGCGCGGGCGAACAGCGTTCCTCCCGCCGCGAGGGCGACGCGCATCGCCCGCGACCGGACGGCGTGCACCGCCGGCCCGACAGGTCGCCCGAGCCCCGTGTTCGCGGACGCCAGCAGCGCCGCGCGCCGCGCCGAACGCACCCGGTCGCGCTCCCACGCGGCGAGCTCGGATTCCGGTGCCGCACCCTCGCGCACCCAGCGCGCGAGCAGCGGCGCGAGGCCTGCGGCATCCAAGAGGCCGAGGTTCATGCCCTGCCCGCCGATGGGGCTCACCTCGTGAGCGGTGTCGCCGATCGCGAACAGCCGACCGCGGCGCAGTCGGGGCGCCACCACGCGCCGGACGCGGAACGATGCGGCCGCCGTGATCGCCGCGGCCCCCTCGTGCTCGCCGCGGGCGGTCAGCGCCGCACGCAGCCGCGCGAGGCGGGCGTCGTCGTCATGGTCGTCCACGCTGCTGCCGCCAGCGCCCCCGATGTCCCATGCGACGAACCGGCGACGGCCGTCGGGCAGCGGAAACGACTCGAGCACCCCGCGTTCATCGAGATGCACGACCGCCACGGCGGTGTCGTCGCGCGGGGGAACGGCGGCATCCGACATGAGATAGCGGTCCGGGTACTCCCCGCCGCGCGGCATGCCCGGTCGGAACACCAGTCCCCGGGCGCCCGCTCCGCCGGCGACGACCACGAGCGGCGCCGTCGTCTCGAGCGTGCTGTCGTCGTGCGTCGCCCGCACACGCAGACGTCCACCCTCGACCTGGATGCCGCTGACCGCCATGCCGCGCACCGGCGCCGGAGCGCCGACCGCCAGGGCCGCCTCGGTCTCGGGCTGGGGGAGCGTCGCGACGTACGGATGCCGCTGCGCCAGCCGGTCGAATCGCACGACACCGAGCAGGGTCCCCCCGCTCCGGGCTTCGCCGCGATCCACCTTCATCGCCCGCTGGAGGATGCGGTCGGTCGCACCACCGGCTTCGAGGGCGGTGAGCACCGGGGCGTGCAGACCGATCGCCCGCGTTCCGCCGCCCGTCGCCGTGCGCCGATCCCACAGCGCCGCCTCGACCCCGTGCCGGGCGAGCTCGGCGGCGAGGAACGTGCCGACCGGGCCCGCCCCGACGATGATCACGTCAGGCATGACCGGACCCGCGGGCGAGCAGGCGGAACGGGGCCGGGCTGTCGACGTGCCAGAGGTGCGCGGCCGCCGGGTCGTGAGCTGCGCCGCCCACGGCCGCGCCCACACCGCCCGCGGCACCGCCCCCGGCGTCCCCCGTCACCGAGAGCGCGAGCTGCAGCTCATCGGCCCGGTAGCTGCGGCGGATCGACCGCAGCCCGTCGGTGTGGAGGAACGTGCCCGGGGCGAACGGGGCGATCCCCACGGCGTAGAGACCGTACGCCAGGCGTCCGCGGGCGATGTCGGCGTGCAGGACCGGCCCGGTCGAGAGCGCCAGCGAGTCCGCCGCGAACCCGGACAGCTCCTCCGGGGTCAAGTGGTGCAGCACGTGGTTGGAGACGACCGCGTCGAACCGCTCGCCCTCGGCGCGCAACGCCGTCGAGTCGGTGCTGCGGAACCGCACGTCGTCGCGCTCCCTCGTGCGGGCCACAGCGTGCGCGCGGAGGTCGGGGTCGACCCCCAGCCACTGCACCTGCAGGCCGTCGCGCCGGGCGAGCCCCGCCAGCCGCCCGACGAGGTCGCCGCCGCCGCAGCCGAGATCCAGCACGCGTGCGGGGCGACCGAGCCCTGTCAGGTGCGGGCGCAGGTGCGTGCGGTAGATGCCTCCCCAGCCCGAGATGAGCCGGTTGACGGTGCCGAAACGGCGGAGCGTGGCATCCAATCGCCGCGGATCGCAGTGCGGGTCGTCCATGAGTTCCCGCAGTGCCGTGTCGCGCTCGCGCAGGGTCACGGGGTTTCCGGGGCGTCCGGGGCTTCTGCCGTGCGGCGCGTGACGAGCGCCGACTCGACCGTGAGCCCGGGGCCGAAGGCGAGGGTCGCGATGCGTCGGGCATCGGGGGTGGTGCCGGTGCCGGTGCCGTTGAGGAACTCGCGCAGGATGAACAGGATCGTGGCGCTGGACATGTTGCCGTAGTCGCGCAGGATGCGCCGCGACACCTCCAGGGTGGATGCCGGCAGCTCCAGGCCCGACTCGACGCGGTCCAGCACGCTGCGGCCCCCGGGATGCACGGCCCAGGCGTCCACGTCGTCGTCGCCGAGGAACCGGGCGACGGCGCCGCGGATCTCGCGGCCGATGATGCGGGGGACCTCCGCGGACAGGACCATCTCGAAGCCCTCGTCGCCGACGGTCCAGGCCATGTCGTGTTCGCCGTCGTCGGTCACCGCGGTGGCGAACCTCTCGAGCTCCAGCCACTGCGCGCCCCGCAGCGACGGATCCGCGCTGACGATCGCGGCGGCGGCTCCGTCGGCGAACACCGACGACGACACGATCTGCTGGGGGTCCTCCGAGACGCGGAAGTGGAGCGTGCACAGCTCGGCGCACACGACCAGCACGACGGCGTCGGGGTCGCCGGCGCAGATGCGGGCCGCCGTGCGCAGCCCGGGAAGGGCAGCCGCGCAGCCGACGAAACCGAGGTGGTACCGCTCGACCGTCACCGGCAGGCCGAGGTCTCGCACCAGGCGGTAATCCGGCCCGGGGGCGAACATGCCGGTGCACGAGACGGTCACGACGTGGGTGACCTGGTCGGGGGCGATGCCGGCGCCGCGGATCGCGGCATCCGCCGCTGCGGCGAACAGGGGCGGCGCCTGCCTTATGTACTCGGCGTTGCGTGCCCCGGTGGACGGGGACAGGATGCGCCCGGATTCGTCGATCACCGGGATGCCGGAGGGCGTCTCGGGGACTTCGCCCGAGAACTCGGCCAGCACCGTGTGGCGGCTTTCGATGCCGGAGGCGTCGAAGGCGGCGCCGATGAGACGCTGCGTGAGCCGGCTGGCGCCGGGCTGGGCGATGAACAGGTCGCGCACGTCTTGCTGCGCCAGCCGTGTCGGCGGGACCGCGGTTCCGATCGACAAGACGCTGGTGGCCATGGTTCACGATAACCAGCCGCGCGCCCGGTATGCGCGCACTGGTGCGCCCGCGGCTCGCCGTCTACAGTGTGCGTCCGGCTACCGAGTGAGTATTCCTGGTGCCGAGTGAGAGGGGCCTCCGCGACGCTCGCGTGGCGTGCGCGCGGTTCGAGACTTCGTGGACGTTGTCGGCGCCCGGGGCGGGTGCAGGCGAAGCGGCGAGCGTAGGAAGGGCTGGGCCGGGGCTCCTCCCTTCGCGTCATCTCCTACGCTCACGACGATCGGAAGCCGCGGAGACAAGCCGCGATGGCTGGATTCGGCGGAGCGCGGATGCCACGAGGGGCCGAGGCGCGCGCCCCGGCCCCTCGTGCTCCGCGCTCAGGCGTCGGCGGCGAGCAGGTCCGTCAGCGGCAGCCGCACGCGCGGAGCGTTCTCGCGCTCGCGCAGCGCCTCGGGGGCCGACGCGATGTCGCCGAGCGCGCCGACGGCCATGACGGTCACGGGGGAGAGTTCCGGGGCGAGCTCGAATGCGGTCGCGAGTGCGTCGCGGTCGAATCCGCCCATCTGGTGGGTGTGCAGGCCGGCGGCGTGCGCCTGCACCGTGAAGTGCGCGGCCGCCTGGCCGGTGTCGTAGGCGGCCCAGGCGAGGGGCGTCCCCTCGTGGCTCGTGACCGCGGCGAAGACGACCAGTGCGGATGCCGCACCGGCCCATGCCTGGTTGAAGCCCATCAGCGTGTCGAGGATCGCAGCGTGCTCGGGGGTGCCCCGTCGCGCGACGATGAAACGCCAGGGCTGGGAGTTGTTGGCCGACGGCGCCCAGCGTGCGGCTTCGAGGGCACTGGCGAGGGCGGCTTCGTCGATGGATGCCTCGGCGTCGAAGACGCGCGTGCTGCGGCGGGCGGAGAGGACGTCGAGGATGGGGGCGTCGGTGGTGCGGTCGAGCGTGTGGGTCATGTGATGGTTCCAGAGGTAGGGGGACTTCGGGGACGCCGTCGGCCCTCTCCCTCCAACGATAATCGCCCGTGGAACCCGTCCCGACGGGCTCACGGCGGCCGACGCCGCGAGTACTCACTCGACGCCGCGAGTACTCACTCGACATCGCGAATACTCACTCGACCCCGCGAATACTCACTCGGCGGGCGCCGGGAGGGCGCTACGGTGACGGGCATGACCATCGCGACCGCAGACCTCTACGACCAGCGCGGCGACGAGCTCGACTCCGTCGCCCTCCAATTCCACGACTTCGGCGGCCACACCGCCTTCGACGGCCCGGTGCGCACCATCCGCTGCCACCGCGACAACGCCCTCGTGAAGCAGACGCTCGCGACTCCCGGCGACGGCGCCGTGCTCGTGATCGACGGAGCGGGTTCCCTCGAGTCGGCCCTCGTGGGCGACCGCATCGCGGCATCCGCTGTCGAGAACGGCTGGGCCGGCCTCATCGTGCACGGCGCAGTGCGCGACCGCGAGGCGCTCGCCGCACTCCCCATCGGCATCAAGGCCCTCGGATCGAACCCGCGCACCAGCGCCAAGGTCGGTGTCGGTGAGATCGACGTGCACGTGACGATCGCCGGCATCGTCTTCGCCACCGGAAAGCACGTCTGGGCCGACCCCGACGGAGTGCTCGTCGAGCGCTGACGCCCTCGACATCCCACCCGATCGGGCGCATGCTGTCGGCATCACCGACAGGGGGACCCATGCTCGCCGACGCGCCTACCTTCAGCAGCTTCTCGGTCGACGACGTCGACGCGGCGTTGACCTTCTACCGCGACACGCTCGGTCTCGACGCGGAGATCACCGACATGGGGATCGTGCAGCTGAACCTCGCCGGAGGTGCGCGCGCCATCGCCTACCCGAAGCAGGCCCACCGGCCGGCGGACTTCACGGTGCTGAATTTCGTCGTCGACGACGTGGATGCCGCGGTCGATGACCTCCGCGCCCGCGGGGTGGAGACGAAGATCTACACCGATCCCGACCTCGGCACCGACGAGCGGGGCATCTCCCGGGGCAACGGCGGCCCGCCGATCGCCTGGTTCCGCGATTCCGCCGGCAACGTGCTGAGCGTGCTCGAGGACGCCTGACACGACGGATGCCGCGACCCGGCCGGTCGGCCGAGATCGCGGCATCCACTCGATCAAGGAGCGTGAGGGCCGAGGGCGTCAGCCCTTCAGCGCCTCCTTGAGGTGCACGCGGGCGCCCATCCGCAGGATCGAGTTCTCGTAGATCTTCGCGCCCACCCAGATCGCGCCGACGCAGGTGGCGAGCAGGATCACCAGCGACAGGAGGGGCTCCCACCACTGCGCATCGCCGAAGAAGATGCGCACCGGCATGCCGACCGGGGCTGAGAACGGCACGTACGACATGATCGTCATGACGGTGGGGTTGTCGTTGAAGAAGATCGCCAGGAAGTACGGCACCATGACGAGCAGGGTCAGCGGCGTGGTGGTCGAGCCGATGTCCTCCTGGCGGGAGACCATCGCGGCAGCGGCGGCGAACAGCGATGCCAGCAGGACGAAGCCGAAGAGGAAGAACACCGCGAACCACACCAGCGGTGCGCCGAGCCCTGACAGCAGCTCCGCCTGACCGGTGACGGTGAGACCCACCACGGCGACGGCGGCCAGGCCGATGATCTGCCCCATCGCGAGCACCGTGTTGCCGATCACCTTGCCCGCCAGCAGCGCCCGAGTGGGGACGGCCGAGATCAGCAGTTCCACGACGCGTGTCGCCTTCTCCTCCACCACACTCTGCGAGATGGTCGAGCCGAAGGTGGTCGCGGCCATGAGGAACACCGCGCCGAAGAGGAGCGAGATGATGTAGCGCATCAGGCCGTCGGCGTCGTCGGACTCCGTCTGCAGCAGCTCCACCGGCGGCGACACGCTCAGGGCCGACATCAGCGTGGACGGCACGGCGTCGTCACCGACGACCGTGAAGTCGAATCCGCCCTCGCCGCCCGGGATGAGGGCCGCATCGACCTCGCCGTCGCGCACGAGCTCGCGGGCCTCTTCGGCCGAACCCACCTCGGTGATGTCGAGCATGCCGTCCAGCGGAGCGACGATCTGCGCGGTCTGGCCGGTCACGGCCACGGGAGTCCGCATGTCCTGCTGAGCGGTGAACCCGCCCCACAGCACGCCGGCGAGGGCGATGACGAACAGGATGCCGGTGGAGATGACGAACGCCTTGCTGCGCAGCTTCGAGCCGATCTCGCGCTCGGCGACGAGCCAGGTGCTCTGGGCGAAGGAGGGGGCGGTGTTCACTGGATGACCTCCTTGAAGATCTGGGCGAGGGACGGATGCCTGGGGGCGAAGCTCGCGACGTCGCCGGCGGCGACAGCGCGGCGCAGCACCGTCTGTACGGTGTCGTCGGAATCGGCGTCGAAGAGGGCGTAACCGCCGTCGAACTCCAGCACCGTGATGCCGGGCTCGTCGCGCAGCCATCCCGCGTCGCCGGCGGAGACCAGCTCGAACCGGCGGGTGGAGTGCGCGGCGCGCAGGTCGTCGCGAGAGCCCGCGGCGCGGATCGTGCCGCCGGCGATGATCACGAGGTCGTCGCACAGCCGCTCGACCACGTCGAGCTGGTGCGAGGAGAACAGCACCGCGGCGCCCTGGGCGGCGCGGGCCTGCAGCACGCCGGCGACGACGTCGACCGCGAGGGGGTCCAGGCCCGAGAACGGCTCGTCGAGGATCAGCACCTGCGGGTCGTGTACGAGGGCGGCGGCGATCTGCGCGCGCTGCTGGTTGCCGAGCGACAGCGTCTGGACGTTGTCGCTCAGGCGCTCGCCGAGGCCCAGCTCTTCGAGCAGGGCGGTCGCGCGGGTCGTGGCATCCGCCTTCGAGAACCCGTGCAGACGGGCGAGGTAGACGATGTGCTCGAGCACCTTCATCTTCGGGTACAGGCCGCGTTCCTCGGGCATGTAGCCGAAGCGGCGGCGGTCGGCCGCAGTGACGGGGGTGCCGTCGAGGGTGACGGTGCCGGCATCTTTCGCCAGCACGCCCAGGATGATGCGCATGGTCGTGGTCTTGCCGGCGCCGTTGCCGCCGACGAAGCCGGTCAGGCGCCCGGGGGTGACGGTGAACCCGACGTCGTCGAGCACGCGGCGGCCGCCGTAGCTCTTGGTGATCCCGGTCAGTTCGAGCATGAAGCTCCTCCTCAGTCGATACCTCGACGCTACGCCGCGGTCCGATCGGCCGCCTCCTCCCCTGGGTGGGTTCCGCGCCGAGCACGCGGGCGGCGGCCTCCCCCCTGCGGGGGAGGAAGTGGCCCGACCCGTGGGGAATGTATGCATCGGAATAGACCCGGTGTGGCCCCTGTTGGCCTGGGTCAGGGTCGCGGACATCCGGCGGCCACCGAGAACACTGAGGAGACATCTCTCATGACCGAGCGCACCATCGGCTACATCGTCGGCAGCATCTCGTCCACGTCGATCAACCGCCGCCTGGCCACGGCCCTGGAGCGACTGGCGCCGGAGGGGGCCACGCTCGTGGAGATCCCTATCGCCGACCTGCCGTTTTACTCCGTCGACATCGAGAACGACATGCCGCAGGCGGCGCGCGAGTTCAAGGACGCCATCGATCGCGTCGACGGCGTGATCATCGTGACCCCCGAGTACAGCCGTTCGATCCCCGGCGTGCTGAAGAACGCGCTGGACTGGGCGGCCCGTCCGTATGGGCAGGGCTCGTTCGACGGCAAGCCCACCGCCGTCATCGGCACCTCGGGCGGCGGCATCGCCACCGCCGCCGCGCAGCAGCACCTGAAAGCGATCCTCAGCCACTTCAACGCGCCCACGCTCGGTCAGCCGGAGGGCTACGTCCAGTCCGTGCCCGGCCTCTTCACCGACAGCGGTGAGGTCACCAGCGACGAAACGGCGGCTTTCCTCACCGCGTACCTGCAGGCGTTCATGGCCCTCATCGAGCGCTACGCGCCGGTGCCCGCGGGGGTCTGACACCGCTCTCGAAGCCCCGGTCCCGCCTCGGATGCGGGCCGGGGCTTCGGCGTGCGCGGGCGGGCGCTGCGGGCGCCGCGGCTCAGACGAGCCCGTGCGTGTGCGCGTAGACCACCGCCGCGACGCGGTCGCGGGCGCCGAGCTTCTGCAGCACGTTCGAGACGTGGGTCTTCACCGTCGCCTCGCCGATGTACAGCTGCTGCGCGATCTCGGCGTTGCTCTGCGCGCGCGCCAGCAGCCGCAGCACTTCGGCCTCGCGCTCGGTGAGGTCGACGTGCACGCCGGATGCCGCAGGTGCGGCGGCCGGCTGCGCGATCGCCTGATCGGTGCCATCGGCGTGGACGGCCGCCGGTGCCGCGCCCCCCGCGGTGAAGCGCTCGATCACGCGCCGTGTCACTTCGGGCGCCAGCAGCGCGTCACCGGCGGCGGCGACGCGCACCGCAGTCACGAGCTCCTCGGGCCCGGCGTTCTTCAGCAGGAACCCGCTGGCTCCCGCCGCGAGCGCCTGGAACAGGTAGTCGTCGCGGTCGAAGGTGGTCACGATCACGACGGCCGCCGAGACCGCGGGGTCGGCCACGATGCGCCGCGTGGCCTCGATCCCGTCCATGTCGGGCATCTGCACGTCCATGCAGATGACGTCCGGCAGAAGGGCGGATGCCGCGGCCACCGCCTCGACCCCGGTCGCCGCCTCGCCGACGACGTCGATGCCTGCGGCATCCAGGATCATCCGGAAGCCCGCGCGCATCACGGCGTGGTCGTCGACGAGCAGCACGCGGGACGCCGCGCCGCTCACGCGGGCACCGCCGCTCGAAGCGGGATCCGTGCCCGCACGATGAAGCCGCCGCGCGGGCGGGGCCCGGCTTCGAGCGTGCCGCCCGAGGCCGCGGCCCGCTCCCGCATGCCCACGAGTCCCAGCCCTGGGCGGTCGGCGCGCACGCGCCCGGTGTTGGTGATCTCGAGCTCGACGGCATCCGCGTCGTAGCGCAGCCGCACGTCGGCAGTCGCGCCCGGGCCGGCATGGCGCCGGGCGTTCGTGAGGGCCTCCTGCGCGATGCGGTAGAGATTCACCTGCACGAGTTCCGACGGGTCGGCGGGCTCGCCGACGACGGTGAAGGTGGTGGGCAGGCCATTGTCGTTGGCGTGCGCGACGAGGTCGGCGAGCGCCGACAACCGCACGGTCGAGTCGGCCGGTGCGGCGGCGGCATCCGGGGTGCGGAGCGTCTCGAGCAGCTGGCGCAGTTCCTCCAGCGCCGAACGGGCGGATGCCTCGACGCCGCCGAGCGCGGTGCGCGCGGCCGCGGGGTCGCGTTCGAGCACCATCCGCGCGGCGCCGGCCTGCACGCCCATCGCCGACACGTGGTGGGCGACGACGTCGTGCAGCTCGCGGGCGATGCGCACCCGGTCGAGGGCGACGGCCTGGGCGGCGGTGAGCTCTCGCTCGCGCTCGAGTTCGGCGGTGCGCTCCTCGAGGGCCGTCCACGCCAGCGCCGTCGCGTACGCGCGGTCGCCCAGGTAGTAGGCGCCGCCGAAATAGAAGACGTTGATCACGAACTGGATCACCATGTACGCCGCCATCGGCGAGAAGGCGCCGGCGGTCGACGGGCCGTCGCCGGGGGGATCGGTGGCCGTCTGGAACATCGTGACCAGCAGCCAGACGAACATGGCGACCACGACGACCACCCGCACGAGAGTGGCCCGACGGCGGTCGTCGACCCAGGCGCCGACGGTGTACATCGCCACGAACAGGGCGACCTGGCCGACGTAGAGGTCGGGTATGTGGAAGGTCGCCCCGGCGAAGAAGGCGATCGCGACGACGATCAGCACGATCTCGGGGTGGCGGCGGCGCAGCGCCAGCGGCAGCGTCACAGCCGCCGAGTACGCCAGCGCCCAGCCGAGCCCCGGGGTCTCGTCGCCGAAGAACCCCGCGACCTGTCCGAGCCACGAGCTGATCACGGCACCGACGAGCAGGCCGACGGCGAGCCACACGTCGGTGCGCAGGTCGGCTGGTGTCGGCGGATGCCGGCGGGTCGGGGCGGCGGGCAGGGTCGCGCTCATCCTTCCAACGTACGGGGGACGCGGCGGCGCGGCATCCCCCGTGCGACGGAATCGTCGCCGAGTGAGTATTCGCGCCCCGAGTGAGTATTCGCGCTGCCGAGTGAGTATTCGCGCCCGCGACGCGAGCTCTTGACAAGGGCACTTGCTTTTAGCAAGCTACCGGCATCCGCCCCTCGCGGCGGCCTGCAAGGGAGCACGCCATGACCGACATCTTCGTCAATCTGCCCACGGCCGACCTCGACCGCTGCAAGGCCTTCTACACCGCGCTGGGAGCGACGATCAATCCGCTGTTCACGGACGAGAACGCCGCGTGCGTCGCCTGGGGGGATGGCGTCTACTTCATGATGCTGACCCGGGAGTTCTTCGCGACCTTCACCGACAAGCCGGTCGCCGATCCGGCCGCTACGGCGCAGGTGATGGTGGCGCTCGCCCGGGCCTCGAACGAGGACGTGGATGCCGTGTTGGCTACGGGCCTGGCGGCCGGAGGCACCGAGCCCCGCGAGCCGGAGGACCTCGGGTTCATGTACTCGCGGGACCTGGAGGACCCCGACGGCAACGTGCTGAGCTTCTTCTACATGGACCCCGTCGCCACGGAGCAGGGCCCGGGCGCGTTCGCCGATCAGGCGCAGTCGTAGGTGGCCGCCCGAAGCTACGGCCAGTACTGCGGTGTCACCACCGCCGTCGAGCTGATCGGCGAGCGGTGGGCGCTGCTGATCGTCCGCGACCTGCTGGTGGGTCCGCGCCGGTACAACGACCTCAAGGCCGGTCTGCCGCGCATTCCGACGAACATCCTCGCGAGACGTTTGAAGGAGCTGCAGGATGCCGGGGTGGTGCGCCGGGTTCCGCTGTCGCACCGGGGGCTCGTGTACGAACTCACCCCGTACGGCCGCGAGCTCGAGCCCATCGTGCTGGCGCTCGGGCGCTGGGGCTTCGTCGCGATGGGCGAGCCGGAACCCGACGACGTCGTCACGGCCGACTCCCTGACCATGGCGCTGCGGACCGCGTTCCGTCCGGATGCCGCCGCAGCCCTGCCCGCGACCGGATACGACCTGCACGTCGGAGATGTGGGCCTGCGTGCGCGGGTCGACGGCATCGCGCTCGCGGTGCGGCGGCTGGACGCCGGGGTGGCGGGGGGCGCCGACGGCGCGGGTTCTGCTGCGGAGCAGCGTGCCGATGCCGGGGGGCATGAGGCGGATGCCGTGATCGTCGCGGGTCCGGGGATCCGGGGCATCATCTCCGGGGAGCTCGCTCCCGCCGATGCGCTCGCGCGGGGCATCGTGCGCGTGTCGCGCGGCGACGCGGCGCTGCTGGGCCGCTTCGCGACGACCTTCCACATCGCCCCCGCAGCTGCGGCGGCCTGACCGAGAGGAGTCCCGATGGCGGGCCTCATCCACATCGATCTGTTCAGCAGTCTCGACGGCGTCGCGCAGTCACCCGGAAGCCGCGCGGAGGACCCGGACGGCGGTTTCGCCTACGGGGGCTGGCAGGCGCCGGTCGACGACAGCGCGGTAGGGCAACGCGTGATGGCCGGCATCCGTCGGATGGACGCCCTGCTTCTCGGCCGGCGCACCTACGACATCTTCGCCGCGTACTGGCCGCAGTACGAGGGCCCCGCGGCCGAGATCGCCGAGCGTTTCACCGCGATCCCGAAGTATGTCGCGTCGCGGGGGACACCCCCGCTGCCCTGGGTGAACTCCCACCGGCTCGGGGCGGATCTGGCGGCCGAGATCGCCGCGCTGCGCGAGCGGCACGCGGAGGTACACGTCGTCGGCAGCATCGAGTTCGCCCGCGGTCTGGTGCAAGCGGGGCTCTTCGACGTGCTGAACCTGTGGGTGTACCCGCTGGTGCTCGGACCGGGCAAGCGGCTGTTCCCGCCGGACGGGCCGGCGTTCGGACTCACGCTGCTGGAGCCCCCGATCGCGGGTCCCGCCGGCGCTCTGCTGCTGCGTTACGGCCCCGGCCCGGCGGTGACCACCGCCGACATGGGCTGATTCGCGCTGCCGAGTGAGTATTCGCGTCAGCCGAAGATCATCGGCCGATCGTCGTCCTCGTCGGGCGACGTGAGGTCGAGGTCCACGACGACGGGGACGTGGTCGCTCGGGATCTCGCCCTTGCGCTCGTCGCGGTGGATCGATGCGCCCGTGACCCGGTCGGCGAAGGCGTGCGAGCCGAGGATGAAGTCGATGCGCATGCCCTGGTTGCGGGGGAAGCGCAGCTGCTTGTAGTCCCAGTAGGTGAACCCGGTCGGCACCAGCGGGCGGACGACGTCGACCATCCCGGCATCTTCGATGGCCCGGAACGCCGCGCGCTCCGGCGCGGAGACGTGGGTCGAGATCCCCTCGACGACGGCGGGGTCGCCGTTGTCGGCATCCGTCGGGGCGATGTTGAAGTCGCCGACCATGGCGAGTGCGAGGTCGGGGTTCTCCGTGAGGCTCTCGCGGGCGTGCTGGGCGAGGGCGCCGAGCCAGTCGAGCTTGTAGACGTAGTGCGGGTCGTCGAGGGAGCGGCCGTTGGGCACGTAGAGGCTCCAGACGCGGATGCCGCCGATCGTGGCGCCGAGGGCGCGTGCTTCGAGCGGCGCGTCGGGGCCCTCGTGGCCCTTGGCGAAGCCGGGCATGCCGGGAAACGACGTGGCGACGTCATCGATCGGCTCGCGGCTGGCGATGGCGACCCCGTTCCACTGGTTCAGGCCGTGGGCGACGACGTGGTAGCCGGCATCCTCGAAGGCCTCATAGGGGAACTGCTCGGGCTTGCACTTGATCTCCTGCATGGCGAGCACATCGATGCCCTCGCGGACCGCGAAGTCGACGGTGCGCACGACGCGCGCGCGGATGGAGTTGACGTTCCAAGTGGCAAGCCGCATACCTCCCAGCCTACTTTCGCCGCCGAGCGAGTATTCGCGCCGCCGAGTGAGTATTCGGCCCGCATGCACAGGAGGCGTGGCAGGGTGATCACATGCGCATCGCCGTCACCGGAGCATCCGGAAAACTGGGTCGTACCGTCGTCCGCGTCCTCCGGGATGCCGGCCACACCGTGATCGGCCTCGACATGGTCGGGGAACGCGGGCCGGGCTTCGTGCGGGTCGACCTCACGGACTTCGGCCAGGTGATCGACGCCATCGCCGGCGTGAATGATCAGCACGACGGTGTGGACGCGCTCGTCCACCTCGCGGCGATCCCGGCGCCCGGCATCGTCAGCGACGTCGCGACCTTCCACAACAACATCGCGGCGACCTTCAATGTGTTCTGGGCAGCGGTGCGCCTGGGCATCGAGAAGATCGTCTACGCCTCGAGCGAGACGGTGCAGGGGCTGCCGTTCGACGTGCCGCCGCCGTACATCCCGGTCGACGAGGACTATCCCGCCCGGCCGGAGTCGGTGTACTCGCTCGTCAAGCACCTCGAGGAGCAGCTGGCGATCGAGCTCGTGCGCTGGCATCCGACGCTGTCGATCACTGCGCTGCGCTTCTCCAACGTCATGGACCCGGAGGACTACGCGGCGTTCCCGTCGTTCGACGCGGATGCCACGCTGCGCAAGTGGAACCTCTGGTCCTACATCGACGCGCGCGACGGCGCCCAGGCGGTGCTCCGCGCGCTCGAGGTGGCGCCCGCCGGGTTCGACCGCTTCCTCATCGCGGCGGCGGACACCGTCATGTCGCGGCCGGCCGCGGAACTCGTCGCCGAGGTCTTTCCGGACGTGCCGGTGCGCGGGGAGCTTCCGCCGCACGCGAGCCTGTTCTCGACGGAGAAGGCGCGTCGGCTGCTGGGCTACGAGCCGCAGCACTCCTGGCGCGACGAGGCGTAGGGGCGGGCCGAATACTCACTCGGCAGCGCGGATAATCACTCGGCAGCGCGGAGGATGTCCTCGACACGCTCCTTCGCGTCGCCGAACAGCATCTGGGTGTTCTCGCGATAGAACAGCGGGTTCTGCACGCCGGCGTACCCGGCGGCCATCGATCGCTTGAACACGATCACGTTCTCGGCCTCCCACACCCGCAGCACCGGCATCCCGGCGATCGGCGAGGTCGGATCCTCCGCCGCGGCCGGGTTCACGGTGTCGTTCGCACCGATCACCAGCACCACCGACGTCGAGGCGAAGTCGTCGTTGATCTCGTCCATCTCCAGCACGATGTCGTACGGCACCTTCGCCTCGGCCAGCAGCACGTTCATGTGCCCGGGCAGGCGCCCGGCGACCGGGTGGATGCCGAACCGCACGTCCACACCCCGCTCGCGGAGCCGACGGGCGAGGTCGGCCACCGGATACTGCGCCTGCGCGACGGCCATGCCGTACCCCGGGGTGATCACGACCGACGACGCCTCGCGCAGCATGTCCGCCACGGTCGCGGCATCCACCTCGCGATACTCGCCGTGGTCGACGTCACCCGCGGGCGGCGCCTCGATGCCGAATCCGCCGGCGATCACCGACAGGAACGACCGGTTCATCGCCTTGCACATGATGTACGACAGGTACGCACCCGACGACCCGACGAGGGCACCGGTGACGATCAGCAGGTCGTTGTTCAGCAGGAACCCCGCCGCCGCGGCCGCCCAGCCCGAGTAGCTGTTGAGCATCGACACGACGACGGGCATGTCGCCCCCGCCGATGGATGCCACGAGGTGCCACCCCAGCGCGAGCGCCAGCACCGTGACGGCCACGAGCAGCCAGAGCGACGGCGTGACGACGTACCAGACGGTCAGCGCGACGAAGGCGACCAGCGCCCCCACGTTGAGCGCGTTCTTGCCCGGCAGCATGAGCGGCCGCGACGACATGCGCGCCGACAGTTTCAGGAACGCCACGATCGAGCCGGTGAAGGTCACGCCGCCGATGAAGACGCCGATGAACACCTCGGCGTGGTGGATGTCGCGCAGCGCCCCCGACAGCCCGGGGTCGTGCAGCGCGCCGTTCCAGCCCACCAGCACTGCGGCCAGACCCACGAAGCTGTGCAACAGCGCGATGAGCTCGGGCATGCCGGTCATCTCGACCACGCGCGCCCGCCACAGGCCCACCGCCGCGCCGATCAGCACGGCCGCGGCCAGGAGCACCAGCCCGAGCGTCGCCTGCGGGTCGCCCCACGCGTTCTGCACCGACACCCAGGCCGTGGCTGCGAGCGCGATGGCCATGCCGGCGATGCCGTACCCGACGCCCGACCGGGCCGTTTCGTGGGTGCTGAGCCCGCGCAGGCTCAGCACGAACAGCAGCGCCGCGACGATGTAGGCGGCGGTGGCCACGGAGGCGGCGGTCATCGGTCGCCCTTCGAGAACATGGCGAGCATGCGCCGGGTGACGGCGAACCCGCCGAAGATGTTGACCGATGCCAGCAGCACCGCGACCGCGGCCAGGATCTGCACCGGCGGGTCGGGGGTGGTCACCTGCAGCATCGCGCCGACGATGATGATGCCCGAGATCGCGTTGGTCACGCTCATCAGCGGGGTGTGCAGCGCGTGGTGCACCTTGCCGATCACGTAGAACCCGACGATGACCGAGAGCACCAGCACGGTCAGGTGCTGCGGCAGCGGTGCCGGGGCGATCGCCGACACCGCGAAGAGGGCGGCGATGCCGAGGGCGATCAGCCCGGAGCGGCCCGCGGGCGAGAGGGTGCGCTTCGGCTTCGCGGGCCCGGCGTCGGGCGGCGGGACGGATGCCGCGGCAGGCGCCGCCGACACCTGCACCGGCGGCGGTGGCCAGGTCGACTGCCCGTCCCGCACGACGGTGATCGAGCGCTGCACGACGTCGTCGAAGTCGAGGACCAGTCGCCCATCCTTGCCGGGGGTCAGCAGCTTCACCAGGTTCACGAGGTTCGTGCCGTAGAGCTGCGACGCCTGGGTGGGCAGGCGGGATGCCAGGTCGGAGTAGCCCAGGATGACCACGCCGTTGTCGGTGACGACGCGCTCACCGTCGACGGATCCCTCGACGTTGCCGCCCTGGGCGGCGGCCATGTCGACGATGACGCTGCCGGGCTTCATGCTCGCGACGTCCGCGGCGGTGAGCAGGCGCGGCGCCGCCCGCCCCGGGATCAGCGCGGTCGTGATGACGATGTCGACCTCGCGAGCCTGCGCCGAGTACAGCGCCGCGGCGGCACGGTCGTAGGCCTCGCTCGTCGCCTTCGCGTAGCCGTCGGACGAGTCCATCGTCTCGTCCACGACCACCGGCAGGTACTCGCCGCCGATGGAGCGCACCTGATCGGCGACCTCGGGCCGCGGGTCGGTCGCGCGCACGACCGCGCCCAGAGACGATGCCGCGCCGATGGCCGCCAGCCCGGCGACCCCGGCCCCGGCGATCAGCACCGTGGCCGGGGGCACCTTGCCTGCCGCCGTCACCTGGCCGGTGAAGAAGCGGCCGAACTCGTGCGCCGCCTCGACGACGGCGCGATAGCCCGAGATGTTGGCCATGGAGCTGAGCACGTCCATCGACTGCGCGCGGGAGATGCGCGGCACGGCGTCGAGGGCGAGCGCGGTGATGCCGCGCGTCTGCAGTGACTCGCGCACGTCGGGGCGCAGCGCCGCGGCGAGAAGCCCGATGAGGGTCGCCCCGTCGGCCAGCAGAGCCACTTCATCGGGTGTCGGGGGGTTGACCTTGAGCACGATCTCGGCCGCCCACGCCTCGTCGCGGTCGACGATCTGGGCGCCGGCCTCACGGTAGGCGGCATCCGGAAACGACGACGCGGCACCCGCTCCCGTCTCGACGACCAGTTCGTACCCGAGCGCGATCAGCTTCGCCACCGTCCCGGGAGTGGCCGCCACCCGCGTTTCGGCATCCCGTTCGGTGACGATCCCCATGCGCGTCATTGCGGCTCCTGTGGTCGAGGCGGATCTCGAGAGCGCCGCCGTGTCGGGACTGTCGATCCCGACTATATGGCCCGTCACGCGGGCCGGCCGGGCGGCCCGACGTGCAAAACCGGTCCCTTCGGCGGGAACGGATGCCTCCTGCGGCATCCGTAGACTCAAAGCCATGACCGTCGCCTCCACGCCCGCTCTCGAAGCCGACCGCCAGGCGCTCATCGCGCTGATCAAGGACGAGGCCGTCTTCCACGGCGACTTCACGCTGTCGTCGGGCAAGAAGGCCACCTACTACGTCGACATGCGCAAGCTCACGCTCGACCACCGCGCCGCTCCCGCGATCGGACGCATCATGCTCGACCTCGTGCGCGACGTCGACGGGATCGTCGCCGTGGGCGGACTGACCCTCGGCGCCGACCCGATCGCCAACGCGATCATGCACGAGTCGGTGCACGCCGGCACCCCGCTCGACGCCTTCGTCGTGCGCAAGGAGCCGAAGGACCACGGCCGCGGCCGCCAGGTCGAGGGCGCCGACGTCGTCGGCAAGCGCGTCGTCGTGGTCGAGGACACCTCCACGACGGGGCAGTCCGCGCTCAAGGCCGTCGAGGCCCTCCGCCGCGAGGGTGCGGAACCCGTCGCCGTCGCCGTGATCGTCGACCGCAAGACCGGCGCGCAGGATGCCGTGGAGGCAGCGGGCCTGCAGTGGCTCGCCGCGATCGACCTCGACGACCTGGGTCTGCAGCCGCAGTAGCCGCGGCCCGCGCGTCGCGGCCCGCCGACGCTCACCTGTCTCGTATTACCGCTTCGACGGCCGCGAAGCGACAGAACGCGACAGGGGAACCCGGATGCCGCGGGCTACCCCTGGAACACCGGCAGCTGCGAGGCCAGGGCGAGCAGCAGCCCGAGGAACGTCAGCAGGACGAGCGAGCGGCGGTTGGTCGTCGCTCCGGCGGCGGATGCCTGGCGCGACGACCGCACGAAGAGCACGAGCGCCACCAGCAGCACGACGAGCCCCGACAACGCCAGCGCGACGGCCATGTCAGTCCTCCCGGCCTCGGCCGCGGACGTACTGCACGATGACGACCACGAGCGTCGTCGCGGTCATCGCCGCCGCCGACACCAGCAGCAGGGTCTGTTCGAACTCGTTCAGGGGCGTCTTCCTTCCGCTGCGTCGGCCACGATCTTCGCGATGCGCGCCGCCTTCGTCTCGGTGCGCTTGGCCATCGCCACCGCAGTCAGTCCCATCTTGCGCGCCGACGGCGGGAAGGCATCCCAGTTCGCCCGGGCCACCGGCACCGCGTCGAGCGCAGCGGTCAGCTCCGGCGGCTCGGTGCCCGATTCCGCACCGTCGAGCATCTCCCACGCCCCGCTCGCCTTCGCCGCGGCGATGACCCGACGCCCGGGTTCGGCCATCTCGCCCGACGCCTCGAGCTCGGCCACGCGCGCCTTGTTGGTCGCCGCCCAGCCGCTGCCGGGCCGCCGGGGCGCGTACCACTGCCCGATCGTCTCGGCGTCATAGGGCTTCACCGTGCCGTCGATCCAGCCGAAGCACAGCGCCTGACGCACGGCGTCGCCGTAGCCCACGAGCTCGAGCACGACCCCCGCCCGCGGACGCAGCAGCCACACCCCCCGCGACGACGCGTGGTGGCGTTCCAGCCAGGCGCGCCAGGTGGCGGCATCCGCCGCCCGCAGCACCTCGGCCTCGTCGAACGCCCCCATCACAGCACCTCGGGCAGCTCGGTCTCGATCGGACCGGGGGCGAGGAGGTCGGCGACGGAATCGAGGATCTCATCGGGGCGGAACGGGTAGCGCTCGATCTCGCTGCGGTCGCTGATGCCGGTGAGCACGAGCACCGAGTGCAGGCCCGCCTCGATCGCGGCGACGACGTCGGTGTCCATGCGGTCGCCGATCATGCCGGTGGACTCGGAGTGCGCGCCGATGCGGTTGAGCGCCGAGCGGAACATCATCGGGTTCGGCTTGCCGACCACGTAGGGCTCCCGCCCGGTGGCCTTGGTGATGAGCGCCGCGAACGCGCCGGTGGCGGGAACTACACCGTACGGCGTCGGGCCCGTCGCGTCGGGGTTCGTGACGATGAACCGGGCGCCGTTGTTGATGAACCGGATCGCCCGGGTGATCGCCTCGAACGAGTACTGACGGGTCTCGCCGACCACGACGTAGTCCGGCTGCGTCTCGGTCATGATGTAGCCGGCCTCATGCAGGGCCGTGGTGAGCCCCGCCTCGCCGATGACGTAGGCGGTGCCGCCGGGCAGCTGCGAGCGGAGGAACTCCGCCGTCGCCAGCGCCGAGGTCCAGATGCTCTCCTCGGGCACGTCCAGCCCCGAGGCCCGCAGCCGGGCGCTCAGGTCGCGCGGCGTGAAGATGGGGTTGTTCGTCAGCACGAGAAACGGGATGCCGGTGTCGCGCCACTGCGCCAGCAGTTCGGCGGCTCCCGGAATCGGACGGCTCTCGTGCACGAGAACGCCGTCCATGTCGGTCAGCCAGCAGTCGATGTCGGCGCGGGTCCGCATGGGGTCAGCCTAACCACGCGGGTGGCTCTAATGTCGGAAGGGTGCCGCGACGCGATGACTGGGACCCCGAGCACCTCCCCGACCTGGAGGGCCGCCGCTACCTGATCACCGGCTCCAACAAAGGGCTGGGGTTCTTCGCCGCGCTGCAGTTGGCCGGCGCCGGCGCGCACGTGGTCATGACCGGCCGCAATCCCAACCGGCTCGCGGCCGCCCGCGCGGCGGTGCTGCGTCAGGTCACGGATGCCACGCCCGCCACCGTCGAGACGCTGCTGCTGGACACGAGCAACCTCGGCTCGGTGCGCGCCGCCGCGGCGACAGCCCGCGGCCGCCGCGGACTCGACGGCCTGCTGCTGAACGCCGGCATCGTGCACCCGCCGAAGACCCGCGAACTCACCGCCGACGGTCACGAAGTGGTGCTCGCCACCAACGTCCTCGGTCATTTCGCCCTGGCCGGAGAGCTGTTGCCGTCGCTGGCCGCGGCCGGCGGGCGCATGGTGTGGGTGGGGAGCATGGCGACATCGCTGTGGTCGTACGACCCCGAGGACCCGGAACTCGAGTCCGGCTACACCGGCTGGCGGGCCTACGTGCAGTCGAAGGTCATGACCGCCGCCATCGGTTTCGAGGCCGCCCGGCGGCTGGCCGACGCGGGCGTCGCGGTGGAGAGCCTCGTCGCCCACCCCGGGTACTCCACCAGCGGCCGCACCCGTGGCATCCAGGGGGTCAATGAGCCCAGCCGCGCGAAGCGGTTCACCGCCAACCTTCAGGCCGCGGTCGCGCAGTCCAAGGAGCGCGGCGCCTGGCCGCTCGTGCGGGCGCTGCTCGACCCCGCCGCGGAGAACGGATCGTTCTGGGGCCCCGGCCTGGTCGCCCGCGGTGCACCCCGCAAGGCGATCTCGTCGAAGATCACAAGGGACCCGGAGCGGGCGGCGCGCCTGTGGGAGTTCTGCGAGGGGGCCACCAGCGTGGCGTGGCCGTTCGAGCAGGCCGCGGGCACCCGGCGGCGCGTGCGCGGCTGACGCGGGTCAGGCGGTGACCCAGATCGCGTCCGCCGCACCGGCAGGCAGGGTGATCGCGGGGGAGCCGTCGACCGAGACGGTGCCGTCACCGACCACGGCGATCGTGTGCCCCACGTCGAGGCCGGCCTCTTCGCACGCCCGCAGCAGCGCCGGGTCGCGGTCGCTCACGCGCAGCACGCGGCCGCGGTGTCCGGGCGCGGCCCGCGCCAGCAGTACGAAAGGTTCGCGGTGCACCGTGCCGTCGGCATCCGGAATGGCGTCGCCGTGCGGATCGAAGCGGGGGTGGCCGAGGCGGGCGGCGATGCCTTCGAGAAGCCGGTCGCTGATGGTGTGCTCGAGCACCTCGGCCTCGTCGTGGACCTCGTCCCAGGCGTAGCCGAACTCGCGCACGAGCCACGTCTCGACCAGGCGATGCCGACGGATGACGCCCGCCGCGCGGCGCACCCCCTCGTCAGTGAGCTGCACGGGGCCGTACGGGCGGTGGGTGACGAGCCCCTGGGAGGCGAGCTTCTGCACCATCTCGGTGACACTCGAGGGAGCCAGCCCCAGCTCGGATGCCAGCCGCGACGGGGTCACCGGATCGGTCTGCCACTCGGTGTGGTGGTAGATCGTCTTGAGGTAGTCGTCGACGACGGGACGTGAAGCGGGCACGGATCCAGGCTACCGGGGGCCGGTCATGACCCCGTGAGGACGAGCCACAGCAGCAGAGCGTTCAGCGCGATGAGGAACACCGACGACGCCACGCCCGCGACGGTCGTCCACGGCCGGTTGCGGTAGGCGCCCAGCACGTCGCGGCGGGCGGTCAGCGCCACCAGCGGCACGAGGGCGAACGGGATGCCGAAGGAGAGGACGACCTGGCTCAGGATGAGGGCGAGCGTCGGGTCGACGCCGAGGGCGAGGACGACCAGCGCCGGAATGAGGGTCACCAGGCGCCGGAGGAGCAGGGGGATGCGCACCCGCAGCAGGCCGTGCATGATCTCGGCTCCGGCGTAGGCGCCGACGGCGGTGCTCGCCAGGCCGCTGGCCAGCAGGCCGACGGCGAACAGGGTGGCCACGACCGGCCCGATGCCGTCACGCAGCGCTGCGTACGCGCCCTCGAGGCTGTCCGTCCCCGGCGCGCCCGACAGGGCGGCGGCCGCCAGCAGCAGGATGCAGAGGTTCACGGTGCCCGCGACGGCCATGGCGATGGTGACGTCCCACCGGGTGGCGCGCAGCAGCCGCGGGATCGAGATGCCGCGGCGGGCTTCGAGGGTCTCGGCCGCGCCCTCGGTGGCAGGGGCGAACCGGTCGCGGCTGAGGGCGGAGTGGGCGTAGATCGCGTGCGGCATGATCGTCGCACCGAGGATCGACGCGGCCAGCAGCACGGAATCGGTTCCCTCGAAACGTGGCAGCAGCCCGCCGACGATCCCGGCGGGATCGGGCGGGGCGACGAAGACCCCGAAGACGAAGCCGACGGCGATGATCAGCACCAGTCCGGCGATGACGAACTCGAAGGTGCGGGCGCCGCGACGGGCCTGCAGCAGCAGCAGCGCCAGTGAGACGACGCCAGTGATCGCCCCGCCCCACACCAGCGGAATGCCGAACAGCAGGTGGAGCGCGACTGCCCCCCCGATGACCTCGGCGATGTCGGTGGCCATCGCGACGAGCTCGGCCTGCACCCAGTAGGCGCGCCGGCCCCAGCGGGTGCGTATGCGCCGGCCAAGCACTTCGGGCAGGCTCTCGCCGGTGACGACGCCGAGCTTGGCCGAGAGGTACTGGATGAGCCACGCCATGCCGTTGCCCACGACCACGACCCAGACCAGCAGATAGCCGTAGCGGGCTCCCGCCGTCATGTTGCTTGCGACGTTGCCCGGGTCGAGGTACGCGACACCCGCGACGATCGCCGGGCCCATCAGCCAGGCGAGGGGGCGGGAGGCGGCCGGCCGCCGAGGGGGCGTCGGCGGCGCGTCGAGCGCGGCAGATTTCGGCATGCCGAAAAGTTAGCAGAGGTTTCGGCGCGCCGAAAAGAGGTCGGCGCGGTCGAATTCCCGCGGAGCGCGGACGGGCGAGGGGCGCCGTGCCTGCACGGCGCGGTGAGGCGGAATTCCGACCGCGCCGCGGTGGCTAGCCTGGTTCGATGACCGATCTCGCCGACGCCGACGCCGCACCCGAGGCCGAGCCGACGCTGCCCTACGGCGTGGGGCCGTGGCCGGGGGGACCCGAGGCGTGGCCGGACGACCCCCGCTACGACCCCGAGCTGCTGGCGCACGGTGACCGCCGCAACGTCGTCGACCAGTACCGCTACTGGACGATGGCGGCGATCGTCGCCGATCTCGACGCCAAGCGGCATCCGTTCCACGTCGCCATCGAGAACTGGCAGCACGACATGAACATCGGCTCGATCGTGCGCAGCGCCAACGCGTTCGCCGCCGCCGAGGTGCACATCGTGGGAAAGCGCCGCTGGAACCGCCGCGGGGCCATGGTCACCGACCGGTACCAGCACGTGCGCCACCATGAGGACGTCGCGGCCTTCGCCGCGTGGGCGGCCGATGCGGGCCTTCCGATCGTGGCGGTCGACAACGTGCCGGGATCGGTGCCCGTCGACCGCGCCGACCTCCCCGAGCGGTGCGTGCTCCTTTTCGGTCAGGAGGGTCCGGGGCTGTCGCCCGAGGCGCTCGCCGCGGCCGCCTCGACCGTCGAGATCGCACAGTACGGTTCGACCCGCTCCATCAACGCCAGCGCCGCGGCCGCGGTCGTGATGTACGAGTGGTGCCGCCGCTGGGCGTGACGGTCAGGCCCCCGCGGTGATCCACTGCGGCCGGCGCACGCGCCACGTGAGGGTCGCGAGCCGGGCGAGCATGTAGACGCCGAAGAAGGTCGCCGCGAGCCACGCCAATCCGGCGGCGCCGACGGGGTGCAGCACGGCCACGAGCGCCAGCGCCGGAACGAAGGGCACGAGGTTCAGGCCGCCCGCGATCGCGAGGTAGCGCACGTCTCCCGCCCCCATCAGCACCCCGTCGAGCACGAAGACGACACCGCAGATCGGCTGCGCCACGGCGAGCACCAGCAGGGCCGGCTGCACGAGCGCCGCCACCTCGGAGTCGCCGGTGAAGACGAGCCCGATGAACCCCGAGCCCGCCGCGACGAGTGCGCCGACGAGCACGCCGAAGCAGGCGCCCCACGCGAGCGTGCGCTGCAGCACCCGCCGCACGCCGCGCTCGTCGCCGGCGCCGAGGTTCTTGCCGATCAGCGCCTGCGCGGCGATGGCGAGGGCGTCGAGGGCGAACGCCGCAGTGGAGAAGATGGTGAACGCGATCTGCCAGCCGGCGAGCTCTTCGGTCCCCAGCATCGTCGCCACCGCGACGGTGGCCAGCAGCGCCGCCCGCAGCGACACGGTGCGCAGGAACAGCCACCCACCCGACCGGGCGGACCCGCGCACGCCCTCGAGGTGAGGGAGGGCGGATGCCGCATGGCGGCGGGCCAGCCGCCGCACCACCAGCGCGTACGCGCCGACCATGCCCCACTGGGCGACGACCGTGCCGGCGGCCGAGCCGGCGATGCCCCACCCGAACCCGTAGATGAACAGCCAGTTCAGCAGCGCGTTCGCCGCGAAGCCCAATCCCGCGATCCACAGCGGCGTGACGGTGTTCTGCATGCCCCGCAGCAGTCCGGTGGCGGCGAAGACGATGAGCATGGCGGGCAGGCCCCACATCGAGATGCCGAGGTAGATCTCCGCCTGCTCGGCGACCTCGGCGGAAGCGCCGAACAGTCCGACGATGGTCGGGGTCGCCAGCGACCCGACGAGGGCGAGCACCGCGCCCAGCCCGAGGGCCAGCCAGAGGCCGTCGATCCCCGCGCGGACGGCCGAGGCCATTTCGCCCGCACCGAACCGGCGGGCGACGGCCGGCGTGGTGGCGTATGCGAGGAACACCATGAGCCCGACGATGGTCTGCAGCACGGCGCCAGCGATGCCCAGGCCCGCCAGCGGCACCACGCCGAGGTGGCCGACGAGCGCGGCATCCACGATCAGGAACATCGGCTCGGCGATGAGCGCCCCCAGCGCCGGCACGGCCAGGCGCAGGATGTCGCGGTTGAGCGGGTCGCGCGTGGTCACCAGACGAGCCTAGGGCCGGGTGGGCACCGGCCCCCGCCTCGGC
Organism: Microbacterium sp. zg-Y818; assembly: GCF_030246905.1. NCBI lineage: Bacteria > Bacillati > Actinomycetota > Actinomycetes > Micrococcales > Microbacteriaceae > Microbacterium > Microbacterium sp. zg-Y818. The sequence continues at coordinate 3,042,217 of NZ_CP126741.1, read as the reverse complement.
CGACGTCGGGCGGGGCGCATATCCTGGGAGGATGACCGATGCCCTCCGTTCCGGTCTCGCGCTCGACGAACTGAGCCCCGAGATCCGCCCCCAGGACGACCTCTTCCGCCATGTGAACGGCGCGTGGCTGGAGCGCACGGCGATCCCCGACGACAAGGCGCGCTGGGGCTCGTTCCACCTCATCGCCGAGCAGGCCGAGAAGGACGTCCGCGCGATCATCGAAGAGGCGCAGCAGGCGGAGCCCGGCACCGAGACCCGCAAGATCGGCGACCTGTACACGAGCTTCATGGACACCGAGCGCATCGCCGCCCTCGGTGCCGAGCCGCTGCGCCCGCTGCTGCAGCAGGTCGACGCCATCTCGTCGATCCCGGAGCTGCTCGCGACTGTCGGGCGCCTCGAGCGTGACGGCGTGGGCGGATTCCTCGGACTCTACGTCGAGCCCGATCCGGGCAACCCGGTGCGGTACGTGCCGTTCGTGCTGCAGAGCGGGCTGTCGCTCCCCGATGAGAGCTACTACCGGCTTGAGAACTTCGCCGAGACCCGCACCGCGCACCGCGCGCACATCCACCGGGTGCTGGAGCTTGCAGGCGTGGCGGATGCCGCCGATCAGGCCGATCGCATCGTGGCGCTCGAGACCGAGCTCGCCTCGCACCACTGGGACAAGGTGCGCAGCCGCGACGCCGTCGCCACCTACAACCTCATGAGCTGGGCCGACGTGCAGGCGCTCGTCGGCGTGGACCTGGATCCGTGGCTCGAGGCGCTCGCGCCCGGTCGCAGCGAGGCGTTCGCCGAGGTGAACGTCAGCCAGCCGTCGTACCTCGAGGGCCTCGGTGCCCTGCTGAGCGAGGACCGCCTGGAGGACTGGAAGGCGTGGCTGCGGCTGCAGGTCGTCCACAGCGCGGCGCCCTTCCTCTCGGACGAGTTCGTCGAGGAGAACTTCTCGTTCTACGGCACGCAACTCACCGGCGTGCCGGTGAACCGCGAGCGCTGGAAGCGCGGCGTTGGCCTGGTCGAGGCCGCCCTGGGCGAAGCGGTCGGCAAGGTGTACGTCGAGCGTCACTTCCCGCCGCAGGCGAAGGTGGCCATGGACGAGCTGGTCGCCAACCTCGTCGAGGCCTACCGTCAGTCGATCTCGGGTCTGGAGTGGATGAGCCCCGAGACGCGCGAGCGCGCCCTGGCCAAGCTCGACGCCTTCACCCCGAAGATCGGCTTCCCGGTGAAGTGGAAGGACTACGACACCCTCGAGATCGACGCGACCGACCTGCTCGGCAACGTGCGCCGCGCGCGCGTGTGGGAGCACGACCGCCAGATCTCGCGTGTGGGCCAGCCGATCGACCGCGACGAGTGGTTCATGACGCCGCAGACGGTGAACGCCTACTACAACCCGCTGATGAACGAGATCGTGTTCCCGGCGGCGATCCTGCAGTACCCCTTCTTCGACGCCGAGCGCGATGCCGCAGCCAACTACGGCGGCATCGGCGCGGTGATCGGTCACGAGATCGGGCACGGCTTCGACGACCAGGGCAGTCGTTTCGACGGCGACGGGTCGCTGCGCGATTGGTGGACCGACGCCGACCGCGCCGCGTTCGAGGAGCGCACGAAGAACCTTATCGCGCAATACGACGCGCTGGTGCCCCAGGGGCTGTCGCCCGAGCACCACGTCAACGGTGCGCTCACGATCGGCGAGAACATCGGCGACCTGGGCGGGCTCAGCATCGCCCTGAAGGCGTACGAGCTGTCGCTGGGGGGCGCTGAGTCACCCGAGATCGACGGGTACAGCGGCATCCAGCGCCTGCTGCTGAGCTGGGCGCAGATCTGGCAGCAGAAGGGGAGGGATGCCGAGACGATTCGTCTGCTGACGGTCGACCCGCACTCGCCCAACGAGTTCCGCTGCAACCAGATCGTGCGCAACATCGACGCGTTCTACGACGCCTTCGACGTCACCGAGGGCGACCGGCTGTGGCTGCCACCGCAGGAGCGCGTGAGCATCTGGTGACCGTCCCCGCGCTCACGCCGCCGCGCCAGGCGGCGTGAGCGCACCACCTCTCTTCTGAAAGGATCCCCGCGTGGGTACCCCCGACCCGCAGCGCGGCAGCGAGAAGCAGCCGTCCCTGCGGGGTGCGCACCGCCGGCCCCGTCGGCCCGCCGCCGCCCGCAGATCGTTCCCCGCAACCTGGCGGGCCCTGGACGAGCTCGCCGCGTCGGGAGCGCGGGTGTCGGTGCGCGTGGCCGATCTCGACAGCGACGAGGTGCTGCTCTCGGGCGACGACCACCGCACCCTGCCGATCGCCGGCCTGGGGGTCGTGCCGCTGCTGGTCGAGACCGCCGCCGCGTTCGAGGACGGCCGGCTCGACCCGCTCGAGATCGTCGACCGTCAGCAGCTCCCGCCGGTGGCGGTGGCGGGGGTGTGGCAGCATCTGAAGGCTCCGGCGCTGCCGCTGGCCGACCTCGCCGTGCTCGCCGCGGCCACCGGCGACGCGCTCGCCGCGAACGCGCTGCTCGAGCGGGTCGGGCTGCCCGCGGTGCGGGCGCGGCTGGAGTCTCTGGGAATGGAGCACACCGCGCTCATGGACGGATTCCGCAACGAGCGCGGCCCCGACGACGCGCCTCAGGTGGCGCTCGGCACGGCGCGGGAGCTGGCAGGTCTCTTCGCGTCGCTCGTCAACGCGCAGGCCGTCTCGCCCGGGGTGAGCGCGCAGGTGTCGGAGTGGCTGAGCCTCAACGTGGATCTGACGCTCGTGGCATCCGCCACCGGACTTGACCCCTTCGCGCACGAGGACGACGCCCACGGGCTGCTGTTCGTCAACAAGACCGGTCGGGGCGACGGGATCCGGTCGGAGGCTGGCGTGCTCGCCGGTCCTCGCGCCGGCGTGGCGTACGCACTGCTCGTCGCGTTCGACGACCTGTCGATCGCGCACCGGCTGCGCGCGCACGAGGCCTTCCGCACGCTGGGCGTCGAACTGATGGAGTACGTGTACTGAGTCGCCGCCGCCGAGGTTCCCCCGGGCCGGGTGGCGCGGCAGGATGTCGGCATGGAGCATCCCCTGATGTTCGATCCCGACGATCCCCTGCTGGAGCGCCTGCGGGCGGTGTGCCTCGCCTACCCGGCTGCGCAGGAGCGGATCAGCCACGGCCGCCCGAACTTCTTCACGGTGCGGACGTTCTGCTACTTCGGCGGGGGTGAGCGCCGCGGCGCGGGAGACCATGTGCGTCACGACGCGGCGATCCTGGTGCGGCCCGATCCCGATGACGCGCCCGCCCTGCGCCAGGATCCCCGTTTCTTCGTGCCTGCGTACCTGGGTGCCTCGGGGTGGCTCGGGATCGACCTCGCCGATGCCGGCTGGGACGAGGTCAGCGAGCTCATCGACGCCTCGTTCCGGGTGACCGCGCCCGCCCGCCTGGTTCGGCAGCTGGATTAGCGGGTTGGCTGCGGCCAGTGAGACACCACGTTCTGGCCGAGACGCACCGCGACGCGTGGTGTTTCGACCGGAAGGTGGTGTCTCGGGGTCGCCGGCGCACGCGCACCGCCGCATGCGCCAGAATGCGGGGATGCCGCTCTTCGATCACCTCGGCGTCTCCGTCGACGACCTCGCCCGCGCCACCGCCGAGTTCGACCCCGTGCTGACGGCGCTGGGGCTGGCCCGTGAGGACGGTGACCACGGGGTGGCGTGGTACGCCGAGGGCGAGACCGAGTTCATCCTGCTTCCCGCGCGCGAGGAGGGGACCGGGCCGCACCGGCACGGCCGCGTCGGGTGGCAGCACCTCGCGTTCGCGGTCGACTCGCGCGCCGATGTCGACCGGATGCACCAGGTGGCGGTGGATGCCGGCTGGTCGGTGGTGCGCGAGCCGAAGACGTACCCGCGCTTCAACGACCGGTACTACGCGTCGTTCGTGGAGAACGCCGACGGCATCCGCATCGAGTTCATGCACAACCCGCCGCAGCAGACGCCCCAGCCCTGACCGGCACGCGCGCCGGCGCGCGCCGGCGTCGCGCGGCCGCGGTCAGAAGACGATCGTGTGGTTGCCGTGGCGGATCACGCGGTCCTGCGCGTGCCACAGCACCGCGCGCGAGAGCACCTGGCGCTCGACGTCCGCGCCGCGGCGGGCGAGCTCGGCGGTCGTGTCGGCGTGGGTGACGCGGATCGTGTCCTGCTCGATGATCGGACCCTCGTCGAGGTCGGTCGTGACGTAGTGGCTCGTCGCGCCGATGAGCTTGACGCCGCGCTCCTTGGCCTTCTTGTAGGGCTCCGCGCCGATGAAGGCGGGCAGGAACGAGTGGTGGATGTTGATCACCGGCACCCCGAGGGCTTCGAGGAAGTCGGCCGACAGGATCTGCATGTACCGCGCCAGCACGACGAAGTCGACATTGCCCTTGAGCAGCTCGAGGATCTTCGCCTCCGACTCCGACTTGTCGGGGCCGGGGGTGGACGGCACGTGGAAGAACGGCACGCCGAAGGAGCGCACGTCCTCGGCGGAGGTCGCGTGGTTGGACACGACCATCGGGATGGTGACGGGCAGGTCGCCGCGGCGATGGCGCCAGAGCAGGTCGAGCAGGCAGTGGTCCTGCTTCGACGACAGGATCGCCATGCGCTTGGGCACCGACTGGTCGGTCAGCGACCATTGCAGGTCGAAGTCCGCGAGCGTCCGGGCGACCTCGTCCTCGACAACCGGTCGGTCCGCGCCGAAGCCGGGGCGGTGGAAGACGACGCGCTGGAAGTACGCGCCGCCTTCGAGGTTGTCGGAGTACTGATCGAACGCGACGATGTTGCCCCCGATGCGCGTGATCATCGCCGACACGGCGGCCACGATGCCCGGCTGGTCCTTGCCGTGCACGATGAGGCATGCGTGGGCGGGCGGCAGGTTCGGGTCGTGCGCGGTCATCCCTCGATTCTGCCGTGTCGGGACGGATGCGACGTGCAGCGGCATCCGTTCATGTGTCGGTGCCGGCGTCCTGCGCCGGGTCTCCGGACGCGCTCGCCTGTCGCAAAGTGTCGCCTGGGAGCGCCCGCAGCGACATTCTGCGACAGGTGAGCGGTGCGGGGGCGGGGTGGGGGATGCCGCGCGCACCGGCATCCGCGCGCTCCTCGTGCTCGCCTGTCGCAAAGTGTCGGCTGGGAGCGCCCGCAGCGACATTCTGCGACAGGTGAGCGGTGCGGGGGCGGGGTGGGGGATGCCGCGCGCACCGGCATCCGCGCGCTCCTCCTGCTCGCCTGTCGCAAAGTGTCGCCTGGGAGCGCCCGCAGCGACATTCTGCGACAGGTGAGCGGCCCGGATCAGGCGCTCGCCGAGGCGCGACGGGCGCCCTCGCCCAGCGTCGCGAGCTTGGCCCACGCGATGTCGGGGTGGATGCGCCCGCCCAGACCGCAGTCGGTCGAGGCGATGACGCGGTCGGCGCCCACGATGTCGGCGAACCGGCCGATGCGCTGGGCGACGAGGTCCGGATGCCGGTCAGCGTCCGGGACCGGCCGGGGGAGCGGTCGTGCCCCGCACGACGAGGCGCGTGGGCAGCGTCACGTGCAGCTCGTCGCGGGTCTCACCTGCCAGCAGGGCGGCGACGAACTCGGCCGCGACCGCCCCGAGGCGGCGCATGGGCTGGGCGACGGTGGTGAGCGCCGGGTGCACACGGGAAGCCTCGGGCACGTCGTCGAAGCCGATCACGGAGAGATCCTGCGGAACGCGCAGGCCCAGCTCGCCGGCCACCTCGATCACCGCGAGCGCCGAGAGGTCGTTGGCGGCGAACACCGCAGTGGGGCGCTCCCGCTGCTGCAGCAGCGCGAGGGCCTGCTCGCGCACGATCTCGGGCTGGTAGAGCCCGACGCGTACGAGTGAGGGGTCGGCGGGGATGCCGGCTTCGCGCAGCCCGGCCCGGTAGCCGGCGTCGCGCGCTTCGGAGGAGCGCAGGTCGGGTCGCCCTGCGATGAAGCCGATGCGGCGGTGGCCGAGCTGCACGAGGTACTGCATCGCGTGCAGCGCCCCGCCGTAGCTGTCCGACTCCACAGTCGGCAGGTCGGCGCGGCCGCTGTGGGGGTCGACGGCCACGATCGGCACCTCGCTGGTGACGCCGATGACCGTGGGGGTGACCATGATCGCGGCGTCGATGAGCGTTCCGCTCAGGCGGCTGAGGGAACGCCGCTCCCAGCCGGCGCTGCCGCCCTGACGCGAGCCGCTGTAGGCGAGCAGGTCGTAACGCGAGTCGCGCAGCGCCGCACCGACGCCCTTGAGCACCTCGGCGCTGAACGGCTCGAAGTCGGCCACCAGCACGCCGATCACCCCGGTTCGGTGCGAGCGCATGCTGCTGGCCACGAGAGACGACTCGTAGCCGAGTCGCTCCACCACATCGAGAACGCGCGCGACGGTGTGTTCGGCGACGCCGTACCTGCCGTTGACGGCTTTGGACACGGTCGACACCGAGACGCCGGCTGCAGCGGCGACGTCGTGGATCGTTGCTCGACGGGACATTGCCCCGATCCTACGCATGGAAAAGGATTTCGAAAACGTTTGACAGGGTTTCGAGGTCGCGTGAGACTTGTCACGAACCCGGGTCATGATGATGCGGGTGCGCCCACTCAAAGAGGAGAATCACATGATTGCGAAGAGGACGCTCGCAGCCGCAGCAGCTGTCACAGCCGGTGTGCTCGCCCTGGCCGGCTGTTCTGGCAGCGGGGGAGGTGCCGGCGAAGACGGCGACGTCGAGATGACGCTCTGGCACAACTCCACCACCGGCCCCGGCAAGGAGTTCTGGGACCAGACGGCCGCCGCATTCTCGGAGGAGAACCCCGGCGTCACCATCAAGGTGCAGGTCGTGCAGAACGAAGAGCTCGACGGCAAGCTGCAGACCGCGCTGAACTCCGGCGACGCGCCGGACCTGTTCCTGCAGCGCGGTGGCGGCAAGCTCGCCGCCATGGTCGCTGCGGGCCAGATCAAGGACATCACCGACGCGATCTCCGACACCGCCGCCGAGGAGATCCCCGACACGACGCTCGACAACCTGCGTGTCGACGACAAGCTCTACGGCATGCCCGTCGCCGTGCTTCCGGGCGGCATGTTCTACAGCCAGCAGGTGTTCGATGCTGCAGGCATCACCGAGGCCCCCACCACGATCGACGAGATGAGCGCCGCCGTCGAAGCCCTCAAGGCCAGTGGCGTCGAGCCCATCGCGCTCGGTGGCAAGAACGCCTGGCCGGCCGCGCACTGGTACTACTTCTTCGCCCTGCGCGCCTGCAGCCCTGACACGATGGCCACCGCGGCCGAGGAGATGGACTTCAGCGACCCGTGCTGGCTCGAAGCCGCCGAGAACCTCGACGCCTTCGCGCAGACCGAGCCCTTCAACCAGGGCTTCCTCACGACCGAGGCCCAGCAGGGCGCCGGTTCGTCGGCCGGCCTCATCGCGAACCGCCTCGCGGGCATGGAGCTCATGGGCGCCTGGAACCCCGGCGTGATCGCCGGACTCACCCCGGACGAGAAGCCGCTGCCCGACCTGTCCTGGTTCCCCTTCCCCGAGGTGCCCGGCGGTGAAGGTGAGCCCGGCGCGATCCTCGGCGGCATCGACGGCTACTCCTGCTACGTCGACGCTCCTGACGCGTGCGTGGACTTCCTGAACTACCTGGCCACCGCCGAGGTGCAGGAGGCGTACTACGACGCCTTCGACGCCCCGCCGGTGAACACCGTGGCCCAGGAGGCCGTCACCGAGCCGTACCTGATCCAGATCATCGAGGCCTACAACGAGGCCCCGTTCGTCTCCCAGTGGCTCGACACCATCTACGGCCTCAACGTGGGCAACGCGCTGAACGTCGCGGTCGTGGACATGCTGGCCGGCAACAGCGGCCCGGAGCAGCTCGTCGACGCGGTCAACGCGGCCGCAGCGAAGGGCTAGGAATTCGCACATGTCTGTTCGCGGGAACTCGTTGACGGATCGCAACACATCCGCCGAGCTCGCGCAGCCGAGCGGGGGCGACACGAAGGTGTCGTCCCCGCCCGTGCGGCCGCGGCGCAAGGGGATCGGCTGGGCCGGACGTCTGGAGATCGCGATCCTGGTGGGGCCGGCGCTGCTGGTCTTCTTCGGGTTCGTGATCTTCCCCGTCATCGCCGCCGCCTATTACGGTTTCTTCCGGTGGCAGGGCTACGGCCCGCCCACCGACTTCGTGGGGTTCAACAACTACCTGCTGATCCTGCAGGACCCCGCGTTCCACGCGGCCCTCAGCCACAACGCGTTCATCGTGGTGATGTCGCTCGTGCTGCAGGGGCCCGCGGCGCTGCTGGTCGCGCTTCTGCTGAACCGCCGCATGCGCGGTCAGTCGATCATCCGCGTGCTGATCTTCGTGCCCTACGTCATCGCCGAGGTCGTCGTCGGAGTCGGCTGGAGCCTCATGCTGCAGCAGCGCGGCGCTGTCAACGGCTTCCTCGAGAACGTCGGTCTCGGCGGGCTCGAGCAGGACTGGCTCGCCAACCCCGACATCGCCATCTGGACCCTGATGGCGATCATCACCTGGAAGTACTTCGGCTTCGCCGTCATCCTCTTCCTCGCCGGGCTCCAGGGCATCCCCGAGGAGCTGTCCGAGGCGGCCGCCATCGACGGCGCCTCGTTCTGGCAGACGCAGTGGCGCATCACCGTGCCGCTGCTGGGGCCGACCCTGCGCATCTGGGCGTTCCTGTCGATCATCGGCTCGCTGCAGCTGTTCGACCTCGTCTACATCATCTGGGGCCAGTACGTCGCCTCGACCGCGGGCACGTCCACGATGGCGACCTACATGGTCTCCGAGGGCCGCAACTCCGGGAACTACGGCTACGGCAGCGCCGTTGCTGTCGTCCTGTTCCTCATCTCACTGGTCGTCGCACTGATCTACCAGCGCTTCGTCCTGCGCCGCGACACCGCAGGCGCCCTCACGGGAGGTAAGCGATGACCGCCACAGCCCTCATCACCACGACCCCGCCCGACGAGCCGCTGCTCAAGCCGGGCCGCAAGCCCAAGGAGAAGCTGCCCTGGGGCAGCCCGGTGGTGTACTTCATCGCCCTGGTGGTCATCGCCGTCATCCTCGTGCCGGTCGCGTACATCATCCTCGGCGGGTTCCGCACGAACGCGCAGATCACCGCCGATCCGTCGGGGCTGCCCAACCCCTGGAACTTCGGGAACTACCTCGACGTGCTCACCGGGTCGATGTTCTGGCGGCAGGTGCTCAACTCCGCCATCGCCGCCCTGTCGACCACGGCGGGCGCGGTCATCCTCGGACTCATGGCCAGCTACGTGCTCGCGCGCTACCGCTTCCGCGGGCGGGGCGCGCTGTACGCGATGTTCGCCGCTGGACTGATGTTCCCCATCACTGTGGCCATCACGCCGCTGTACATCGTGGTGCGCGACCTCGGTCTCATGAACTCGCTGCCGGGCATCATCCTCCCGCAGATCGCGTTCGCCCTGCCGACGACGATCATCATCCTGGTGCCGTTCCTCAAGGCCATTCCGGACGAGATCGAAGAGGCCGCCTTCATCGACGGCGCCAGCCGCATCGGGTTCTTCTGGCGCATGGTGATTCCGCTGGCGCTTCCCGGCGTCATCACGACCGGCATCCTGGCGTTCATCGGCAGCTGGAACAGCTACCTGCTGCCGCTGTTCATCCTCAACAACGAGGCGACCTACACGCTGCCCCTGGGTGTGCAGGCCTTCTCCTCGCAGTACTCCGTCGACACGGCGCGGGTGCTCGCCTTCACCTCGCTGTCGATGATCCCCGCCCTGGTCTTCTTCAGCCTGTTCGAGCGCCGCATCGTCGGCGGTCTGACCGGCGCCGTTAAGGGCTGACGTTCCCGAATTTAGGAGTACCCCCGTGGACACCCCCGTTTCGGCGCGCGTGCGCGCCCTGCTCGAGAGCATGACCCTCGACGAGAAGCTGGCCCAGCTCGTCGGTTACTGGGTCGACCAGGGTGAGGAGGTCGTGGCGCCCATGGCGGGCGAGATGGCGACGAGCACCCGCTACGACGAAGCCGCCAAGCACGGGCTGGGTCACCTCACCCGCGTCTACGGCACCCGTCCGGTCGATCCGGTCGAACGTGCGCAGTGGCTGTGGGCCGAGCAGCGTCGCCTCCAGCAGGAGACCCGGCTGGGCATTCCCGCGATCGTCCACGAAGAGAGCCTCACCGGGCTCGCTGCCTGGAAGGCGGCCACCTTCCCGACGCCGCTCGCGTGGGGTGCGGCGTTCAACCCCGAGGCGGTCGAGCGGATGGGCCGCCTCATCGGCGAGTCGATGCGCGAGCTCGGCATCCATCAGACCCTCGCACCGGTGCTCGACGTCATCCGCGATCCGCGCTGGGGGCGGGTCGACGAGTGCATCGCCGAGGATCCGTTCGTCGTCGGCACGATCGGCACCGCGTACATCCGCGGCATGCAGGATGCCGGCGTGCACGCGACGCTCAAGCACTTCGTGGGGTACTCGGCCTCGCAGGCCGGGCGCAACCACGCTCCCGTGCACGTCGGTGAGCGGGAGCTGCGCGATGTCTTCCTGCCGCCCTTCGAGATGGCGGTGCGCGAAGCCGGGGTGCGCTCGGTGATGAACTCCTACGCCGAGATCGACGGGATGCCGGTGGCGGCCGACCCGCGCCTGCTCACCGACCTGCTGCGCGGCGAGTGGGGCTTCGACGGCGTCGTGGTCTCGGACTACTTCGCCGTGGCGTTCCTTCACACCATGCACGCGATCGCCGCCGATCGCGGCGAAGCCGCGGCACTCGCGCTCGAGGCGGGCATCGATGTCGAGCTGCCCACCGGCGACGCGTATCTCGAGCCACTGGCCGAGCGCGTGCGCGCCGGCCTGTTCCCCGAGGCGCTGGTCGATCGCTCGGTGCTGCGTGTGCTCGCGCAGAAGGAGGAGCTGGGGCTTCTCGATGAGACGTTCGAGGCCCCGCCGACGACGATCGACCTCGACTCGCCCGCGCACCGCGAGGTGGCGCTGGAACTCGCCGAGCAGTCGGTGGTGCTGCTGGCCAACGACGGCGTGCTGCCGCTCGTGGCCCCACGTCGCATCGCGGTGATCGGCCCGAATGCCGACGATTCGCGGGCACTGTTCGGCTGCTACTCCTTCGTCAACCACGTGCTGGCCCACCACCCCGGCACCCCTGCGGGCTTCGAAGCCCCGACCGTGCGCGAGATGCTGGCAGAGGAGTTCGCGGGGGCCGAGATCTGCTTCGCCGTCGGCAGCGACGTCGAAGGCGACGACCGGTCGGGCTTCGCGGATGCTGTGGCCTCGGCATCCGGCGCCGATGTCGCGGTCGTCGTGGTCGGCGACCGCGCGGGGCTCTTCGGTCGGGGCACCGTGGGCGAGGGCAACGACGTCGAGAGCCTCGATCTGCCGGGCGTGCAGCGCGAGCTGGTGGAAGCAGTGGTCGCGACCGGCACCCCGGTGGTGATGGTGCTGCTCACGGGGCGGCCGTACGTGCTCGACTGGGCGCTGGACGGTTCGGTCTCGGCCGTCGTGCAGGCGTTCTTCCCCGGTGAGGAGGGCGCGCGGGCGCTCGCCGGCATCGTGTCGGGACGGGTTGCACCCTCGGGCCGGCTGCCGATCTCGTTGCCGCGCGGCGGCGGCGCGCAGCCCTACACCTACCTGCACCCCATCCTCGGGGGACCCAACGACATCACGAGCGCCGACAGCACGCCGCTGCGGCCCTTCGGCTTCGGGCTCACGTACACGACGTTCGTCCATGAGGATCTGTCGGTCGACGACGAGGTCCCCACCGATGGGGACATCGTCGCGAGCGTGCGCGTGCGCAACAGCGGCGATCGCGCCGGTGTCGACGTGGTGCAGCTGTACGGGCGCGACGTGTACGCTAGCGTCACCCGTCCGGTGGCCCAGCTGCTGGCCTACCGGCGCGTCGCGCTGCAGCCCGGGGAAGAAGCGCTGGTCACGTTCCGCGTGCCCGCGGCGCAGCTCGCGTTCACCGGCCGTGCCATGCGTCGCATCGTCGAGCCGGGCGAGGTCCGGCTGTGGGTCGGACGTGACTGCGAGACGCAGGAGGCGACGGCGACCACGCATCTCACCGGCCCCGTGCACGAAGTCGCCGTGCAGCAGGCCGGCCGCGTGAGTGTCGACGTGCGGGTCGTCGAGCCCCGGAGCGCGGTCGTAGAGTCGGTGTGATGACGACGACGACCGACCGGCCCCTGCGGGTCGCGCTCATCGGAACGGGCTTCATGGGGCGCATGCACGCGCACGCGTGGCGCACCGCCCACCGCTTCTTCGACCTGCCCGCCAGGCCTGAGCTGACCCTGCTGGTCGGGCGTGACCCCGAGCGCACGGCGGCCGCGGCCGACACGTTCGGTTTCGCGGAGTCCGCGGGCGATTGGCGTCAGGCCATCGAGCGCGCCGACATCGACGTGGTGGACATCTGCACCCCCGGCGACACCCACGCCGAGATCGCGCTGGCGGCGCTGGCAGCCGGCAAGCACGTGCTGTGCGAGAAGCCGCTGGCCAACGACGTGGCCGAGGCCGACCTCATGGTCGCGGCCGCCGAGCGCGCCGGTGCCGAGGGCGTCGTCAGCATGTGCGGGTTCAGCTACCGCCGTACCCCCGCGCTGGCGCTCGCGCGCCGGCTGGTCGAGGACGGCCGCATCGGGCAGGTGCGCCACGTGCGTGCTCAGTACCTGCAGGACTGGCTGAGCGACCCCGACGCCCCCTTCACCTGGCGGCTCGACAAGGACCGCGCCGGCTCCGGCACCCTCGGAGACATCGGCGCCCACAGCATCGACACCGCGCAGTGGCTGACCGGCGACGCCATCGCCGGGGTCAGCGCGATCATGCGCACCTTCGTTCCGACGCGTCCCGTGCTTGACGAACAGGTAGGGCTCGGCGGGCGCGCCCAGGCCGACGCAGCCCGGCAGACCGTCACCGTCGACGACGCCGCGGCGTTCACGGCCCGGTTCGCCGGTGGGGCGATGGGGGTCTTCGAAGCGACGCGCCTGGCGACGGGGCATCGCAACTCCAACCGCATCGAGATCAACGGCGACCGCGGCTCGATCGCATTCGACTTCCGGGCGATGAACGAGCTCGAGTTCTACGACGCGTCCGACCCCGCCGGCGAGCAGGGGTTCCGCCGCATCCAGGCCAACGAGCCCGAGCATCCCTACGCCGACGCGTGGTGGCCGGCCGGCCACGGGCTCGGATACGAGCACCTGTTCACGCACCAGATCGTCGACCTCGTGCGTGCGATCGCCGGGGGTACTCCGGTCTCTCCCAGCTTCGCGGACGCCGCCCGCGTGCAGCGGGTGCTCGCCGCGGTCGAGCGCAGCGCCGCGCAGGACAGTCTGTATGTCACCGTCGAAGGAGAGAATCCGTGACCGCACGCACCGCACTCGTCGTTCGGGGAGGCTGGGAAGGTCACCACCCCGTCGAGGCGACCGACTTCTTCCTCCCCTTCCTCGAGCAGAGCGGCTTCGACGTGCGCGTCGAGGACTCCAACGAGATCTACGCCGATGACGAGGTGATGGCATCCACCGACCTCATCCTGCAGTCGGTGACGATGTCGGAGATCTCCCGCGAGGCGTTCAACGGGCTCAAGGCGGCGGTCGAGCGCGGCACGGGACTCGCCGGCTGGCACGGCGGCATCGCGGATTCGTACCGCAACAGCTCCGACTACCTGCAGCTCATCGGCGGCCAGTTCGCCACCCACCCCTCGAAGCACCCCGACCAGTGCTCGGGCGACCAGTCCGACAACTACCTGCCCTACACCGTCGAGCTCACCGATCTGGGGCGGGAGCACGAGATCATGGCGGGGCTCGACGACTTCTCGCTGCACACCGAGCAGTACTGGGTGCTGCACGACGACCTGATCGACGTGCTGGCGACCACCACGCACCCGGTGCAGCCGTACCACCCCTGGCATCGTCCCATCACGTCCCCCGCAGTGTGGACGCGCCTGTGGGGCAAGGGGCGCATCTTCGTGGCCACCCCCGGGCACAGCCTGGACGTGCTGCAGGACGACAACGTCCGCACCATCATCGAGAGGGGCATGCTGTGGGCCAGCCGCACGGCATAGGGATAATCGGCCTGGGAGTCATCTCCCGGCAGTACCTCGAGACGCTTGCCGGGCTTGAGGGCGTCCGCATCGTGGCAACGGCGGACCTGGACCAGGGCCGTGCCGCAGCGGTGGCCGCCGAGATCCCCGGATGCCGCGCGCTCACCGTCGATGAACTTCTCGCCGACCCGGCCGTCGACACCGTCATCAACCTCACGATCCCCGCCGCCCACGCGGACATCGCTCTCGCCGCCCTCGCCCACGGCAAGGACGTCTACGGCGAGAAGCCGCTCGCGGCGACTCTCACCCAGGCCAAGGCGATGATGGATGCCGCCGGCGACCACTGGGTCGGCGGTGCCCCCGACACCGTGCTCGGCACCGGCATCCAGACCGCCCGCGCCGCCGTCGAGGCCGGCGACATCGGCCGCCCCGTCTCGGCGGTGGCGACCTGGGTCTCGGGCGGCCACGAGTCGTGGCATCCGCACCCCGACTTCTACTACCGCGACGGCGGGGGACCGCTGTTCGATATGGGGCCGTACTACCTCACGTCGCTCGTTCACCTGCTGGGCCCGGTGGTGCGGGTCAGCGGCGCATCGTCACGCACCCGCGACACGCGACGGATCGGCTCCGGCCCCCGCACGGGCGAGATCATCCCCGTCGAGATCGACACCCACGTCACCGGTGTGCTCGAGCACTCCAGCGGCGCGCTGTCGACGGTGACCTTCAGCTTCGACGCCGTGGGAACGACGGCGGCGCCGATCGAGGTGCACGGCGAGGAGGGGTCGCTGAGCGTCCCCGACCCGAACACCTTCGCCGGCGAGGTGCGCCTGCGCCGCCGCGGCGAGTCGGAATGGACCACGCTGCCCGATGCCGGTGGCTACGTCGGGGCCGGCCGCGGCATCGGCGTCATCGATCAGGTGCGCGACGGCGAGGGGCGTGCGAGCGGTGAACTGGCCCTTCACGTGCTCGAGATCATGACCGCGCTCACCGACTCCGCCCACACCGGCCAGCACGTGACGCTGAGCACGACGGCGCGGCTGCCGTCCGTCGTGCCGCTCACCCCGCAGGAGGAATGGCGCCGCTGACCCGCGGCGGGTGCCGCCCCGCGCGGTGAGCGCTGCTCCGGTGTCGCGAATGGTCGGTGCCGCGCCCGGGCATTGTGCGGAAGTGACACCGGAGCGGCTCAGGCGTCGGTCGGCGGGCGCGGGCGCTGCTCAAGTGTCGCGAATCGCGGGTGCCGCCCCGGGGGATGGTGTGGAAGCGACACCGGAGTGGCTCGTCGGGTGATGTGCGGCGGTCAGGTGCTGACGTGCTGGAACGGTGGTTCGCCGCCCCGGAGATCTTCACCCGACTCCCGGATGGCGTGCCGCATGGCTCGCTCCGCGGCGGCGGGGTCGCCGGCGATGACTGCCTCGAGCACGGCGCGATGGTCGGGGACAGGGTCGAGCCAGGTGCCCGAAGGATGGTGCTGGATGCGGTTGCGCGCGTCCAGCGCGTGGATCACCACGACGTCAAACCGCATCATCAGCTCGTTGTGGGTCGCCTTCAGCAAGCTCAAGTGGAACGACTTATCGGCCGCATCGAGGAGCCCGACGTCGGAGCCCGCCCGCTCGAACTGAGCGAAAGCCGCCTCGAGCGCTGCGATGTCCTCGAGGTCGCGATGGGCTGCCGCCAGACGCGCTGACGTCGGCTCGATCATCTCGCGCAACTCGGAGAGCTCGGACAGTAGGCGGTCGTCGTCGCGACGCACCTCGCGACGCCACATGATGACGTCGCTGTCGAGGAGCTTCCATGCGCTTCGCTCTCGCACTGTCGTGCCGCGCCGGGGTCGGGATTCGACCATGCCCTTCTCCCGGATCACGCGGAGGGCCTCCCGCATGGCCGTCTGGCTCGCCCCGAACTGCGGCGCGAGCGCCTCCACCTCCACCCGGGTTCCGGGCGGCCAGTCCCCGCGCACGATGCGCAGCCCCAGCTGTTCTACGAGGGCATTGTGCAGGTCGGCCATCCTGGAACTTTATCCTTCGCAGCCATCCACACCAATATTGCGTATATGCCCAATGTTAGTAATAATACGTGGAACCGAGGCGCCGCTGATTCGCCTCAGATCGATCGTTTACGAAGGAGTAAGCCGATGCACGCAACCCCTCGCCCTCGCCGCGCCCTCTTCCTGGCGGGTGCAGCCACCACCGCGCTCATCCTGACCGGGTGCTCCGGCGGGGCGGAGGAAGCGGAAGGCCCCGTCACCCTCACCTTCGCCGCCTCCACGTTCGGCGATCCCGGGCTGGGGCCTCGTCTTCAGGCGTTCGTCGATGAATTCAATGCGAGCCAGGATGGCGTCATCATCGAGCCGGCATCCGTGCCCTTCCCCACTTTCGGCCAGACCGTCCTCACCCAGATGGGAGGCGGCGAGGGCCCCGATCTGGTGCGCTTCGACATGCCGGAGTTCTCCACCGCTGCGGCCGCGGGCCTTCTCGAGCCGCTGGACGACGTCATCGACGCCGCGGAGCTCGGTCTGCAGCCCGGCCCGGATGAGTACCTCTTCGTCGACGACGCCCGCTACGGCGTGATTCACGACACCTCGAACTACGTGATGTTCTACAACGCGGACCTCGTCCCCGAGCCCCCGACGACGTTCGACGAGTTCCTGGCGACGGCGCAGGCGACCACCCAGGGCGACGTGTACGGTCTCGCTTTCCGCCAGACCCAGGCGGAGGAGAACGGCGTGTGGCAGGACATCTTCAACTACGTCTACGGTTTCGGCGGTCAGTGGTCGGACGGTGAGAACCTCACGCTCGATGACCCGAAGAACATCGAAGGTCTCGAGGCCTTCCAGACCATGTACGACGCCGATGTCATCCCCAAGGGCGCGGATGCGGCTACGTTCCGCCGCATGTTCGCCCAGAACCTCGTGGGCATGGAGCTGAACAACGGCGGCTACGTCGTCGCCACCAAGGGTACGAATCCGGACCTGAACTTCAGTGTCGCTCCCATCCCGTTCCCGGTGCGCGCGCAGGGTGCGATCATGGCTCCCATCGTCGTAAACGCGAACAGCGAGTACAAGGAAGCCGCGTACACCTACATCGAGTGGATGCTGCAGCCCGAGCAGCAGCAGAAGCTACAGGAAGCCCTCGGCGCGGCGAGCATGGCCACCCCCACCGAGCGCAGCGCGGAATCGCTCGAGGAAATGCCGTTCCTGACCGTTTTCGACGAGCTGACGAACACCAGCGCTCCCCAGATCGTGGTCGGGTTCGGCCCGCAGACCCCGGAGATCCGCAGCATCGTCGTGCGCGAGGTCATCGCGGCCCTTCAGGGTCAGCAGACCATGCAGGAGGCCATGGAGCGGGCGCAGGCCGAGGCTGAGGGGATCGTCGGGGCGCCGTGACCGTCGCCGCCACGCGGCGGGGCAGGAGACGCAGTCCGCTGGGCAGTAAGTGGACTCCCTACTTGTTCCTCGCCCCTGCCGCGCTCTACATCATCGTCTTCCAGGTGATCCCGCTGCTCCAGGAGATCTATCTGAGCTTCACCCGGACGACCCTGCTGAACCCCACGCGCAGCGAATGGGTGGGGCTGGCGAACTATGCTCATGTCTTTTCGAGCGCATCGTTCCGCCAGACGCTTCTGACCACGGGTGTCTACGTGGTCGCCTGCGTTGTCGGCGCCGTCGGGGTAGGTCTGCTCGTCGCGCTGCTGCTCAACGGCAAGTTCCCCGGTCGCGGGGTCGCGCGTGCTCTGATCACCGTCCCATGGGCGGCGCCCGGCATCGCCACCGCGTTGATCGCGGTGTGGATGCTGAACCCGCAGTACGGCATCGTCACCCGCATCCTGAGGGCGCTCGGGGTGCCGGTCGGCGCCGGTGGGGTGCTCGATGATCCCGCATGGGCGCTGCCGGCGATCCTGGCCACCACCGTGTGGCAGCTCTTCCCCTTCGTGTGTGTGGTGATCCTCTCCGCGCTGCAATCGGTGCCCGCCGAACTGATCGAGGCCGCGGAGATGGACGGCGCGGGCCGGCTGTGGACATTCCGCGTCGTCACCTGGCAGGTCATCAAGCCGACTGTCGGACTGCTGGCTCTGCTCATGACGATCTGGTCGCTGCGGCGGTTCGAGCTGATCTGGCTGATGACACGAGGAGGACCGCTGGGCTCGACCCGCACCCTCGTGATCGATCTGTACGCAGAGGCGTTCGACGCCCAGCGCCTCGGCACGGCCGCAGCGATCGGGATGGTGGGCGTGCTCATCTCACTGATCGTCATCGCCGGAAGCCGTTTCGTCGGCCGTGCCGCTGAGAGGACCCCGCGATGATCCGACGATTCCGTCTCGGCGTGACCGCGCGCATGCTCATCGTGCTCGTGGCGCTCGGCCTGGCAGTCTTTCCGATCTACTGGATGTTCACGACCGCGCTCACCAGTGACGCCGACCTGTTCGGCAGCCAGCCCCGCCTCGTGCCGGACTTCTCCCAGTTCGGCGTCTTCATCGAAGCGGTGACCGAGGGGCGAACGTTGCGATGGCTTCTCAACAGCACGGTGGTGGCCACGGGCACGAC
Source organism: Microbacterium sp. zg-Y818 (assembly GCF_030246905.1). Classification (NCBI taxonomy): domain Bacteria; kingdom Bacillati; phylum Actinomycetota; class Actinomycetes; order Micrococcales; family Microbacteriaceae; genus Microbacterium; species Microbacterium sp. zg-Y818. Next base: position 3,023,691 of record NZ_CP126741.1, on the reverse strand, counting down.
GCTGCTCGCGCTTCTGCTCGGCATCCCGTTGGGATATGCGCTGTCGCGCTTCTCCTTCTGGGGGAAGGCCGGTCTGGCGCTCCTGCTGCTCTTCACGCAGATGCTTCCGGAGGCGCTGCTCGTCGTTCCGCTGTTCTCGCTGTTCCGCCGCTTCGATCTGCTTGATTCGCTGCCCGGGCTGGTGTTGGCGAACACCGCGTTCGTCCTGCCCATCGTCGCGCTCATCCTCAAGGGCGCGATCGACGGCGTGCCGCGGGAATTGGAGGAAGCAGGGAGGGTCGACGGCGCGCGCCCGCTGGGCGTTCTGCTGCGCATCAACCTCCCGCTGATCGCTCCCACGATCGCCGCCGCGGCGGTCATCGCCTTCTTCCACGCGTGGAACGAGTACGTGTTCGCGGTGACGTTCATCTTCAGCCGCGAAATCCAACCCGCCTCGGTGGGGCTGGCAGGGTTCGTCGGCGAGCAGGGCACCGCCCTGCAGACCATCATGGCTGTCGCCTTCCTCTTCACCCTTCCGGCCGTGGTCTTCTACCTGTTCGCACAGAAATACGTCGTCGGTGGCATGACCGCCGGGGCGGTGAAGGGATGATGTTGAGAATCACCGACCTCGAAACCGTTGTGGTGGACTTCTACCGCACGAACTTGGTTTTCGTGCGACTGCACACAGATGAGGGCCTCGTCGGGGTCGCGGAGGCGACCCTGGAAGGGCAGGAGCACGCCATCCGCGGCGCGGTGAAGATCCTCGCGGAAGCTGTGCGAGGCAAGGACCCGTCACGCATCTCGCACCTGATCTACGAGCTGCACCGCGACGGTTACTGGCGTGGCGGACCGGTCACGATGACGGCGCTGAGTGCGCTGGAGACGGCGCTGTGGGATGTGAAGGCCCGCGCGCTCGGCGTTCCGGTATACGAACTGCTCGGCGGCAGGTACCGCGACCGTGTGCGCGCCTATGCCAACGGGTGGTTCTCGGGGGCGGTGACGCCGGCCGACTTCGCCGAAGCCGCCGTCGCCACGGTGGAGCAGGGTTTCCGCGGCCTGAAGTGGGACCCGTTCGAAGCAGCGGACCTCACCGTCAGCGCCCGCGACCTGAGCCGCATGCTCGAGCCGGTCGCCGCCGTTCGCGAGGCCGTCGGCGATGGCGTGGAACTCTTCATCGAGGGTCACGGTCGCTTCGACGTGCCCACTGCCATCCGTGTATCCCGTGCGCTCGAACCCTTCCAGCCAGTGTTCTTCGAGGAGCCGAGCCCTCCGGACGGCATCGACGCGCTGGTGGAGATCCGTACGAAGTCACCGGTTCCCATCGCCGCAGGTGAACGCTGGTTCGGTCGGCATGCCTTCGCGCCCGTCCTGGCGCGCGGAGCGGTCGACTACATCCAGCCCGACGTCACCCATGCGGGAGGGCTCTCAGAGCTGAGCTTCCTCTCTACGCTCGCCTCGGTGCACTACGTGCCCTTCGCGCCTCACAATCCGAGCGGGCCGCTGAGTACCGCTGCAACGCTGCAGCTGGCGGCTGCGCTGCCGAACTTCCGCTACCTCGAGATCATGGCTGTCGACGTCCCGTGGCGAACCGAGATCTCCGATGAACAGCTCCTGCTGACGCCGGAGGGTGACGTGATGATCCCCGACCGGGTCGGACTGGGCATCACCCTAGATCTTGATGCGATCGCCGAGCACCCGTACTCGCCGCATCCGATGCGGTTGTTCAACGACGCGGTGGCGGATATACGACCGGACGACGCCCGGTCGTACTTCCATCGTGCTGACGTCACCGGCCCGGGGGCGGTCCTCGCCCACGAAAGGAGCGCGTGATGCGACTGTGCCGACGCGATGACGGAGCCGTCCTGAGGGAAACGGGAGGGCTCTGGTCCCGCCTCCCGGCGGACTCCATGGCCGAGCTTCTCAGACTGACGCGCGCAGAACTGCAGGCGCTGCTCAGCTCAGACCTTCCGCCCACGGAGCCGGGTCGCTTGATCGCGCCCGTGGACGGGCGGACGGAGATCTGGGCGAGCGGGGTCACCTACCTGCGTTCACGCGCCGCCCGCATGGCGGAGGCGGCGGTGCCCGACGTCTACGACCGCGTATACGAGGCCGACCGCCCCGAGCTCTTCTTCAAGAGCGTCGCCTGGCGGGTGGGTACCGACGGCGATCCGGTCGGCATCCGTGACGACTCGGCCTGGGACGTCCCCGAGCCGGAGCTGGCCGCCGTCGTCAACGCTTACGGAGAGATCGTCGCCTACTCGATCTGCAACGACATGTCCTCTCGGTCGATCGAGGGTGAGAACCCGCTCTACCTGCCACAAGCCAAGGTCTATGCCGGCGCGTGCGCTGTGGGCCTGTTTCTGCGACCGGCGTGGGAGGTGGACCACGGCGACCTGACTATCCAGGTGAGCATCGAACGTGACGGACGGGTGGTGTTCGCCGACCAGACGTCGACCGACCAGCTCGCGCGCCCAGTGGACACGCTGGTGTCCTACCTCTTCCGGGGCGACGTCTTCCCAGACGGTGCGTGGCTCTCGACGGGGACGGGCATCGTCCCGCCGGAAGAGTTCTCGCTGCAGAGCGGGGATGTTGTCGACATCGAGATCAGCGGGCTGGGACGCCTGCGTAATCCGGTGGTGCGTGGTCTCGCCCACTGGGGGGAGGGACGGAGTCTATGAGCGCGGACACCACTGTCGAACAGGTCGGCGCGCACGCCGCTGCTGCGCACGACGTGTTCCCGGCTTACGCCGCTGCGCCTGCAGCGGCACGTGCGGGATTGCTGGAATCGATCGCCGCCGGCATGGAGAGCCGCAGCGAGGCGTTGGTGGAGATCGCTGCCGCAGAGACCCACATGCCTCCACAGCGGTTGGCGGGCGAAGTCGTCCGGACGGCGTATCAGCTGCGCGCATTCGCCCATCTGGTCCGCTCCGGGCGCCATCTCCACGCCGTCGTCGAGCACACCGATCCTGATTACCCCGTCGGCGGTCCGGCTCCCGACCTGCGCTCGATCAACCGTCCCGTCGGCCCGGTCGCCGTGTTCGCCGCAAGCAATTTCCCCTTCGCATTCAGCGTGGCGGGCGGCGACACCGCCTCCGCCTTGGCCGTCGGGTGCCCGACCATCGTCAAGGCGCATCCGGGCCACCCGCGCCTGTCCGAGGCGACGGCCGAGATCGTGCACGAGGCGGTCCGATCGGACGGCTTCGCCCCCGCTGTCTTCAGCATGGTGCACGGAGAACAGGCGGGGATCCGGCTGCTTCAGCATCCGGCGATCCGCGCAGCGGCGTTCACCGGTTCGACCGTCGGGGGGAGGGCACTGTTCGACGTGGCCGCGCGGCGGCCGGATCCCATCCCCTTCTTCGGAGAGCAGGGGAGCCTGAACCCGGTGTTCGTGACGGTCGAGGCTGCACGCGCGCACGTCGAAGATCTCGCCACCGCCTTCGTGGCCTCGTACACGCTGGGCAACGGCCAGCTCTGCACGAAACCGGGTCTGGTGTTCGTGCCGCAAGGGTCCGGTTTCGCGGAGCGCGCGGCCGCTGCTGTCGACGGGGTGGGGCCTGCCCGCCTGCTCAATGAGCGCATCCGCTCCGGCTACGAGGCGGTCGGTGAGACGTTCACCGAAGTTGCCGGAATCGACGTCCTCCGCACCGGCAGCGCCGATCTCGACGAGGTTCGCCCGGCCCTGTTCCGCGCGTCGATGCAGACATTCCTCGCGCACAGCGAGGCATTGGCCGAGGAACGATTCGGCCCCAGTGCGCTCGTGGTCGAGTACGACGATCCGTCGGATCTCCTCCGTGCAGCACGTGCCGTGGGCGGCACGCTGACGGCCACCGTGCAGGCGTCGTCGTCGATGGACGGGGGAATCCGCGAGCTTGTGGACGAGCTGGCCCTGCACGCCGGGCGCCTGGTCTACGACGGCTGGCCCACCGGGGTGATCGTGTCTCCCGCGATGGTGCACGGCGGCCCTTACCCCGCGACGACCTCACCCGGTTTCACCTCGGTGGGTGCTCGCGCCGTCGAACGGTTCTTGCGCCCCATCGCCTACCAGGGGTTCCCCGACGACATGTTGCCGGACGCCCTCTCCGAACACCGGGCGGGTGACGTCCCGAGAGAAGTCGACCTGGGTCGGCTCCTGCGCTGACCGGAGCAGCTCCGCGCTGGTAGCAAGCGGACCCGCGCGGGTGCGAGCGCTCCTCGAGTGTCGCGAATGGCGGGTGATGTGCGCGGGGACAGTACGGAAGTGACACCGGAGCGGCTCCCCGGGGGTGGCTCCTCCCCGGGGGCGGCTCCCCGGGGCGGCTCCGTGGAGCGGTTCGCCGGAGCGGCTCCGTGGGTGACACGTGGCGGGCGCACGGGCCGAGCGCGTCTCACCCCGGCGGCGCAGTGCCTCCGCTGACGTGAGCGGGGTGGCCCGGCGGGCCCACCGAACCTCTGATGCGCGCCGGCATGCGCAGCCGCTCGACCGGATTCTCTTCGGGGAGGGCCTCATCCAGCAGCAGCTCGATGGCGCGCTGGCCGAGTTCATGGTGGGGGATGGCGAAGGTGGTCAGCCCCGGGTGCAGCCAGCCGGCGAGCTGGTGATCGTCGAACGACACGATCGACATGTCCGACGGCACGGTCATGCCTGCCTCCTGCAACGCCTGGTAGGCACCGAAGGCGAGCCGGTCGTTGAAGGTGATGAGCGCCTCGTGCCGCACGCCCGTCGCCAGCAGCCGGGCGGTCGCCTTCCAGCCGTCCTGTGGCAGCCACACCTGGCACAGGTGCCCGCTGGCCGGCGCCAGTCCGGCATCCGCCAGGGCATCGAGGATGCCGGCGAGACGCTCGCGCCCGGCGACGGTCTGCGCAGGAACGTCGGCCTGCTCCGGCCCGGCGCCGATCAGGTGCACGCGCTCGTGGCCGGCGCGCAGCAGCAGCTCCACTGCGTCGCGTCCCGCCGTGTACTCGTCGGGGATCACCGCGCGCACCGTTCGTGCGCGTTCGGGCAGCGCGTTGAGCAGCACCGCTGACTGACCCTTCAGATTCGACGGCAGCGGCCGCTCCCTCGTGAACATCGACGCGATCACGAAGCCGTCGACCTGCCGGTCGAGCATGGCTTCGATGATGCGCTCCTCTTCATCGAGGTCGCCTTCGGATTCCCCGATGAAGAGCATGTACCCGTTGCGGTGCGCATGGCCGAGGGCGCCCTTGATCATGTCGCCGGCGAGCTGCGAGGTGGCGATGGTGTCGGAGATGAAACCGATCGTGCGGCTGGAGCCGCGTCGCAACTCCGACGAGACGACGTTGGGGCGGTAGCCGAGTTCGGATGCCACCAGGCGCACCCGCTCCTGCGACGCCGCGGAGATGCGCAGCTCGTCGCCGCGATCTGACAGGACGAGGGATGCCGTGGTGCGCGAGACTCCGGCTGCGCGGGCCACGTCGGCCAGCCTGACTCTTCCTCGACCCACAGCCTCTCCGTTCCGCGACGATCCTATCCGCGCACCCGCCCGCCCCCCGGCCGCTCGGGCCGTTGACAAAGGTCGGGCACGCAGAGCATCATGACATTGCTAACGCGATTTAGCACGTTTTCCCGACGTTTCGCGCCCTGACTGCACCATCCACGATGAAGGGAGACACCGGTGTCTCGATCACAGGATCTTCGAATGCGTCCCCTGGCAGTGGCGGGGGTTCTGCTCGCCTCGGCTTTCGCCGTCACGGCGTGTGCGCCGCCCGGGGGGACCGCGGCCCCCGAGCAGTCCGAGAGGCCCGACTTCGCCGACGGGGCGCCCACCTGCGGCGACGAGGACGTCGAGCTCAGCATGTACGCCGAGACGGGCTTCCCCTTGCCGAGCGTGCTCGCGGAGGAGTTCACCGAGCAGTACCCCAACGTGACCTTCGACATCCGCGAAGACCAGTTCGCCGTCCTCACCCAGAACGCGCCCCGCGTGCTGCAGGACTCGCCGCCGGACCTCATGCGCCTGCCGCAGATGTCGGAGCTCGCGTCGGGCGGCCTGCTGATGGACCTGGACCCCTACGCCGAGGCGTTCGGCTGGACCGACTGGCCCGAGTCGCAGCTCGAGCAGCTGCGGGTGGACGACGAGGGGCGCCGCGGCGACGGTCCGCTCTACGGCATGGGGTTGAACTTCTCGATGACGGGGGTGTTCTACAACACCGCGCTCGCCGAGCAGATCGGCATGACCCAGGCTCCGCGCACCCTCGAGGAGTTCGACGGCTACCTGCAGGCAGCCAAGGATGCCGGCATCACCCCCATCGCCCAGTTCAACGGGGGTGCCACGGGCGGACTGCTCTTCCCGCTGCAGGGGTTGATGGCGTCGTACGGTGAGACCGCGCCGATCAACGACTGGATCTATCAGAAGGCGGACGCGACGATCGACACCGACGCGAACCTCGCCGCCGCAGAGCATCTGCAGCGCTGGGTGGAAGCGGGTTACTTCGCCCCCGACGTCAACTCGATGGACTACTCGCAGATGATGAGCCGCTTCATCGGCGGCGAGAGCCTGTTCATCTTCAGCGGCGACTGGGAATCGGGCAACCTCGACACTCAGATGCCCGGGGGAGCGGGGTTCTTCCTGATGCCACCGCTCGAAGAGGGCGGCGCGCAGGGGGCGATGTCGGCGCCGCTGACATATGGCATCTCGGCGTTCGCCGAGAACCCGGACTGCGCCGCGTTCTTCTTCGACTGGGTCGCGACCGACGAACAGGCACGTACCATCACCGTCGAGGTCGGCGGCTCGCACCCGATGGGACCGGCGAACGCGTTCATGCCCGAGGTGGCCGAGGGCTCCGTCACGGAGGCCACGCTGAAGGCAGGCACCGCGATCAATGAGCAGAACGGCGCGATGGACTTCATCGCCAACGCCACAGGCGGCATCTACGCCCAGAGTTGGACGCCGAACGTCCAGCGGCTTGTCGCCGGTGAAGTGGAGGCCGCCGAGCTGCTGAGCGCTGTGCAGGCGGACTACGAGAACGAACTCGCCGACTGACGGATGTCCACCTCTGAGCAGGCTGCAGCGCCGCCGCGCCCCGACGGCGCTGCAGCCGGTCGCGGGCCGTCGGCCGCCCGGCGAAGGACCTTGCGCAGGCGGCGCTGGTCATGGTCGGTTGCCGCCTATGTGCTGGTTCTGCCGGCCGCGGTGTTCTACATCGCCTTCGTGCTGGTTCCGATCGTGCGGTCGGTGCAGTATTCGATGTACCGGTGGGACGGCATAAGGCCGGCGACGTGGGCGGGGTTCGCGAACTACGTCGAGGTGTTCAACAACGCCACCCTGGTCGGGTCGATCCTCAACGCCTTCGAACTGATCCTGTATTTCAGCATCGTGCCGGTGGTCATCGGTCTGTTCGCCGCGAACCTCATCCGTGCCATCGCCACGAGCAGGCTCGCGACCGTCGCGCGCACGGTCCTCTTTCTCCCACAGGTCATCCCCTTGGTGGCGGCGGGCATCATGTGGACCTGGCAGCTGTCCACCGACGGCATGGTCAACCAGCTGATGAAGCTGGTGGGACTGGGCGGGCTCACGCGGGCGTGGCTCGGAGACACCCAGACCGCCTTGCCGGCGGTGGGCGTGATCGGTGCCTGGGTGCAGCTGGGGCTGTGCCTGCTGCTGCTGCTGGCGGGCATGACGAAGATCGACCCGGCCCTGTACGAGGCCGCGCGGATCGATGGGGCGGGGCCGGTGCGGGAGTTCTTCTCCATCACCTTGCCGAGCTTGCGACAGGAGATCGCGGTGGCGCTGACCGTCACGGTGATCTCGGCGCTGGCCAGCTTCGACATCATCTACATCTCGACCCAAGGAGGGCCGGCCAACAGCACGCTCGTGCCCGGCCTGCAGATCTATTACCTGGCGTTCTTCGAGCGTGAGATCGGCACCGCGTCAGCGCTGGCGATCGTGCTGATGGTGCTGGTGCTGCTCGTGGTGCTGCCGATGCAGCGGATCCTGAGAGGACGCGACGGATGATCGTCTCCGCACGCGAGACCTGGCTCGGGCGGGCGCTGCTGATCCTTCTGATGGTCATCACGATCCTCCCGTTCGTGAGCCTGTTCATCACCGCACTGCACGAACCGGGAACGTATCCGGGCGGTCTGGTGTGGCCGGCCCAGCCGCACTGGGACAACTTCGTGCTGGCTTTCCAATCCGCGCGGATGCTGGAGCTGCTGTGGTCCAGCGTTCTCATCGAACTCGGCGTGGTGCCCGTTGCGCTGCTGATCGCGACGCTGGCGGGCTTCGCCCTGGGCCATCTCAAGCCGTTCGCCGGACGGATCGTGTTCATCGCGTTCATTCTGGGTTTGACGCTGCCGTTCGAGGGCATCATCGTGCCGCTGTACTACCAGATGAGGGATCTCGGGCTGCTCAACACCCGATGGGCGATCATCCTCCCGCTGATCGGCTTGTTCATGCCGTTCGCGGTGACCTGGATGCGCGCGCACTTCGTCAACATGCCCGAGGACGTCTCCGAAGCGGCACGCATCGACGGCGCGACGACCTGGCAGCTGTTCTGGCGCATCCATGTGCCGCTGTCCGTCCCCGCGCTCTCTTCGCTCGCGATCCTGCTGTTCCTGTGGACCTGGAACCAGTTCCTGCTCGCCGTCGTGCTCGTGGACGACCCGACCAAGCGCACGATGGCCGGTGCGCTGGGCGCTTTCCAAGGGCAGTGGGGCACCGACGTCCCGCTGCTGTGCGCCGGATCGCTGCTGATCCTCACTCCGACGCTGCTGGTGTTCCTCGTCTTCCAGCGCCAGTTCGTCGCCGCGCTGCTGCAGGGCTCGGTGAAGGGATGAGGGAAGGCCCGGGGGCGCCCCCGGCGTTCGATCCGGACGTGGCGCACGCGCTGCGCACCACCGACGACGTGGTCACCTCGCTGCGCCCCGAGGGCATAGCCGAGCTGCGCGAGCGGGCGGTGCCACCGAGCGAGTACGAGATCACGCTCGGCGGGAGCCTGGCGCTGACCCGCCACCTCGTCCCGGCGGGGGACGCCCCCGGCATCGCGCTCCTGCTCCTGCGTCCTCGCAGGCGCGGCGCGCGCCTGCCGGTGCTCTATCACGTGCACGGCGGCGGGCTCGTGGTCGGCTCCGCGGCCGACGATCTGCCTGCCCTGGCCGGGACGGCTCAGGACCTCGGGCTCGCCGTGGCATCCATCGAGTATCGCCTTGCGCCGGAGTTCCCCTACCCCGTGCCTGTGGAGGACGTCTACCGAGGGCTGGTCTGGTTGATGGAGCACGCCGATGCGCTGAGCCTCGACCCCAACCGTGTCATCGTCGGTGGCATCAGCGCCGGTGGCGGGCTGGCGGCGGCCACGGCGCTGCTCGCCCGGGATCGCGGCGGACCATCGCTGCTGGGACAGCTGCTGGTGTGCCCGATGCTCGATGACCGCAACGACTCGGGCTCGGCAGACCAGATGGCGGGCGTCGGCGCGTGGGACCGCGTGGCCAACGAGACGGCGTGGAACGCCTACCTCGGTGCCGACCGCGACGACGTGGCGATCTACGCCTCGCCCGCCCGAGCGAGCGATCTGTCGAATCTCCCGCCCATGTTCCTCGATGTCGGATCGGCTGAGACCTTCCGTGACGAGGTGGTCGCCTATGCGGCTCGGTCCTGGGCCTGCGGAGGCGACGCGGAGCTGCATGTCTGGCCGGGCGGCGCACACGGATTCGATGCGCTGGCCCCCGATGCCGAGATCAGTCGCCGCGCCCGCGCCGCTCGGGCGGAGTGGCTCCGTCGACTGCTCGACCGCAGCGGTGCCGCGGCACTGCGCTGACCCGCGGCGTCAGAGTTCGCCCGCGAGCGCCCGGCGATCCAGCTCCTCTTGATCCTGCACATACGGAGTGCCGTGGGTGTGGAAGGTCGGGATCGTCTTCATCCCCCACGCCTGTCCCTTGGCGCGCTCGGCCTGGGACCACTCGACGGTCGGCCAGTCCGGGTCCAGCAGCAGGCGGGCGCCGGCGTTGGCCAGCTCGATCCGGTTGCCACCCGGCTCCCAGACGTAGAGGAAGAACGTCTGGTTGATCGCGTGCTTGTACGGCCCGTACTCGATGTACACCCCGTTTTCGAGAAAGATGTCGGCGGCTTTCAGGATGTCCTCGCGGGTGTCCGGTGCGAGGGCGAAGTGGTGGAACCGGCCCCGCTGCTTCGTCCAGTCGTCGGAGTAGACCACGTCGTAGGACTTCTGGTTGAACCGGAACCATCGGGCGCCGTAGCCACCGGCATCCAGTCGCACCCGCTCGGACTCGCGCGCGCACATGACGTCGCTCCAGAACTCACCCGCCGCCGTCACATCGGCGGCGAGGTAGTTGATGTGGTCCATCCTCCGGGTGTTCACCCCACGGCCGGGAAAGGCCGACGCCTGATTCTTCAGCGCTGGGCGGTCCTCGTCGTCAGGGACGTACAGCTCGGTGTCGTAGTGCAGGGCCATGAGGTGCCCGTCCGGGTCCTCGAACTCGTAGGAGCGCCCCACTCCCACCTCGGGATCGCGCCAGCCGTGACCCAACCCGCTGCGTTCGATCGCCGCAACCCGCCGCTCCAGGGCTTCGGGTCCCGAGGCCCGGTAGAGCGTGCGGCCGACGCCGTTGGTGTCCGAGGCGGTGAGCTTGAGGGTGTAGAGCTGGTACTCGTCCCAGCAGCGCAGGTAGGCCGAGTCGCCGATGCGGGCGACCTCGCGCATCGCGAGGAGGTCGCGGAAGAAATGCAGGCTCTCCTCGAACTTGGGGGTGAACAGCTCCACGCCACCCAGGTGGGCGATGTCGAAGTTCTCACTGGTGGCCATGGGGCGTCCTCTCTGACGGTCCTAGGGGCGCGGACGGGGGTACACCGTGCCGTCGAAGATCTTGCGTGCGGTGCGGATCGATCTCGACGACGCCTGCCAGCGTCCCTGCTCATCCTGGGCCACGGTCACCTCGGCGCGGAAGGTGCCCGAGGGGTGCTCGATGTCGGTGCCGACGGCATCCGCCTCGAGGCGGGCGAGGTCGGAGCCGACGGCGCCGGGGATGCGGATGCCGGCAGCGACGGATGCCGCCATGAGCACGCCGATCGACGTGTGCACGCGGGTCGGGATGAACGCGCGCGTCGAGACGGCGCCGCCGGCTGCGGGGGCGGAGAGCAGGATGAGCTTGGGGACGGTCTGCGCCGCGACATCGCCGAGTCCCATGAGCCTTCCCGCCTCGAGTCGGATGCGCTCCAGCTGCGCACGCAGGTCGGCGCGCTGCTCGAGGTCCACCGGGTCCTCGTCACCGGCCACGGCGAATTCGTCTGCCTGCAGCAGCACCACCGGCATCCCGTTGTCGATGAGGGTGACGCGGTGCCCGTCGATCTCCTCGCTCACCTGCCCGGTCGGCAGCAGCGGCCCGCCGCCGCCGGCGAGGTCGATGAGCACCGGGCTCGCCGTGCCGGGGACGCCGTCGATGGCGGTATCGCCGTCGTAGGTCGGGGCGCCGTCCCGGGCCTTGAAGGTGACCGTCGCGACGCCGCCGGTGTTGAGCAGGCGGATGCGCACGGTGCACTCCTCGCCTGGCGCGGAGAGAAGCCCGCGCTCGAGCGCGAAGGGGCCGACACCGGCGAGCAGGTTGCCGCAGGTCTGCAGATCGGCGACGACCGGTTCGTCGATACCGACCTGCAGAAACAGGTAGTCGATGTCGACGTCGGCCAGAGGCGAGGCCGAGACGACGGCCACCTTCGACGTCAGCGGGTGCGCGCCGCCCAGGCCGTCGATCTGAGCCCGGTCGGGACTGCCCATGATCCGCAGCAGCAGGTCGTCGCGCACATCATCGTCGGCGGGCAGGTCATCCGCGAGGAAGAACGCGCCCTTCGAGGTGCCGCCGCGCATGAGCATGCAGCGGATGCCGTCTCTCAGCGGGTCAGCGCCCGGCACCGTCATGCTCCGTCTGCGTCACGTACCGCACCCCGGCCTGATCCAGCACGGAACGGAGGCGGTTGATGTCCATCGAGATCTCACCGTCGCGGTAGCGCGCGCGGTTCGCCTTCTCCCGATCTGCGCGCTCGCGGGCCGCCGTGAGCGTGGCTGCCGCGCGATCCCGAGGCACGATCGTGACGCCGTCGTCGTCGGCCACGACGATGTCGCCGGGGTGCACGTGGGCGGACCCGAGCATGACCGGAACGTTCACCGACCCGGCTGCCTGCTTGACGGTCCCTTCCGCGCTCACGTGTGCGGTCCACACCGCGAAGCCCATGCGCCGGAGCTCCTCGGTGTCGCGCACGCCGCCTGAGGTGACGTAGGCCCGCACGCCGCGGACCTGCATCTGCGTGGCCATGAGCTCGCCGATGACCCCGTGGGCGGGGCCGTCCGTCGGGACCACCACGATGACGTCGCCTTCCCGGGCCTGTTCGATCGCGGCGTGCACCATCAGGTTGTCCCCTGGGGGCAGACGGACGGTGATCGCGGTTCCCGAGATGGCGGCGCCCTGCTGGATGGGGCGGATCTGCGACCCCGCGTAGCCGGTGCGCCCCAGCGCTTCGTGAGCGGTGGCAGAGCCGAACTCGGCGAAGGCGGCGGCCGTCGCGGCATCCGCCCGCTCGATGTCGGTCACCACGACGTGCGTCACTCCAGCACTCCGGTCACCTGCGGGAGATAGCGCATGTACGCCTCGCCCATCGTCTCGTGGGCAAGGCCCAGGTTCGGTCCGGCGTTGCGCTTGAGCTGCACGCCCCGCCGCACCGCGAGGTCGGTGTAGTACGACCACATGTGCTGCTGCGCCGGGAGGGCCTGCATCGCCGCGCGCTTTGCGGGAAAGGCGGTGGTGATGTCCAGCAGCACATTGGGCGAGAAGCCGCACTGCTCGGGCTGGTGCGGCTCGAAGAAGAACACCGGCGGGGCGCCGATGATCTCGTCCTTCGTCGGCATCGTGCCGTCAGAGCCCGCCACGCCGATCGCCTGTGCGAGCACCCGAGCCTGCAGGGCCATGCGCGCGGCGGCCGGATGGTCGCCGTTGTACGGATCGGCGAGCGTGTGGGTGAGCACCACCGTCGGCTGTACGCGGCGGTAGACGTCCACCAGCACGGCGACGGCCTCGGGGGACTCCCGCAACGGATAGTCGCCCAGATCCAGAAACTCGATCTCGGCGCCCAGGGCGGCCGCGGCCGCCGTCGCCTCGGTGCGGCGCAGGTCCTTGATCTCGTCGAGGGACTTGCCCAGCAGCCACTGGCTCGCCGATTCGCCCCGCTCGCCATAGCTCAGGCAGACCACGCTCACCCGCTCGCCGCGGGCGGCGGCGGCCGCGATGGCCCCGCCGGCACGCCAGACGAAGTCGCCGGCGTGTGCGCTGATCACGAGCATCGAGGCGGTGCTGCCGGGCATGTCCACTCCTGTCGGGCGATTCGATCAGCGAACCACACGGCGCGTGACGTGGTCAAGATTTTGTTTACAATCATGGCGACCAGAACCACTATGGACAGAGGGAAATGGTCTCCGTACGATCACGGCTAGACCGATCAGACGACGAAGTCGAGAGGGAAACCCCAATGGCACGCACCCTGCAGGATCTGCTGGACGAGAAGGGGAACATCGTCCAGATGCTTCGCGACTCGCAGCTCGGTACCTACATCTACCCCGTCGTTCCGGCGGAATTCACGAACTGGCGACGCGAGCAGAAGGCGTGGCGCGACACCGCGGTGCTGTTCGACCAGACCCATCACATGGTCAACTTCTTCCTGTCGGGACCGGGTGCGCTGCAACTGCTCAGCGACACGGGCATCAACTCGTTCGCGAACTTCCCCGTGAACACCGCGAAGCAGTTCGTGCCGGTCTCTGCGGCGGGCGGGGTCATCGGCGACGGCATCCTGTTCCACCTGGCGCAGGATGAGTATGTCTACGTGGGTCGGGCGCCGGTGGCGAACTGGCTGCAGTTCCACGCCGAGACCGGCGGCTACGACGTGGAGTTCCGCTACGACGACCGCTCGCCCTCGCGCCCGTATGGGGCGGCGGTGAAGCGCGACTACTACCGCTTCCAGATTCAAGGGCCCAACGCCTGGGACATCATCGAGCGGCTCAACGGCGGGCCCCTCGAGAAGGTCAAGTTCTTCCACATGGGGCACCTCACGATCGCGGGCGAGCGGGTGCGGACGCTGCGGCACGGCATGGCGGGGGCGCCGGGCCTGGAGATCTGGGGGCCGTACGAGCACACCGAGAAGATCCGCGACGCCGTGCTCGAGGCCGGCCGGGAGTTCGGCATCGAGCCCTGCGGCTCGCGCGCGTACTCGTCGAACACGCTCGAATCCGGCTGGATCCCCTCGCCGCTGCCGGCGATCTACACCGGTGAGGCCGAGCGCGCCTACCGCGAGTGGCTGCCCGCGAACAGCTACGAGGCGATCAACGCGCTCGCCGGCTCGTTCGTCTCGGACGACATCGAGGACTATTACCTCACGCCGTGGGAACTGGGCTACGGGTCGTTCGTGAAGTTCGACCACGACTTCATCGGGCGGGACGCGCTGGAGAAGGTCGACCCCGAGGTGCAGCGCAAGAAGGTGACGCTGGCGTGGAACGACGAAGACCTCGCCCGCATCCTCGCGAGTGTCATCGACCGAGACGGCGTGGGCTACCAGTTCTTCGATCTGCCCAATGCCAACTACGGCTCGTCGAACTACGACGCCGTGATCGATGCCGACGGTGACACCGTCGGGCTGTCCCTCTTCACCGGCGTGACGGCGAACGAGCGGCGAGGGCTGTCGCTGGCCACGGTCGACCGCGGCGTGCCGATCGGCGCAGAGGTGCGGGTGGTCTGGGGGGAGCCCGACGGCGGCTCGCGCAAGGCCACCGTGGAGCCGCACGAGCAGATCGCGGTCCGCGCCGTCGTCAGCCCGGTGCCCTACGCCCAGACCGCACGCCAGGAGTACCACGGCGGCTGGCGCACCGCGGGGGCGCTCTAGCCGCGGCGGTCACGCGGCCGTGCAGCGGCGCGGCAGCCGGTGCGAAACGGAAGGGCTCGCATGAAGGCGCACTACAGCGACGTGTGGCAGGCGGTGGCCCGCGCGCTGCCCGACCGCGCCGCGATCGTGACGCCGACCGAGACCATGACGTACGGGCGGCTGCGTTCCGAGGCGGGCGCCTTCGCGGGCTATCTGCGGGAGCTGGGCGTGCAGCCGGGCGATGCGGTCGCGCTGCTGCTCTACAACCGTCCCGAATACGTCGTGGCGCTGTTCGCGTGCCTCGCGACGGGGATCGCGCCGGTGCCCCTGAACTATCGGTACCGCGCGCCCGAGGTGCGGGCGCTGTTGGAGGATTCCCGGGCCCGAGTGCTGGTGTACCCGACGTCTCTGGAGGAGGTGGTCCGCGAGGCCGTCGCCGGCTTGCCCGACGCGCCGCACATCGTGGCGATCGACGACGGGCCGGCGCCCGAGGCGGCCGCGTGGGCGCAGATCGTTGCGCGGGGCGGTGAGCTGCCGGCGAGGGCGCCGGAGGGGGGCGAGCTGCGCCTGTACACCGGGGGCACGACCGGACGGCCGAAGGCGGTTGTATGGGGCGGCGAGGACATCTTCGCGGTGCAGAGCTACTCGATCTACACCACGGCAGGGCTGTCCATGCCGGAGGCGATGGCGGATGCCGTCGCGGTCGCAGTCGATGCGGCGCGGCCGCCTGTGGTCACTCTGCCGCTGTCGCCGTTCATGCACGGCACGGCCCTGTTCACCTCGATGAACACCCTCGCCCTGGGTGGCACGGTGCTCGTCACCTCATCGCCGCGATTCGATCCGGACGCGGCCGTGCGATTCGCCGTCGAGGCCGGTGCCACGCGCATCATCGTGGCAGGGGACTCCGTCGCGCTGCCGCTGGTCGAGGCGGTGGAGCGGGCAGGGCTGGACGTGTTCGGGTGCGTGCGGTCCATGATCAGCTCCGGCATGCGGTTCAGCCCGGAGGTCAAGCGCCGGTGGCACGCACGAGGCGCCATCACGATCACCGACCTGCTCGCCTCGACCGAGGGCGGCCCCTACGCCGTCAACGAGACGACATCCGCCGCGGACCTGCCGGGGGAGCTGCGCCTGCTGCCCGGCGCGGTCGTCCTCGACGACGAGCTGCGCGACGTGCAGCACATCCCGGGTGCGCGCGGCGTCCTCGCCTTTCGCGGCACCCTGCCCCGGGGGTACTTCGGCGATGAGACCAAGACGCGCGAGACGTTCCCCGTCATCGACGGCGTGCGCCACGTCATGCCGGGGGACTGGGCCGTGGCCCGTGGTGACGGCACCGTCGAACTGCTCGGGCGCGGCAGCGCCGTGGTCAACACCGGAGGGGAGAAGGTGTACCCCGCCGAAGTGGAGGACGCCCTCGTGGCCTACCCCGGCATCGTCGACGCGGTCGTGTTCGGCATGCCGGACGCGCGCTACGGCGAACTGGTGACGGCGGTGGTCGTCACCGAGACCGGTGCCGAGGTCGACGTCGAAGCCCTGCGGGCGCACGTGGACGCCCGGCTCGCCGGCTACAAGAGGCCTCGGCATCTGTTCGTCCGGGACTCCCTCGACCGCAGTCCGCACGGCAAGGTCGACCTTCCCCGGCTGCGGACGGATCTCGCGGTCCTGATCGGCGCCGCAGCCCCCACGACGACAGGCGCGGGAGTCTGGTGGCGGAGGGCATGATGCGGGTCGCTGTCATCGGCCTGGGTGAAGCAGGCAGCATTTACGCCAGCGACCTGCCGACGCGCGGGGCATCGGTCGTCGGTACCGACGTGCGCGGCTCGCTCTCCCCGGCGGGCGTGGACCGCGCCGTCGACGTCCCCCGCGCCGTCCGCGGGGCCGACCTGGTGCTGAGCCTGGTGGGCGCGATCTCTGCGGCATCCGTGTTGGCCGAAGCGCTGCCGGCGATGGATGCCTCGAGCGTCTACGCGGACATGAACACGAGCGGACCCGCCGACAAGCGACTGCTCGCGTCGGCAGCGGCCGAACGCGGCATCCCCTTCGTGGATGTGGCGATCCTGGCCCCGGTGCCGCGCGCGCGGATCGACACCCCGCTGCTGCTCAGCGGCCCCGGGATCGGCCGGCTGCGTCCGCTTCTCGCGCAACTGCACATCCCCGCTACCGAGGTCGGCCCCGAGCCGGGGGCTGCGGCACGGCTGAAGCTGCTGCGCAGTGTGTTCATGAAGGGCCTGGCCGCCGTCGTCGTGGAGAGCGTCACGGCCGCGGAGATCTTCGGCGCCCAGGACTGGCTGATGGATCAGATCGCGTCGGAGCTGGGTGCACCCGACCTGCAGCCCGTGCACCACCTGATCGACGGAACCCGCACGCACGCGGTGCGGCGGGAGGCCGAGATGGTGCAGGCGCGGGAGTTCCTCGACTCCCTGGACGCACCGCATCCGATGACCGACGCGACCATCGAGTGGCTGCGTGCGATCGCCGGACGGGGGGATGCCGCGGGCTGACCCCGGCCCCGTCGTCGCGGGTTACGCGTCGGGCCACACCTCCGCGGCCAGCGCGACGGTCTCTTCGATCTTCGCCCACTGCTCGGCCTCGGTCAGGACGTTGCCCTCCTCGGTCGAGGCGAAGCCGCACTGCGGGCTCAGCGCCAACTGCTCCAGCGGTGCGATCTTCGCGGCCTCGTCGATGCGGCGCTTCAGCTCGTCGGGGTCCTCGAGAGCGCCTGACTTGGTGGTGACCAGCCCGAGCTCGACGACCTTGTCACCCCGCGGCAGGAACCGCAGCGGCTCGAAGCCGCCGGCGCGCTCGCTGTCGTACTCGAGGAAGTACCCGTCGTAGGCGGTCTCGGCCAGCAGCTGCTCGGCGACCGGCTCGTACCCGCCCGAGGAGATCCACGTCGAGCGGAAATTGCCCCGGCACACGTGCGTGGTGACGACCATGTCCGCGGGCTTGTCGCGCAGGGACGCGTTGATCAGCGCCGCGTAGCGCTCGGCGAGATGATCGGTGCGGATGCCGCGCTCGGCTGCCTTGGCCATCTCGACCTCCGAACAGAGGTAGGCCCACGCGGTGTCGTCGAACTGCAGGTAACGGCAGCCGGCGTCGTAGAAGGCCTGCACGGCCCCGCGGTAGGTGGCGGCGAGGTCCTCGAAGATCTCGTCGTGTCCCGCATACGCCGACCCCTCGAGCGCATCGCGCTCCAGCCGGAAGTCGAGCACCGTCGGTGCCGGAATCGTGAACTTCGGCACCACGCCGGCGGCATCGGCGAGCGGCTTGAGCGCGAGGAAGTGCTCGATCATCGGATGAGCCGACGGGAAGGCGATCTCGCCGTCGATGCGCAGACCGAGCGGGCGGGTCTGGACACCCTGGAACTGGATGCCGTGGTCCAGCTCGACGACGTTCACTCCCTCCAGCATTCCGAAGAAGTCGAAGTGCCACCATGACCGGCGGAACTCTCCGTCGGTTGCCACCTTCAGTCCTGCGGCGGCCTCCCGAGCCACGAGGGCCGCGATCGCGTCGTCTTCAACCTCGCGCAGTCCGGCATCGTCGAGCTCCCCTGCGGCATGGCGCGCGCGGGCGTTCTTGATGGCTTCGGGACGCAGGAAGCTGCCGACGATGTCGGCGCGGAAAGGCGGGTTCACGGACATGCCGGTAACCCTAGTTCAGCCGTGCGGCTCATCCCGGCGGCGTGACGCGAGGTTACGGGTGCACCGTTCTTCGCCGCCGTGATTTGCAAAACTCGTTCCAAAATCGTTGACAATCCAATCGCGACTCCGTACCGTCCAGACAGCGGGGTGGATCCGGCCTCGCGTCGTGTGCGGTGTGGCAACGACGGGGAGGTGAGCATGGCGGCTCGGCTGGCTCTGCAGGAGGTCACCCTCCGGTTCGGCGGCATCACCGTGCTGCGTGACGTGGGATTCACGGTCGAGCCGGGGGAGATCTTCGGTCTCGTTGGACCCAACGGCGCGGGCAAGACGTCCCTGTTCAACTGCATCAGCGGGCACTACCGGCCCAGCTCCGGCTCGATCACGATCGACGGGGAGGAGATGCTGGGATCGACGCCGGCCGCTCTGGCGCAACGGGGGCTCGCCCGCACGTTCCAGCATCCGGCCCTGCAGCTGCACTCGAGCGTTCTGGAGAATGTGCTGCTGGGTGCCCACACCCGGCTGCCCGGCGGGCCGGTGAGCTGGTCCTTGCGGCTGCCGCGCACCGTGCGCTCCGAGCGCCGGCTTCGCGCCGAGGCGGTCGAACTGCTCGAGCGCCACGGCCTCGGCTGGGCGGCGCACCTGCCTGCCGACGAGCTCTCGCATGGACTGCACAAGGGCATCGAACTGTGCCGCGCGCTGCTGTCGCGGCCGAGCCTGCTGCTGCTGGACGAACCGGCCGCGGGCCTGCCGCACTCCGAGGTCGAACAGCTCATCCACTCCGTGCGTGCCATCCGCGACGACGACATCACCGTCGTGATCGTCGAGCACCACATGGGTCTCATCGCCGCATTGACCGACCGGGTGGTCGTGCTCGATCACGGGAGCAAGCTGATGGAGGGCACCGCCGCCCAGGCGCAGTCCGATCCGCGCGTCATCGAGGCGTACATCGGTAAGGAGGCCGTCGATGACGCTGCTTGAACTCGAGGACGTCACCGCGTTCTACGGACCCGTGCAGGTGCTCGACGGTGTGTCGCTGACGGTGCCCGAGGGCGGCGCTGTCGGCATCCTCGGTGCCAACGGCGCAGGCAAGACCACCACGTTGCGCGCCATCAGCGGGACGGTGCGCGCCGGTGGCGGCATCCGCTTCGACGGCAAGGACATCCGCGGCAGCCGGCCCGACCGCGTGGCTTCCCTCGGGATCGCCCACGTGCCCGAAGGGCGGGGGACCCTCGGCGGGCTCACGGTGCGGGAGAACCTTCGCGTGGGGGCGTACCGGCGCAAGGATCGCAAGGGCATCGCGGCGGACATCGAGTACTGCCTCGACCTGTTCCCGAACCTGCGTGAACGCATCCGCTCGCACGGCTCTGCGCTCTCCGGGGGCGAACAGCAGATGCTCGCCGTCGCGCGCGGCGTCATGGCCAAGCCCCGGCTCATGCTGCTCGACGAGGCGTCGCTCGGCCTCGCGCCGTCCACCGCCAAGAACGTCTACGACGCGATCGCGCGGCTGAGGCGCGAGTCGGGGATCGCGATGCTGGTGGTCGAGCAGAACGCCAATCTCGCCTTCCGGCTCGTCGACACCGCGACGGTGCTCGAGACCGGACACAACGCCCTCACGGGCACCTCGGCCGAGCTCAGGGGCATGGACGAGATCCGACGCGCGTACCTGGGGGGCTGAGATGGGCACCTTCATCCAGCTCGTGGTGGACGGTCTGTCGCTCGGCTCCGTCTACGCGGCCCTCGCCCTCGCCATCGTGCTGGTGAATCAGGCCACCGGGCTGATCAACTTCGCCCAGGGCGGCATGGCGGTCCTCTCCGCCTACATCGCCTGGTGGTTCGCGGGGCTCGGGGTGCCGCTGATCCTCGCGATCCTGCTCTCCGTCGTGGTTTCGTTCCTGATGGGCGCGGTCATCGAGCGGTACGTGATGCGCCGCTTCGAGCAAGGCGACCCCGACACGGCGGTGGTGGTCACGATCGGGCTGCTCACGCTGATCACCGGCGTCTGCGGCTGGCTGTGGACCTACAACAACCAGCAGTTCCCCTCGCTGTTTCCGCTTGACACCGTCTCGGTGTTCGGGGCGGCGGTGAGCGTGCGCTCCATCGGCACGACGGTGGTGATCATCGCGATCATGCTCCTGCTGCAGGGGCTGTTCCTCGGCACGAAGCTCGGGCTGGCGCTGCGTGCGGTCGCAGTGAACCCGCAGTCCGCCGCCTTCTCGGGGTTGCCCGTCGGCCGGCTGCTGATGGTCGGGTGGGGCCTGGCCGCGTGTCTGGGCGCGGTGGCGGGCGCCCTCATCGCGCCGCAGCTGACGCTGACCCCCGGAATGATGGACACGGCGCTGGTCTACGCCCTCGCCGCCGTCATCCTCGGCGGCATGTCCAGCCCCATCGGCGTGGTCCTGGCCGCCTGGATCATCGGCGTCCTCGAGAACCTCGCCGCCGTGTACGTGCCGTTCATCGGATACGACTTGAAGGTCGCTGTGCCGTTCGTGCTGATCTTCATCGTGCTGATCGTGAGACCCCAAGGTCTGTTCGGACGCAGATCGGTGGTGCGAGTCTGATGCCCGCCTCCTCCGCCTTCTTCTCCCGCCGGTGGGTTCGGCTGGTAATCGCGCTCGTGATCGTCGTCGCCGTGCTGCTGCTGCCGCTGGCTCTGCCGGAGTTCGCCAATCAGACGCTCGCCCGCATCGGCGTCTTCGCCGTCGCCGTGCTCGGACTCAATGTGGTGATGGGCTACACCGGACAGGTGTCGCTCGGGCAGATCTTCTTCGTCGGGCTCGGCGCGTACGTCACCGCCTACGGGGTGCGCAACGACGTGAACATCGTCCTCGTCCTGCTTGCCAGCGTGCTCATCCCGGGGATCGTGGGGCTGGTCATCGCGCTCGCGGCGGCACGACTGGGTGGCCTGGCGATCGCCATGGTCACGATCGCGCTGCCGATCGTGGGGGTGCCGCTGGCCAAACGGCTGTCGGAGTTCACCGGCGGATCGCAGGGCACCTCGGCCCGGTTCTCCGACGCCCCCGAGTGGACCGGTCTGTACGACGACCAGTGGCAGCTGTACATCGTGATCCTGATCGGCGGAATCGTGTTCCTGCTCACCCGCAACCTCGTGCGGGGAAAGTACGGCCGCGCCTTCGCCATCGTGAAAGAGAACGAGGCCGTCGCCTCGTCGATGGGCATCTCGCCCTACCGCTTCAAAGTGCTCGCCTTCACCATCGCCTCGCTCATCGGCGGCGTCAGCGGCTTTCTGTACATGGTGGTCGTGCAGTACACGTCGCCCGAGACCCTCAGCTTCGGGCACTCCATCCAGCTGCTGGCGGCGATGGTCATCGGCGGTGCCGGCAGCATCGTCGGCTCGCTCCTCGGCGGCGCCTACTACGTGCTGGCCCCGCAGCTGACGAACGCCGTCGACCCGAGCCTCACCGCCGTCCTGCAGGGCGCGCTGCTCCTGCTCGTGCTGTTCGTCCTCCCCGGCGGGCTGGCATCGCTTCCCGCCCGCCTGCAGCGCCTGCGCCGACGCGCCGCCGGCGGCCGCGAGCACCACCCCGGCGCACCACCCACTTCGAGCACGGACGTCCCGACGCCCGCCGCGACGAAGGGAACCCAAACAGAGAGGCACGATCAGTCATGAACATGAGCAAGAGACATCGGAGCATGCTGGGCATCGTCGCCCTCGGCTCTGCGCTCGCATTGACGCTCGCCGGCTGTGCACGCGGCGGTGAGGGGACGGGGGCGACCGACGACGCCGCACCGGCGAGCCCAGGCATCACGGACAGCTCGATCGCCCTCGGCATCACGACCCCGCTGAGCGGGCCGACGGCGGGGCCGGGCACCTGCACCGTGGCGGGCATCACCGCGTACTTCGGTGAGCGCAACGCCGAGGGCGGGATCGAGTTCGGCGACGGTGTGACCCGCACCGTCGACATCGAGGCCCTCGACGACGCGTACGATCCGCAGAAGGCAAAGGCCAACTACGACCAGCTCAAGGACAGCGTGTTCGCGATGACCTCGGGCCTGGGCACCCCGACCAACCGCGCCTACCTCGAGGCCGCGATCGCCGACGAGGTGCCGCAGGTGCTCGTCATGACGGGCGATCCGATCTTCAGCGACACCGGCGAGAGCCCGTCTCAGCTGGGCTTCGTGCCGATCTACCAGAACGAAGGGCTGGCGTTCGGCGAGCTGCTCGTGGCGTCCGGTGATGACCACAAGGTGGCGATCCTGTCCCAGAACGACGACTTCGGCGAGGGCTACGTCGAAGGCTTCAAGGAGGCCGTCGAGGGGGCCGACAACGTGGAGATCGTCGAGGAGCTCACCTACGAGGCGACCGACACGGCGGTGGACGGGCAGCTCACCGAGCTCGCGGCATCCGATGCCGACGTCTTCTTCAATGCGATGTCGATCACCCCGCTGGTGATCTCTTCGCTGCAGAAGGCGCAGCAGCTCGGCTGGACTCCCAGCTGGTTCCTGCCCTCCAACACCTCCAGCCCCGCGGCGATCCTGCAGCCCGGCGGCGCCGAGGCTTTCCCCGGTGTCTACTCGGTGTCCTTCGCCAAGGCCCCCGCGAGTCCCGCCTTCGCCGAGGACGAGGACGTGCAGACGTTCCTGGCCAGTCTCAAGGAGTACGCGGACTACCAGGACATGCCCGCCTTCCCGCACTGCATGTGGAGCTACATGGTCGGGGCGACCCTCGAGCAGGCGTTCATGGAGATGACCGAGCCGACGCGCGAGAGCTTCATGGAAGCGCTGCGGTCGATCACCGACTTCCAGGCGCCGCTCATGCTCGAGGGCACCGCGGTGGACACCACCACCGACGGCCAGCCGGCCGTGTCGAGCGTGGTCGTGCAGAAGTACAACGGCAAGGGATACGACACGGTCGAATCCTTCGGCTGACCCGCGCCCACGACGGCGGTCCGGCTCCACGTCGGACCGCCGTCGTGCGCGATGACCCGGGTCACACCAGCGTGCGGAGGAACTCCACGATGCCGGCGAGATGTTTGCGGGTCGCGGTCTCGGCGGCGTCGGGATCCCGGGCGATCACGGCGTCGATGATCGCGAGGTGCTCCGGGAGCGACTGGGCCGCCCGTCCGGGGTGGAACGCGAGGCGGAACTGATGCCGCGCCGACTGCGCCCGCAGGCGTTCAAGGAGCTGCACCGCGGTGGCGTGGCCGCTGAGCTCGCGCACCTGGCGGTCCATCTCCTGGTTCAGGCGGGAGTACCCCACCAGGTCGCCCGACGCGACCGCGCCCGTGATCGCGTCTCGAAGCTCACGCAGCCGCGCCGTGCCGGACTCGTCGATCCGCTCGGCCGCGCGGCGGGCGCACAGCGACTCCAGTCCTGCGCGCACCTCCACGATCTCCACGGCCTCTTCGACGCTGATCGCCCGCACCCGGGCGCCGCGGTTGGGCAGCCGCTCGACCAGGCCCTCGTTGGCGAGGGTGAGCAGCGCCGTGCGCACGGCAGCCCGAGTCGCCTGGAAACGTTCGCTCAGGTCCGCCTCGATCAGTCGCTGATGGGGCGCGAACTCGCCGTCGAGAATCGCCTCTCGGATCTGTGGGGCGAGATCAGGGCGAGCGAGGTCGACTTCAACGTGGGGCGTGGACGGGAACGTCATGGGGAATCGCCTCTCTGACTCCCGCGGAGCCTCGGGATCGTCGGCACCATTGTCGCCGATCTGCGCGCCAATCCGCTCCATCCGCACTGGTCGATCGTCGACCGTCAGCGTGCGGCCGGGACACCGAGCCGGTCGACGAGCGCGAGTCCCTTCTGCGCCCACTGGATCTCGCCGCGTGCGCGCTCGACCAGGCCTTCGTACGCGAATCGCTTGTAGGCGATCGTGCGCTCCCGGTCGGCCTCGGGCGTGACGGCGAGGCGGCGCTTCAGCATGGGGTTGTCGACGGCATCGATCCGACGGATCTCGCCCTCCCATTGCTCCCGCTCGCCCTCCCACTGCGCGATGTGCGCGCGCAGGAACGCGCGGGCCTGGTCGGGCGTGGCCGATTCCAGATAGGCGGCCCTCAGGTGGGCGGGGTCGCGGACCCGCTGATACTCCGGCGGCGAGGCGATCCAGTCCAGGAAGGCCTGGTCGCCGGC
Organism: Microbacterium sp. zg-Y818; assembly: GCF_030246905.1. Lineage (NCBI taxonomy): Bacteria > Bacillati > Actinomycetota > Actinomycetes > Micrococcales > Microbacteriaceae > Microbacterium > Microbacterium sp. zg-Y818. The sequence continues at coordinate 2,999,144 of NZ_CP126741.1, read as the reverse complement.
CGGCGTGACGTGGTACATCCGGCGGGTGCCGCGCTGGCCCCGGGCCTGCTCCTCGCCGCGGATGAGGCCTTCGGCCTCCATCTTGCGCAGCTCCGGATAGATCTGCGAGTCCGGCGCGTGCCAGACGTGCCCGACGGATACCGCGAACTGCTTCTGCAGGTCGTAGCCGGACTGCGGGCCCACTCGGACGAGTGCGAGCAGGGCGTAGCGCAGACTCATCGGATGTCCTCCTTCGGCGCCGGCGTGCGCATGCCGGCCGTCTGCCGAGATTACCGTCGGACGCCGCACCCGGCGGCACGAGGCGCTCAGGCCTCGTGCCGCGGGGCTCAGGACTGATAGCCGGTTCGCCAGCCCCCGTGGTAGGACTGCCGGACCACCGTCGAGTACGGCACCGGGCTGACCACGACCCGCACTTCTGTCTGCTCGTGGCGCTCAACGGATGCCTTGGAAGTTCCGCCGTCGGGCTCCCCCCAGACGACCTTCAGCTCGGTGCCCTCCGGCACGTTGGGGTCGACGACGCCCAGCGAGAGTCCGCGCCGTTCGTTGGCGCTGTAGCCGGTGAACATCGACAATCCCACCACGGCACCGTCGGCGTCGATGATCGAGTCGTAGTTGGCCGAGCCGTAGTTGGCCAGCGGCAGGTCGAAGAACTTGTAGTTGGGGCCATCCACGTTCAGCAGCGACCCCCACACCCGGGTGAGGTCCTCGGCGTTCCATGCCAGTGTGACCTTGCGGCGCTGGGTGTCCTTGTCGATCTTCTCGAGGGCATCGCGGCCGATGAAGTCGTGGTCGAACTTGACGAAGGAGCCGTAGCCGAGCTCCCACGGGGTCATGTAGTAGTCCTCGATGTCCTGCGAGACGAAGGACCCGGCCAGCGTGCCAGTCGCCTCATAGCTGTCGACGCCGAGCCACTCGCGGTAGGCGCGTTCGGGCTCTCCGGTGTAGATGGCCGGCAGCGGAGAGGGGATCCAGCCGGATTCCAGCGTGTTCGAGGGGTACGCGCGCGACCCCACCGGCACCAGGCCGAACTCCGCACCTGCTTCGACGATGGCGTCGCGGATCATGTCGTGGTCGGCGTAGGGGCCCCATACCTCCAGGCCGGGGGCGCCCGCCATGCCGTGGCGCAGCGTGCGGACGGACTTGCCCGCGATCTTCATCGTCGACATGTTGAAGAAGCCGAGCTTCTCCAGCTCGCCGCCGTTGAGCTTCTCGATCACGGCCCAGGCGTTGGGCCCCTGGATCTGGAAGCGGTAGTAGTCCCGGGTCACCGGGTGGCCATACGGGCGGGAGGGGGAGCGACGGTCGACCGTGATGTCGAGGTTGCGGTAGCCGCCGGTCTCGCCGTGGAACAGCAGCCAGTTCGAGGCCGGCGCGCGACCCACGTACACGTATTCGTCCTCGGCTTCGCGAAACAGGATGCCGTCGCCGACGACGTGTCCCGACGAGGTGGTGGGAACGTACTGCTTGGCCTTGTTCACCGCGAAGTTCGCCACCGAGTTGATCGCGGTGTCGCTGATCAGCGCGATGGCGTCCGAGCCCTTCAAGAACACGTTGTCCATGTGGTGCGACTGATCGAACAGCACGGCGGTCTGACGCCAGGCCTGCTGCTCCTTGATCCAGTTCTCGAAATCGGCGGGGACGACGGGGTAGATGTACGAACCGATCTGCGAGTTGCGCAGCATCTGCACCGGGTTGGTCCCGTCGATCAGCTCCTGCAGGTTCTTGGCCACGGATGAACTCCTCTGTTCTCTCGATGGACGCCCCGGTCGAGGCATCCGTGTCAGGCGAAGACGATGGTCTGGTTGCCGTGCCGGATGACGCGGTCCTCGGTGTGCCACTGCACGGCGCGCGACAGCACGGCGCGTTCGACGTACGCGCCCCGGGCCTGCAGATCGGTCGCACTCATGGCGTGCGTCACGCGGGCGACGTCCTGCTCGATGATGGGGCCCTCGTCGAGGTCTCGGGTCACGTAGTGGGAGGTCGCGCCGATGAGCTTGACGCCACGTTCCTTCGCCTTCTTGTACGGGCTGGCGCCGATGAAGGCGGGCAGGAACGAATGGTGGATGTTGATGATCGGCACGCCCACCTCCGTGAGGAACCGGTCGGAGAGGATCTGCATGTACCGCGCCAGAACGACGACGTCGACATTGCCCGCCAGGAGCTGGGCGATCTGCGCCTCGGCGGCGGATTTGTCCTCTCCGCTGGAGGGGACGTGGAAGAAGGGCACGCCGAAGGAGCGCACGGAGTCGGCGCTGGTGGTGTGGTTGGAGATGACCATCGGGATCGTGACGTTCAGCTCACCCCGGCGGTGGCGCCAGAGAAGCTCGAGCAGGCAGTGGTCGCTCATGGAGGCGAGGATCGCCATGCGCTTGGGCACCGACTGATCGGTGAGCTGCCAGGTCATGCCGTACGGGGTGAGAGTGGCATCCAAGTCGGCCCGGATCTGTGGCATCGCCCCTGCGAGGCCAGGGCGGTGGAACACCAGCCGCTGGAAGAAGGCGCCGCCCTCGGGGTTGTCGGAGTACTGATCCAGCGTGACGATGTTGCCGTTGTTGCGGGCGACCAGCGCGGTGGTCGCCGCGACCAGTCCGGGCTGGTCCGGGCCGTGCGTGATGAGGCACGCGTGATCACGCAGCGATGCCGGGTGCAGGGACATGACCGCGTCCCGTCAGGATCGATCGTCGAGGTAGTCCTGCACCCACTGCGCGGTGGCCTGCAGGCCGCCGAACGTGTAGAAGTGCAGCTTGACCGTTCCCGCGGCGGGGTCGCGCGCGATCAGGTCGGCGAGGTTCGTGACGAACCGGTCGGGCCCGGCGGTGCCCATGAGGTTGGTCAGCGAGAACCCGTACTTCTTCACGATCATCGCGTTCGCCCCCACGCCGAACCGACGGGCGAATCCGATCAGCCGCTTGATGCCGGCCGGGCCCGGGGTGCCGATGCGCAGCTCGGCGTTGATGCCGCGCTCGCGCACGCGGTGCACCCAGTCGGCCACCGCGTCGCTGTCGAAGGCGAACTGGGTGAGGATGACCGCACCCAGCCCCTGCTCCCGAAGTGCCGCCGATTTGTCCTCGAGGTGGCGCCAGAGCACCTCCTCGGGGATGTCCGGGTGGCCTTCGGGGTAGCCGGCGATCGAGACCTCGGTGACGCCGTAGCGCTGGAGGATGCCGGAGCGGATCACGGAGAGCGAGTCGGCATAGGGGCCCTCGGGTTCGGCAGGGTCGCCGCCGACGACGAAGACGTGCTCGGCGGCGCCGACGTCCTGCAAGCGTTGGAGGAACTCCTCGAGCTGGGCCTCGGACGCCAGCCGCCGGGCGGAGATGTGGGGCACGGGCACGAAGCCCCGCTCTCTCACGGCCTGTGCGGCGGCGACCCGCATCTCCAGATCCTCGTTGCCGAGGAAGGTGACATTGATCTTGGTGCCGGCGGGAATCGTGTGACGGGCTTCTTCGAGGGCGGGGATGTCTTTGCCGGTCATCTCCACCGAGAAGCCGTCGAGCAGACGCAGGGCTGCGGAGTGATCCGCCGCAGGGGAAGTCTGGGCCACTGATCGAGGTCCTTTCCGCTCTCAGGGGGAGGGGCGACGTTGCGCCTCCGAGAGCAGAGTACCTATGGCGATAGGTAATGACAAGAGGTATGTCTGCGGGAGTGGACGCATGAAGGCGGGGCCCGGTCGTCATGACCGGGCCCCGCCTTCATGCGCGTCGGCTCAGTGAGCCATCGCCGCCAGGGCCTGCGGATCGATCGTGGCGATCGAGCGGGTGTCCTGGAAGGCGCGGACGCCGTCGATCCCCTGCTCCCGGCCCATTCCCGACTGCTTCATGCCGCCGAAGGGCGCGCGCAGGTCGAGGCGCGTGGCGCCGTGGTCGTTGACCCAGACGTAGCCGCACTGCAGTGCGCTGCCCACGCGGTGGGCGGCCTCGGGGCTCGCGGTCCAGACCGACCCGCCCAAGCCCGCCCAGGTGTCGTTCGCCAGGCGCACGGCTTCGTCCTCGGTGTCGAACGGAATGAGCGGGATTACGGGGCCGAACTGCTCCTGGGTGACCACGCGCAGGTGCAGCGGCGGGTCGACGACCAGCGCGGGGCGCAGGAAGTTGCCGCCCGCCAGGTCTCCGCCGGGGAGGTCGCCGAACTCGCGCACGTCGGCGCCGGCATCCTTCGCCTCGGCGATGATCTCCTCGACGAACGCCTTCTGGGCCGGCTGGTGCAGCGGACCCATCGTGGTGCCGGCGTCGAGGCCATGGCCGAGCACGACCTTCTCGAGCCGGGCGGTGAGGCCGGCGACGACCTCGTCCAGCCGCGAGCGGTGCACGTACACCCGCTTGGCGTTCATGCAGATCTGCCCCGTCGTGTCGTACACGGCGGCGAAGAGCCGATCGAGGTGCACGTCGTCGATGACGGCGTCCTCCAGGAAGATGGCGGCGTCGTTGCCGCCGAGTTCGAGCATGACGCGGGTGAGGGTCTTCGACGCCATCTCCATCACGCGCTTTCCGCCCGCCACCGAGCCGGTGAAGGAGACTTTGGCCACATCGGTGTTCTGGATGAGGCCGGCGGCGTTGTCATTGTCGCCCGTCACGACGTTGAGCACGCCGGCGGGCAGCTTCTCGGCGAGTCGCTGGGTCACCCGCGTCGTCGCGAGCGGGGCCGAGGGCGGCGGCTTCACGATCACGGTGTTGCCGGCCAGCAGTGCGTGCGGCAAGGAGGCGCCGAGGATCGCGATGGGCCAGTTGAAGGGCACGATCACCGTGACGACGCCGAGAGACTGGTACGACACCTCGGTGGACACCGGGATGGCCCCGGGGATGACCGGCAGGGTCCTCGGCGTCTCGACCTCATCGGCGAGCATGAGGGCGAGGTTCCAGCGCAGCTCGAACACGAGGGCGTCGACCCACGCCTCGAAGCGCACCTTGCCGTTCTCCTGGGACAGGATGGCGGCGTCCTCGTCACGCTCGTCCGCGATGCCGACGATTGCTTCGGCCATGATGCGCGCGCGCTCCTTGGCGCCCAGCGCGTCCCAGGCGGGATGTGCGGTCTTGGCGGCCGCGACGGCATCTGCGACGTCGGCGGCCGAGGCGGACGCGGCCTCTCCCACGACGACGCCGGGCTTTGCCGGGTCGACGATCGTCAGGGTCTCGTCGGTGAAGCGCTCCCGACCCCCGATGTACAGGCCTGTTCGCGCTCCGGTCGTGATGGCATCTGCGGTCATGTCGACATTCACCTCTCTGTGTCGGCGCACGGTAGCGCCCCTGCCGATCGATCAGGTCGATTCTGCTGCCCCAGGCCGCGTCGATCAACGGCATGCGGCGAGCTCACGCGAGGTCGCGGCGCTCCAGGATACGACCGACCGAGGCTGCGCCCATCGCCAGCAGCGTGAGAACCGTCATCGAGAGAAATGCCGGCACGGCGGTGTCGGTGCCTGCGAGCCCGCCGAGGGGCGAGGCGAGCGCGCCGAAGGCGAACTGGCTGAACCCGATCAGCGCCGAGCCGGTGCCCGCCGTGCGCGCTGCGCGCCCGACAGCGATGGCGGAGGCGGCGGACATGACGGTGCCGCATCCGGCCGCGAAGACGCCCATGAGCGGCAGGTACGCGGCGAGGGTGAGGGTTCCCGAGATCGCCAGCACCCCGGATGCGCCCGCCGCGCCCACCTGCATCAGCTGGCCGATCAGCAGGGTGCGGCCGGTGCCGACGCGCGGGGCGACCCGGCCGCTGAGCCACGCGCCCGACATGATGCACAGCCCGGTGAACGAGAAGGTCAGCGAGTAGCCGAGCGGGGTCGCGCCGAAGATGTCCTGAACGATGAACGACGACGAGCTGATGTACACGATGAGGGTGCCGTACCCCAGCCCGAACGCGATCGCGAAGCCGACGAACGCGCCGTCGTGCAGCAGCCGCCCGACGTTGCCGCCGATCGCCGCGAGGGTGAACGGATGCCGCCGCGGTGCGGGCAGGCTCTCGGGGATGACGAGGGACGCCACGAGCAGCATTGCGGTGGCCAGCACCGCGACGCCCACGAGCGCGGCGCGCCAGCCCCCGGTCTGGGCGAGCCAGCCGCCGAGCGGGGCGGCGATCGCCGGTCCCAGCGCGATCATGGCCCACAGCAGACTGAATGCGCGCACCGCTCGCTGCCGGTCGGCCAGGTCCGACACGATCGCCCGACCCAGCACCGCCCCCGCCGATCCCGCGAATCCCTGCACGGCTCGCACGGTGATGAGCGCTCCGAGCGTGGGGGCGGCTGCGGCGAGGTACGCGCAGACGGTGAACACCGCGAGTGCGGCGAGGAGGGTGCGCCGCCGCCCGAGGGCATCCGAGAACGCCCCGATCACCAGCTGTCCCGCGGCCGAGCCGACGAGGAACGCCGTCATCGTCAGCTGAACGGCGGATGCCTCGACGTCGAACGCCGCCGCGATCTGCGGGAACGCCGGCAGGTACACGTCCGTCGAGAGCGACCCCGCCATCGAGACGAAGCCCAGCGCGAGCATGAGGCCGGGGTCGATGCGCCCCGCGGTGCGCTGCACGGGGCGCGGAGGGCTCATGCGCGGGTCGCGATGTCGGGACGGAACCCCTTCTTGGCCAGCTGGATCTGCTCGTACACGTGGTGGCGCAGCTCGGTGAAGCGTGGCATCGATCGTGTCTCGAGCTGGTCGCGCACTTCTGGCAGGTCGACGATGAGGTCCTCCTGCACGATGGTCGGAGAGCTGGAGAGCATGATGACCCGCTCACCGAGGTACACCGACTCGTCGATGTCGTGCGTGACGAAGAGCACCGACAGCCCGAGGGTCTTGCGCACGCCCCGCACGAGGTCCTCCAGGTCTGCTCGGGTCTGCGCGTCGACGGCGGCGAACGGCTCGTCCATGAGCAGCACTTCGGGCTGGTAGGCGATGGCGCGGGCGATGGCCACCCGCTGCTGCATGCCGCCGGAGAGCTGCCACGGATACGACCGCGGGACGTGGTCCAGCCCAACATTCGCCAGTGCCTCGTCGACGAGTGCCCGGCGCTGCTCCTTGCCCATGCCGGCGTTCTTCAGCGGCAGTTCGACGTTCTCGGCCACGCGCAGCCAGGGGAAGAGGGAGCGCCCGTACTCCTGGAAGACGACGGCCATCTTCTTCGGCGGGGCGGTGACCTTCTTGCCGTCGAGCAGCACCTCGCCCGACGTCGGGGCGAGCAGTCCGGCGATGCACTTGAGCAGCGTCGTCTTTCCCGAGCCCGACGGGCCCACGAGGCACGTCAGCTCGTTCTTGCCGAGGTCGAAGGTGAGATCGCGGACGGCCTCGATGTCGCCGCCGTCGGTGGTGTACACCTTCTTCAGGTTGCGCACCGACAGCAGGGTGTCCGCCGCGGGCAGGGTGCGGCCGTACGAGACGGTGTTCAGTGGGGCGGCGGGATCAGCCAGCATTCTCGATGTCCTTCAGTCCGTAGTACCAGCGGAGGATGCGGCGTTCCACGAAGCGGAAGATCACCGCGACGAGGAAGCCCAGGATTCCCAGCAGCAGGATGCCCGACCACATCTCGGGGATCGCGAACGTGCGCTGGAAGCGGATGATGGCAGCTCCCAGACCGCCGGTGGGCGCGAACATCTCCGAGATCACCATGAGGATGAGTCCGATCGGCAGACTCTGGCGCACTCCGGCGAGGATCTGCGGCGCCGCCGAGGGGAGCACCTGGTAGCGCACCCGGTTGAACCCCGAGATGCCGTAGGAACGGCTGGTGTCGTTCTGCACGGGGTCGGCGGCGCGCACACCCTCCACCGTGTTCAGCAGCACCGGCCAGACCGCGCCGATCGCGATCACGACGATCTTCATGGCATCGTTCGGGCCGATGATCAGCAGCAGCGGCGGCACCAGCACGGGTGCGGGCAGCGCGCGGAAGAACTCGAACAGGGGTTCGGTCAGCGCCCGCAGGGTGCGGTTCAAGCCGATGACGATGCCCAGCAGCATGCCCGCGACGATGGCGACGGCCACCCCGGCGGCGAAACGGCCGACGCTCGGCACCACGTCGGCCCAGAAGCGCGGGCCGAACCACAGTGTGAAGAACTCGCCGATCAGCTCGGCCGGCTCGGGGACGAAGAAACTCGGCGAGACGATGGTGCTGATCCACCAGACGGTGACGAGGATCGCGGGCAGCCCCAGGGTGAAGGCGACCCCGACGAGGACCTTTCTCATGCCGGCACCTCGCCTCGTACCGACGTGTGCCACGACAGCAGCCGGCGCTCGAGCGCTCGGGCCCCCAGATTGATCAGCACACCCAGCAGCCCGGTCGCGATCATCAGCGCGTACATCGTGTTGTAGTTGCCGGCGTTCTGGGCGAAGGCGATCTCGTTGCCCAGGCCGGGCGTGCCGATGACGAGCTGCGCCGTGACCGCCAGGATGAGCGCGATCGCCGATGCCAGGCGCACTCCCGTCATGAGGTACGGGAGGGTCGTGGGGAACACGATCCCGGTGACCAGCTGCCAGCGTGAGAACCCATAGCTGCGACCCGTGCTCATGGCCACCTGATCGACGTCGGCGACGCCGTAGAGCACCTGGATGAAGATCTGCCAGAACGCCGCGTAGACCACGAGCAGCAGCGTCGCCTCGAAGCGGATGCCGAACAGCAGCACGGCAAGGGGGATGAGGGCCACCGAGGGGATCGGGCGCAGGAACTCCACCGTCGAGTTCGTCGCACGGCGCAGGAACGGCGACAACCCGATCACGACGCCCAGCACGCTCGCAAGCACCAGGGCGATGAGCAAGCCCACCCCCCACGCCAGCAGCGTGTCGCCGACGGCGACCCAGAAATCGGGGAAGGTGGCGACCTGGAACAGATGCGGGATCACCACAGTCGGAGGCGGGAGATACCTCGCGTCGACGAGTCCCGTGCGCGAGGCGAGCTCCCAGATCGCCAAGAAGAGCACGATGCCGGCGATGCCGAGCAGCGCCTTGCGAGGGGAGAACCGGCGTCGGGCGCGCGCTTTCGCGATCGCGACGGTGCGGGTCACCGTCGCTTCGTCGGGTGCTGCGATGCTCATCGTCGATCTCCTCGTGGCCGGTTCAGTTGAGCGGGGTGCCGGAGCCGTAGCGGGCGCGCAGGTCGGCCTTGCGCACCTTTCCGCTCGCGGTGCGCGGCAGTTCGTCGGTGAAGACCACGTGCTGGGGGATCTTGTACTTGGCCAGTCGGCCGTTCAGGTGCTGCGCGATGGCGTCTGCGGGCAGGTGCGCGCCGCCCTTCAGGCTCACCACGGCCAGCGGCACCTCCCCCCATCTCTCATCGGCGACCCCGATGAGCGCGACGGACGAGATCTCGGGGATCTCCATGATGATGCTCTCCACCTCTGCGGAGTAGATGTTCTCCCCACCCGAGATGATCATGTCCTTGAGCCGGTCCGAGATCCGCAGATAGCCCTCGTCGTCCATGGTGCCGAGGTCGCCGGAGCGGAACCAGCCGCCGACGAAGGCGGCCGCGGTGGCCTCGGGGCGGCGCCAGTATTCGGTGATGACGTTCGGGCCGCTCACCCAGATCTCACCCACCGCGCCGACGGGGGCATCCGCGCCGTGCTCGTCGACGATCTTCACGTCGGTGAAGAAGTGGCGGATGCCGGCGGAGCCCATCTTCGCCTTCGACATCCGCGGCGGCATCGCCGTCGCACCAGGGGAGGTCTCGGTCATGCCGTAACCGCAGGAGAACGATAGGCCGCGCTGTTCGTACGCCTCGAGCATCCGCTCGGGCATGGTGGAGCCGCCACAGGTCAGGTGCTGCAGGCTGCTGATGTCGGTCGTGTCCCAGTCGGGGTGCTCCTGGAGCATCTGGAAGGTCGTGGGAACGCCCGCCAGCATCGTCACCCGCTCGGCTGCCACCGTCTTCAAGACGTGAGCCGGGTCGAATTTCTCGTGCAGGATCACCCGGCCGCCCTGCAGCAGCACGGGAAGCGCCCCCATGCTGAGGGAGGCGACGTGGAACAGCGGCGAGATCAGCAGCACGCGCTCGGCGGCGTGGACGCCGTAGTCGACGATCGCGTTGAAGCAGTTCCACGTGAGGTTGCCGTGGGTGAGCACGGCGCCCTTCGGGTGCCCGGTGGTGCCGGAGGTGTAGAGGATGAGGGCCGGGTCGTCGAGGGTGACGGGCACATCGAGCTCGACGTCCGCACCCGAGGTGAGGACCTCGTCGTACGACTCGACGGCGGGATAGGAGTCGCCGGCGACGATGATGCGCCGGGTGACACCGGTGGACCAGGCGCCGGCGCGGGCGAGGTCGCGCAGGTCGGCGTGAAGGATCAGGGTGGTCGCGCCGGAGTCCTCGAGCGCGAACTCGATCTCCGGCGCGGCGAGACGGGAGTTGAGCGGCACGAAGATCGCGCCGAGCGTGGCGGTGGCGAACAGCGATTCCAGGAAGGACGGGTGGTTGTTGCCGAGGTAGGCGACGCGGTCCCCGGCCGATACGCCTCGGTCGGCGAGGGCCACGGCCAGGCGCCGGATGCGTTGGGCGAGAGAACGGTAGCCGAGCGACTCGTCGCGGAACGAGATCGCGACGTCGTCCATCGAACGCATGCTGCGGCGGGTGATCCACGTTCCGATGCCTTGATTGTGCACGACGGCCTCTTTCGAACGGCGGGTTCGGTGCCGTGCCGGCCCGCCGCCGGGAGGGCGGCGGGCCGACGCGGTCAGTTCAGCAGCAGGACCTGCTCGAGGTCCGGCTCCTGCTCGAGGAACTGGTACTTCAGGGCGAGCGCGCTGAGGTCCTCGATGATGCTCTCGTCGAGGTCGGCGGAGAGGTGCTCGAGGTTGATCTTCTCGACCACTGCGGGATCCATGCCGGTGAAGGTGGCGATCACGTCGCGGTAGGCGTCGGTGTCGGCCATCGCCGCGTCGAGCGATGCCGCGATGCCGGCACGGAACTTCTCGACGACGTCGGGGTTCTCCTCTGCGAATTTCGCAGAGGTGAACGTCACCATCGACGCCAATCCGGGGATGGCGTTGCCCATGGGCTCACCGAGCAGCATGAGGCCGTCGGTGGCGAGCGCGGCACCCACGAACGGCTCCGGCACCCACGAGGCGTCGATGTTGCCCTGTTCGAGCTGAGGCTGCTGGTCGGGGAAGGCGATCTCGGTGAACTCCACCGCGGTCGGGTCTCCGCCGTCCATGGCGACCGACTCCATGATGGCCAGGTCGCCCTGCGTGTTGAAGGCGTTGACGGCGACCTTCTTGCCCTCGAGGTCCTTCCAGGTCGTGATGCCGGAGTCCTCCTTCACGATCACGCCGGTGGGCAGCATGTCCGGCGGAACGTCGACGCTGGAGTACCCGGCGATGATGTTCATGTCCAGACCCTGGCTGGCGGCGACCAGCACGGACAGCGGGTTGCCCACGGCGAACTCGATGTCGCCGCTGGAGACGGCGGGCAGCAGTGCCGCGCCTCCCTGGCCGATCTGCACGGTGACGTCCAGGCCCTGCTCCTCGAACAGGCCGTCGTCGATGCCCATCTGCACGGCGGCGGCAGCCGCGATGGGGATGAGGCCGACGGTCACGGGGATGAGTTCGGCCGTGCCCTCGCTGTCGGCGCCGGGATCGGCGGCCTCGCCGTCGAGCGACCCGCCCCCGGAACAGGCGGTCAGCAGCAGGCCGGCGGTCGCCAGTACGGCGACGGCTGTGATTCGTAGATTGCGCATCTGGAGAAACTCCCTTGTGACTGACGGATGGTGCGGAACCGCCGCGGGCGGCGGGTACAGCGACACTGCTCGGTCATGCGGTGTTCGGTTGTGCGGTGTGCGGTGTTCTGTCCTGCGGTGTTCGGGGGTGCCTGTTCAGGCGGCGTACAGGCGCTGCAGGCTGCGGGCCACGACGGCGGGCTTGGCGCCGCCCTCGGTCTCGATCGTGATGTCGACGACCAGCTGGTAGCCGCCGCCGACTTCGGTGATGTCGGCGATCGTGCCCGTCAAGCGGATGCGGGAGCCGACCGGGACGGGGGAGACGAAGCGCACCTTGTCGAGGCCGTAATTGACCTTCGTGCCCGCCCCCTCGACCTCGAGCAGCTCGCTCCAGAGCGGAATAAGCAGCGACAGCGTGAGGAACCCGTGGGCGATCGGGGCGCCGAACGGGCCGTCCTTCGCGCGCTCGGGGTCGGTGTGGATCCACTGGTGGTCGCCGGTCGCGTCGGCGAACGTGTCGACGCGCTCCTGCGTGATGTCGAGCCAATCGGAGTATCCGAGGTCGGTGCCCACGAGCGAGGGCAGATCGGCGTAGGCGACGGTGGTGGTCATAGGGCGCTCCTGGGGTCGGTTCAGACGAATGCGGACAGGCCGGTGAGGCCACGGCCGACGATGAGGGAATTGATCTCGTGCGTGCCCTCGTACGAGTACACGGCTTCGGCATCGGCGAAGAATCTCGCGACGTCGTGCTCGAGGAGGATGCCGTTGCCCCCGAGCACCTCGCGGCCGAGGGCGACCGTCTCACGCGCCAGGCGTGCGGTCTGAAGCTTCGCCAGCGCCGAGTTCACGTCGTCGTACGCCCCGGCGTCCTGGCGGGCCGACAGCTGTACGGCCATGCCCAGGGAGGCGACCGTGTTGCCGAGCATGCGGGCGAGCTTCTCCTGCACCAGCTGGAACCCGCCGATGGGTCGGCCGAACTGCTCGCGCTCGGTGACGTAGCGCACGGCCGCCTCCAGCGAACCGGACTGCAGCCCTGCGGCGATCCACGCGACGTCCGAGCGCATCGTGCGCAGGATCGCGGTGACGTCACGCCACGAATCGATCCCCTGCAGCCGGTCCTCCTCGCTCACGCGCACGCCGTCGAGGTCGATGACGCCGTTCTGCATCGGGCGGAGCGAGACCTTGCCGTCGATGTTGCGGATGCTCACCCCCGCGGCGGTGCGGGGCACGAGGAAGGCCTTCACGTCGTCGTCGGCCACGTCGCGGGCGAACACCGCCAGCACGTCCGCGGATGCCGCGCCGCCGATCCACCGCTTCGCGCCGTCGATGATCCAGGTGTCGCCGTCTCGGCGGGCGGTGGTGGCCAGCCCCCCGGCGATGTCGGATCCGTGGTCGGGTTCGGTCAGCGCGAAGACGCCTTTCAGGCCGAACGAGCGGATGGCGCCGTCCAGGCGCGCCGACTGTTCGCGCGATCCGCCGAGGGCGACGGTGGCGCGGAAGAGGCCGGACTGGGCGTTGTAGAGCGTGGCGACGGAGACGTCCGCACGGGCGAGCACCAGGGTGCGGAACCCGGAGAACATCGACGATGTCGCCTCCCGCTCGTCCACCCCGGCGGGGTTCATGAGATCCAGCGGAATGAGCACGCCCAGCACGCCCTCGGGCATGGTCGCGGTCTCCCACGCGTCGCGCATGAGCGGCGTGACGTCACGGTCGAGCGCGGCCGCAAGCGTGGTCAGCACCGCACGGGCGGCAGAACTCAGGTGGGTCTCTGCGAACCCGTAGGGGTCGTAGCCGAGCGCGGTCGGGGCGATGGTCACGAGTCACCCCCGAGGCCCAGCAGCCGGACGGCGTTGTCCTTCATGATCGCGGGCAGCGCCTCTGGCTTGAACGCGGCGTGCGCGAGGTCGCGGATCCACCGGTCGGGGGTGATCATCGGAAAGTCCGATCCGAACAGCACGCGGTGCTTGAGCACCGAGTTCGCGTAGCGGACGAGCTCGGCGGGAAAGTACTTGGGGCTCCAGCCCGACAGGTCGATCCAGGTGTTGTGCTTGTGGGTCGCCACCGACAGTGCTTCGTCCTGCCACGGCACGGAGGGGTGGGCCATGATGATCTGCAGATCGGGGTGCTCGGCGGCCACGACGTCGAGGAGCATCGGGTTCGACAGCCCCAGCCGGAACCCCCGCCCGCCCGGCATCCCCGCGCCGATCCCGGTCTGCCCGGTGTGGAACAGCGCCACGACGCCGGCATCCTGCAGCACCTCGTAGAGCGGGAAGTGCACGGGATCCGACGGGTCGAACCCTTGCACGGTGGGGTGGAACTTGAACCCGCGCACGCCGCTGTCCTCGATGAGGCGGCGCGCCTGCGTGATCGCCGCGTCGCCCTTGCGCGGGTCAACGGAGCCGAAGGGGATGAGCACGTCGTTGTTGCGGGACGCGCCCTCGGCGATCTCGGCACTGGAGATCGCGGGGTGGCCGAGGTTGGTCTCGGAATCCACGGTGAACACCACCGCGGCCATCCGGCGTTCGCGGTAGTAGGCCGCGATCGCGTCGAGGTCGGGGCTCGGTCCGTCGGTGGCGAAGTACTTCGCCGCAGCCTCGGTGAGGTCCTCCGGCAGCGACGAGTGTCCGTGCGCGTCGATCTCGACGTGCACGTGGACATCGATCGCAGTGATCGCATCGATGTCGATCGCGGGACTGTACCGGGTCATCATCGCTCCGTTGCGAGGGTGTGCCGGCCCCGAAGGGACGGGGTCAGGCGGTGGGTGCGGGCTGCTGGAGCTCTTCCGGCAGGGGTGGGAACTGTTCGCCCACGCCCTGCAGATTGCCGGCGAGCAGCACCTCGCCCGATTCGACGAGCGCATCGAACGTCCAGCCGCCCTCCCGGTACGCCGTCACGACGGGCTCGGGGTGCGACCACACCTGCAGGCGATCGCCGCCGACGCCGATGGCCTGGCCGGTGATGCCCGCTGCGGCATCCGATGCCAGATAGGCGATGAGTCCGGCGACGTCGTCTGCTGTGCCGAAGCCGAGGTCGTGGCGGAAGAACGGCGGCATCTGCTCGCCGGCGGCGTCGGCGGATACTGCGGCGGCGAAGTACGGCACCGTGGCGGTCATCGCGGTGGCGGCGACCGGGATGACGGTGTTCGCGGTGATCCCGGCCTTCTTCAACTCGAGCGCCCAGGTGCGCACCATGCCGGCGATCCCCGCCTTGGCGGCGGCGTAGTTGGTCTGCCCGAAGTTGCCTCGCTGGCCGGTGGGGGAGCCGATGCAGATGACGCGCCCCGGGACGGAGTTGGCGCGCATGTAGGTCACCGCTTCGCGCACGCAGGTGAAGGTGCCGCGCAGATGCACGTCGATCACGACGTCGAAGTCGTCATCGCTCATCTTCCACAGCACGGTGTCTCGCAGCACCCCGGCATTCGTCACGACGATGTCCAGCCCCCCGTACGTGTCGACGGCCGCCTTCACGAGCTGCTGCGCCGTCTGGGTGGGGCCGACCGCGGCCACCACGGCGGTCGCCCGGCCCCCGGCGTCGACGATGGATGCCACGGCCCGGGCCGCGACGTCCTCCGCCACGTCGTTCACCACGACCGCGGCGCCCTGGCGGGCCAGCTCCTGTGCGTAAGCCAGGCCCAGCCCGCGGCCCGATCCGGTGACGATGGCGACTTTGCCTTCGAGTGACATTGAAGCTCCTTCGGTTGCGTCACATGAAACTCCACATCATTGAAAGTGTCAATGATTTGAGAGGTCCAGCATCGGCCGGATAGGATTCAGGCATGGCCTCCCCCTCTCCGTCGCCCGAGCACGGGCGGCCGCCGACCGGTATCGAGCGCCTCTGGGGAACCTCCGTCGGTGGGGATATGGCGTTTCTGCTCGCGCGCGCCAACGCCCGCTCGGTGGCTGGAGCCAACCGTGCGCTGGCCGGATACGAGCTGAAGGTGCGGTCCTATTCGGTGCTCTCGCTCGTCGCCGACGGGGCGCGGCCGACCCAGCGGGAGCTGTCGGAGTTCCTGCGGCTGGACCCCAGCCAGATCGTCGCCCTCGTGGACGACCTCGAATCGCGTGCGCTCGCCCGCCGGGAGTCCGACCCCAACGATCGCCGGGCCAACGTCGTGGTGGCGACGGCCGCGGGTCGTGAGACGCACCGCCTTGCCCGCGCCGCCGTGCAGGCCGCCGAGGCCGAGAGCTTCGGTGCTCTCGACCCTGACGAGCGCGAACAGCTCACCGCGCTGCTGCGCGGCATCGCCGAGGACCCCGTCGCGGTCGACGCGGGCTGAGGTCGCCGCCTCAGCGATCGAGCACGAAGCGCTCTCGCCCGGCGAAGACGCCGATGATGCACTGGCCGGCGAGCACCGCCAGCAGCAGCGCGAGGGAGGCGAACCAGGCACCCGTGAGGTCGTGGAGCCAGCCGAACACGACGGGTCCGGTCGCGGCGATCAGGTAGCCCACCGACTGCGCCATGCCCGACAGCGCCGCCGCAGTGTGGTGGTCGCGGGCGCGCTGGGCCATCAGCGTCATGGTCATGCCCAGCGAGGCCCCCGACGACAGACCGAGACACGGCGCCCACAGTGCCACGAGGCCCGGCGCGACAATGAGCCCGAGGATGCCGGCGATCGCGAGGGTCGGGATCAGCGCCGGGACGCGTGCGCGGAAGCCGCTGCGGCGCAGCAGCAGCGGGAGGATGAGCGACCCGGCGATCGAGAACAGCTGGTAGAGCATCACATCGAACCCGGCGACGATCGGTGAGCGCCCGGTCGACACCGACAGCGGGGCGAGCCACGTGACCAGCATGTAGAACACCGACGCCTGCGTCCCCATGTACCCGGCGACGAGCCACGCTGTGCGGTCGGTCCAGATGCCCGTCGGCGGCCGCCTGCCGCCGTTGCCCCGGGTGTGCGCGGGGGCGGTGACGCCCGCCGGGCCGCGCGCCGCCCATGCCCACGCGGCGATCGCGAAGGGGAGCAGGGCGCCGCCGGTGACCAGCAGCGAGAACCGCCATCCGGCGGGGTCCTGCGGCCACGGCCACTGCGAGATCGGCACGGCGGCTCCCGACGCGACCGCGCCGAACCCCCCGAGCAGAGCCGAGTACACCGCCGTCATCGCCGCGATGCGCTGCGGGAACTCCCGCTTGACGATGGCGGGCATGAGCACGTTCACGATCGCCAGGGCGATGCCGATGAGGGCGGCGCCGATCCACAGGCTCGCCGTCGGTCCCGGGAGGGAGCGGACGATCGTGCCCACGGCCAGCAGCACGAGCGAGACGAGCATGACGCGGGACATTCCGAACCGGTGCGACAGGTCGTGCGCGAGCGGGGAGAACAGCGCCCAGGTGACCAGCGGCACCGAGGCGAGGAGCCCCAGCGTGCCGGGTGCGAGGCCCGTGCCGTCGCCGATCTGCGCGAGCAGGGGACCGACGGCGGTGATCGTCGGGCGCATGTTCGCCGCGATCAGGAAGAACGCCGTGATCAGGCCGATCGACGCGTCGCGTCGTGTCGGCGAGCGATCGGGTCCCATGGACACGGGACTATACCGGGGCGACGGCGGAGGGCCGGATTCCCGGGGTCAGCGGTCCAACGGCCAGCCGGTGTAAGCCTCGGCGAGGTAGGCGCGCCCGCCGTCGGACTCGACCACGCTGCGCAGCTCGCCGATCTGGCGCCGTCGGTCGAAGTCGGCGGCATCGGGGGCCACGTGCAGCATGTTCGTCATCCACCACGAGAAGTGCTGCGCCTTCCAGATGCGCCGCAGCGCCCGCTCGGCGTACGTGTCGATCAGTCCCGCGTCCGCTTCGACCAGCAGGGCGCGGAGCGCCTCGGCGAGCAGCACGACGTCGGCCACGGCGAGGTTCATCCCCTTGGCCCCGGTCGGCGGCACGGTGTGCGCCGCGTCGCCGACGAGCGCCGCCCGGCCGCGCAGCAGTTCACGCGCGACGAAGCTGCGGAACCGCAGCACGTCACGCTGGAAGATCGGACCCTGTTCGAGCATCGTTCCGGGCACGCGTTCCTGCAGCATCCCCCAGATCTGGTCCTGCGACGGCGCGTCGGGGTCGGCGTCGGGGTCGCACTGGAAGTACATGCGCTGCACCGTGGGGCTGCGCTGGCTGATGAGGGCGAAGCCGTGGTCGGAGTTCGAGTAGATCAGCTCCGCGGAGCTCGGCGGCGCTTCGCACAGGATGCCGAACCAGGCGAAGGGGTATTCGCGGAAGTACCCGCTCGCTGCAGCACCCGTGACCGCCGTGCGCACGACGCTGCGGGAGCCGTCGGCGCCGACCACGAAGTCCGCGTCGATCTCGGTCACGCCGCCTGCGGCATCCGTCGCCACCACTCGCGGCCGATCGGTGTCGATGCCCGCGACGTGCGAGGCGGTCACCCCGAACCGCAGATCCTGCCCCGCCGCCAATCGCAGCGCGAGCAGATCCTTCAGCGCCTCGTGCTGCGGGTACAGCCACACCCCCCGCCCCACGAGCGCCGCGAAATCGATGCGATGTCCCTCGCCCTCGAACCACAGCTCGATGCCGTCGTGGCGTCGCCCGACGGTGTCAACGCGTGTGCCGGGATCGATGCGGCGCAGCAGCTCCACCGTGCCCTGCTCCAGGATGCCGGCACGCACCGTGGTCTCGATGTCTTCGCGGGAGCGCTGGTCGATGACGACGGAATCGATGCCCGCCTCGGCGAGCAGGTGCGAAAGCACGAGCCCGGCGGGACCTGCCCCGACGATGGCGACGCGGGTACGCGTGACGGTGGTGGTCATGACGGCTCCTTCGGCGGATGACAGAGCCCATCGTGGGCCCGGGCGCGGATCCGCACCGGCACAGTCCCGTTCAACGGGAGACGGTCGCGCTACCGCCGGTACCCGAGGGAGCGCTCGATGTCGCGTGCCGCGCGCTGCAGCTCGACGACGGCGAACTCCGACTCCGCCCCGCGCGGCACGACCACCGACAGTGCCGCGACGACGTGGCCGGTCTCGTCCAGGAGCGGCACGGCGATGCCGGTGGAGACGTCCTCGATGTACCCCGGGGCGATCGCGTGGCCGAGCGTGCGCACCTCGGCGAGCTTGCGGCGCACGGCTGCCGGGTCCACCAGCGTCTCGCGGGTCAGCGCGAGCAGGGGGCCGGCGAGCACCCGCTCCTGCAACGCCGCGCCGCCGAACGCCAGCAGCACGAGCCCCGAGCTGGATGCGTGAAGGGGAAGCCGCCCCGCCACCCGCGTGATGTTCGCCCCGGACTCGGCGCCGCTGAGGCGCTCCAGAAACAGCGCCTCGTCCTGCTCGAGGATGGCCAGCTGGGTGTGCTCTCGCACACGCGACTGCACGCGTTCCATGAAGGGCAGCGCCGCTTGGCGCAGCCGCAGCGCCGATGAGGACCGCGTGGCCAGCTCCCACAGGCGCATCCCGACGCGCACGCGGCGGTTCTCGTCACGCTCGAGCAGTCCGGCTGCGGCCAGCTCTCCCACCACGCGGTGCGCCGTCGAGCTCGGCAGTCCCGCGCGGCGACCGATCTCCGCCGTCGTCTGCACGGTGCGGGTGGGGGTGAACGTCTCGAGGATGCGCACGAGCCGATCGATGCTCGATTCACCGGACGGGGAGTTCGCCATGGCCCGAGTGTGGCACATGCGCAGAGAGGGGTTCTCGTTCAATGGGAGATGAATTCCGGTGTCGGCCGACGCGCGCGACGATGGGACGAGCTGACTTCACGGCGTCGAAGGAGACCCATGACCGAGACCACAGCCGCCGCGCCCGAGACGCTGCTCGCCTCGCCCGACCAGGTGACGCAGGACGAGATCACCCGTGAGATCCGCGATCGGCACGGCGAATACGCGGCGCGTGAGGCGGCGGGCGAGGCCCTGCCGGCCACGATGCGCGACTTCCCGCCGTACCGTTCCACCATCCTGCGCCACCCGACGAAGAACCCGAAGCTCGTCGATCCCGAGACGATCGAGCTGGTCTCACCCGCGTTCGGGCAACGTGATGTCGCGGCGATCGAGTCCGACCTCACGCTGCAGCACACCGGTGAGCCGCTCGGCGAGCGGATGACGGTGCGAGGCACCCTGCGCGACTCCTGGGGCCGCCCGCTGCGCAACCAGCTCATCGAGATCTGGCAGGCCAATTCCGCCGGCCGCTACATCCACCAGCGCGACCAGCACCCGGCGCCGCTGGACCCGAACTTCACCGGTGCGGGCCGTGCGATCACGAACGACGCCGGCGAGTACCTGTTCACCACGATCAAGCCTGGTCCGTACCCGTGGAAGAACCACGTCAACGCGTGGCGTCCGGCCCACATCCATTTCTCGGTCTTCGGATCCTCGTTCACGCACCGCCTCGTGACGCAGATGTACTTCCCCGGAGACCCGCTGTTCGCCCTGGACCCGATCTACAACACGATCTGGCGTCAGAGCGACCGCGATCGCCTGGTCGGCGTCTACGACCACGACCTGACATCACCCGAGTGGTCAACCGGCTACCGCTTCGACATCGTCGTCGACGGTCCGGATGCCACGTGGTTCGAGCCGGAGGAGCACGACGCATGACCGTCCCCGAGCGCACCCACGTCCCCAGCCCCGGCCAGACCGTTGGTCCCTTCTTCGCCTACGGCGTCGAGTACGCCAAGATGCACGAGGTCGCCTTCCCGCACTCGCCGGGGGCGATCCTGCTCGCCGGCACGGTGTTCGACGGGGACGGCAACCCGATCCCCGACTCGTTCGTCGAGATCTGGGGCGCCGACCAGGACGGCACCATCCCGACCGCACGCGGCGCGTTTCGCCGCGACGACCACACGTTCACCGGTTTCGGGCGCACCTTCACCGACGACGAGGGCCACTACGAGTTCTGGACGCGCAACCCGGGCGCCGCAGCGGGCAAGGCGCCCTTCATCGCCGCGATCGTCTACGCCCGGGGCCTGCCCGACAAGCTGCACACGCGCATCTACCTGCCGGACGACCAGGCGGCGCTGGATGCCGACCCGCTGCTGCGCTCGCTCGCACCCGACGAGCGCGCTACGCTCATCGCGTCGCGCACCCCCGACGGCAACCTCCACCACGACATCCGGCTGCAGGGGGAGAAGGAGACCGTCTTCCTTGTCTTCTGACGCACCCGTCCCGTTCGATGTCGGGCTGCTCTCGCCCGTGACGGCCGGGTACGACCAGGACACCTCGGATGCCGCGGTGCTCGCGGCGCTGGTGGCGGCCGAGGTCGCACTCGCGCGCGCCTGGGCGCGGGTCGGCGCCGCGCCCAGCGTGCTGGCAGACGCCATCGCCGACGCGCTCGGGGCGCAGCCGTCCCCTGACGAGCCCGGCCTGCCAGAGACCTCGTGGCTCTCCGCCGCCGACCTCGCCGTCGCTGCCCGCGCCGGCGGCAATCCCGTGATCCCGCTCGTCGGGGCGCTGAAGCAGCGCGTCCCCGCCGAGGCCGCCGAGTGGGTGCACCGCGGCGCGACGAGCCAGGACATCGTCGATTCCGCGCTCATGTTCACCGCCCGGCGTGCCGGCGGTCAGATCGTGGCCGACCTCGAGGCCATCGAGTCGCAGCTCGCGGCGCGCGCCGCCGCGCACCGCGGCGACGTGGCCGTCGCGCGCACCCTCGGGCAGCACGCCGTGCCGACGACGATCGGGTTGCGCCTTGCGACATGGCTGGGTGGCATCACCCGCGCCCGGTCACGGCTCGCCGGCGTGCTCGGTGAGCTCCCCGCACAGCTGGGGGGCGCCGGCGGCACGCTCGCCTCGTTCGTCGAGGTCGGCGGTGTCGCCGCGGCGAGCGGGCTCCCCGGCGCGTTCGCGGCGGAACTCGGCCTCGCCGCGCCCGACGCCCCCTGGCACACCACCCGGTGGCCGGTCACCGAACTCGGCGATGCGCTCACGCAGGCCACCGATGCGCTGGGCGTGATCGCGGGCGACGTCGTCACCCTCAGCCGAACGGAGATCGGCGAACTCGCCGAAGGGTCGGGCGGCGGATCCAGCGCCATGCCGCACAAGCGCAACCCGGCCGCCGCCGTGCTGGTGCGCTCGGCGGCGCTGCGGGCACCGCACCTGTCCGCCACGCTCCACACCGCCGCCGCGCTCGCGGTCGATGAGCGCCCCGACGGCGCGTGGCATGCCGAGTGGCCGGCGCTGCGCGAGCTGCTGCGGCTCGGTCGCGGTGCGGCCGCGACCACGGCCGGCCTCGTCGCGGGTCTGCGAATCGCCCCGTCGGCCGCCGCGCGCAACCTCGCGATGACCGAGGGGCTCATCCTCGCTGAGCGGGTGGCCCTGGTGCTGACGCCGCTGCTCGGGACCGATGCCACGGCCGATCTCCTCGCCCGTGCCGGCGCCGGCGAGCCGCTCGCCGACCTCGTGACGGCCGCCGCCGGTGCCGCGGGGGCCGACCTCGACGTCGCCCAGCTGCTCGACCCGGCAGGCTACCTGGGCCTCGCCGATTCGCTCGTCGACGCCGCCGTTTCCCGTGCCGCGTCCCCCGAGGAGCCGTCGTGACCCGCCCTGTCGTCGCCCTGTCCACCCCCGTCGGGCCCGAAGCTGCGCCGCTGCTGGTGCTGGGGCCGTCGCTGGGGACCACCGGCATCCTCTGGGAGAAGGCCATCCCGGCCCTCGCGGAGGGGCATCGGGTGCTCACGTGGGATCTGCCGGGGCACGGCCGGTCGGCACCGGCATCCGCCGCGTTCACCGTCGCCGACCTCGCCGACGCGGTCGTCGCGGCCGTGCGCGAGGTCTCCACCGCCCCGTTCTTCTACGCCGGAGTCTCGCTGGGCGGTGCGACCGGGCTGGAGCTGCTGCTTCGGCATGCGGATGCCGTGCGCGCGGCGGCCATCATCGCCTCGGGTGCTCAGCTCGGTGATGCGGACGGGTGGCACGCCCGCGCCGCCAAGGTGCGCACCGAGAGCACGTCGAGCATCATCATCGCGTCGGCGCAGCGCTGGTTCGCCCCCGACTCGGTCGCGCGGGAGCCCGAGCTGTCTGGCCGACTGCTGCACGCCCTGCAGGACACCGACGACGAGTCGTACGCCCGCTGTTGCGAAGCGCTGGCCGCATACGACGTGCGCGCCGAGCTCGGCCGGATCGAGACGCCGGTGCTGGCGGTGTGGGGCGAATTCGACGCCGTCGCACCCGAGGCCAAGGCCCGCGAGATCGCCGACGGGGTGCCGCAGGGCCGCATCGCGCGCATCGCGGATGCCGCGCATCTGCCGCCCGCCGAGCAGCCGGAAGACATGGCCCGGGTGCTCGTGGAGTTCTTCGACAGCAAGGGGACGCGATGACCAGACCGCGGGGTGAGGGACTGAGCGACCAGGAGCGCTACGACAACGGCATGACGGTGCGCCGCGCCGTGCTGTCGGATGAGCACGTCGACCGGGCGACCGCCGCGACGACGGAGCTGACCGCCGACTGGCAGGATTTCATCACCCGCGTCGCCTGGGGGGACGTCTGGTCGCGGCCGGGCCTCGACCGCCGCTCCCGCTCGATCGCCGTGCTGTCCTCGCTCATCGCGCACGGCCATCAGGAGGAACTCGCGATGCACCTGCGCGCCGCGGTGCGCAACGGGCTCACCGTCGACGAGATCCGAGAGGTGATCCTGCAGTCGGCGGTCTACTCCGGGGTCCCCGCCGCCAACACCGCATTCCGCATCGCGTCGGAGGTGTTCGGCGAAGAGGTCGCGGACGGGCGCGCCACGGGCGACGAGGGGCAGCAGTGATCGACAAGACCGTGCCCGACGTCGTCGCCGCCGTCGCCGGCATCCCGGACGGCGCGACGGTCATGATCGGCGGCTTCGGTCGGGCCGGTCAGCCGGTGGAGCTCATCGACGCGCTCATCGCGCAGGGCGCCACAGACCTCACGATCGTCAACAACAACGCCGGCAACGGTGACACCGGCCTCGCGGCGCTGCTGGCGGCGGGGCGGGTGCGCCGCATCGTGTGCTCGTTCCCGCGGCAGCACGACTCCTGGGTCTTCGACGAGCTGCACCGCGCCGGCCGGATCGAACTCGAACTCGTGCCCCAGGGCAATCTCGCCGAGCGCATCCGGGCCGCGGGCGCCGGCGTCGGCGCGTTCTTCACCCCGACAGGCGTGGGCACGCAACTCGCCGAGGGCAAGGAGCAGCGCGAGATCGACGGGCGGCAGTACGTGCTGGAGTATCCGATCCGCGCGGACTTCGCGCTCATCTCCGCGCTGCAGGGCGACCGCTGGGGGAACCTCGTGTACCGCGAGACGGCACGCAACTTCGGCCCCATCATGGCCACAGCTGCGACGACCACGATCGCGCAGGTGGATGAGGTGGTGCCGCTGGGCGACATCGATCCGGAGCGGGTCGTCACCCCCGGCATCTTCGTCGACCGCGTCGTCGCGGTCGGCTGGCGGCCCTGGCTGCGCGGGGGTGCGTTCGTGGGCGGCGTCGACGTCGAGGGCCGTCCGCGGGCCGACGAGGCGGAGGGTCGGCGATGACCGGTCTCACGAGGGACGCCCTTGCGGCACGGATCGCCGCCGACATCCCCGAGGGGGCGTACGTCAACCTCGGGATCGGCGCCCCGACGCTCGTGGCGAACTACCTGTCGCCCGACCAGGAGATCATCCTGCACACCGAGAACGGGCTGCTGGGCATGGGCGGGGCGCCCGAGTCCGACCTCATCGACCCCGACCTGATCAACGCGGGCAAGCAGCCGGTGACCGCGCTTGCCGGTGCCGCCTACTTCCACCACGCGGACTCGTTCGCGATGATGCGCGGGGGTCACCTCGACGTCTGTGTGCTGGGGGCGTTCCAGGTGTCGCAGTCGGGGGACCTCGCCAACTGGTCCACCGGCGCACCGGGCGCGATCCCCGCCGTCGGCGGAGCCATGGACCTCGCGATCGGGGCGAAGAGCGTCTACGTCATGACCGATCTGCTTACCAAGCAGGGCGAGCCCAAGCTCGTGTCGTCCTGCACGTACCCGCTCACCGGGGTCGCATGCGTCACGCGGGTGTACACCGATCACGCCGTCTTCGACGTCACCGACGCAGGCTTCGCCGTGCGGGAGCTGTTCGGCGACACCACTGTGGCCTGGCTCGCTGCGGTCACCGGGCTGGCGATGGCCGATGGCCGGGGGGAAGGACGCTCATGAGCGCTGCATTCATCTACGACGCCGTGCGCACGCCCTTCGGCCGCGCCGGGGGCGCGCTGGCCGGGGTACGGCCCGACGACCTGGCCGCGGTCGTCATGCGAGCGACCGTGCAGCGCACCGGGCTGGACCCCGCCCGCATCGCGGACGTCATCTTCGGCGACGCGAACCAGGCGGGCGAGGACAACCGCAACGTCGCGCGGTTCGCGGCGCTGCTGGCGGGCTTTCCCACGTCTGTCACCGGGGTGACCGTCAACCGGCTGTGCGCGTCGTCGGTCGAAGCGGTCATCCAGGGCGCGCGGGCGATCGAGACGGGAGACGCCGACGTCGTGCTCGCCGGCGGCGTCGAGTCGATGAGCCGCGCCCCGTTCGTCGTGGAGAAATCCCCCAAGCCGTGGCCGGCGGTGGGCAACCAGACGATGTGGAACACCTCGATCGGGTGGCGCATGGTCAACCGGGCGCTGCCGACGCCGTGGACGATCAGCAACGGCGAATCGGCGGAGAAGATCGCCCGCGAATGGGGGATCTCCCGCGACGCGCAGGATGCCTTCGCCGCGCGGTCGCATCATCTGGCCGCCCAGGCCTGGGAGGCGGGTGTCTACGATCCGGAGATCGTGCAGGTGGCCGGAGCAGAACTCGCGCGCGATGAGGGGATCCGCTCGGACACCTCCGTGGACAAGCTCGCGGGGCTCACCCCCCTGTTCGCCGCCGATGGCACCGTGACGGCGGGCAACTCGTCGTCGATCAACGACGGCGCCTCAGCGGTGCTGCTCGCCGCCGAGGGTGCGGTGCAGGGCGAGCCGCTCGCGCGCATCGCCGCGCGGGCCGCGCACGGCGTCGATCCCGATGACTTCCCCATCGCCCCCATCGAGGCGGCGAACAAGGCGCTCGCGAAGGCCGGCAAGACCTGGGCGGACGTCGATGTCGTCGAGCTCAACGAGGCCTTCGCGTCGCAGTCGCTCGCGTGCCTGGCCGGCTGGCCCGACCTCGACCCCGCAAAGCTCAACATCCACGGCGGGGCCCTCGCGATCGGTCATCCGCTCGGCGCCTCGGGCGGTCGCATCATCGGTCACGCCGCGCACGAGCTGAAGCGGCGCGGCGGGGGCGTGGCGGTCGCCGCGATCTGCATCGGCGTCGGCCAGGGGCTCGCCGTGGTGCTCGAACGCTGACGCCTGCGCTCAGCGCACGCCCTTCATGAGCGCCAGCACCGGCTTCACGAAGATCAGCAGCAGCACGCCGACACCGATCGCGATGAACCCGAGGACCGAGAAATACGGCACCTCGTTGTCGGGATCGTAGTACTCCGCCAGCAGCCCCGAGATGGCCGTGCCCAGCGCCACCGACAGGAAGAACAGGGCGACCATCTGGGTGTGGAAGCGCGCCGGGGCGAGCTTGGTCGTCACCGACAGACCCACCGGCGACAGCAGCAGCTCGGCGACGGTGAACACCAGCAGGATGCCGATCATCGCCAACAGCGGTGTGGAGCCGGCGCCGCCCCCGGCGAACGGGAGGAACAGCAGGAACGCCGCGCCCATGATGATGACGCCCAGACCGAACTTCACCGGGGTCGAGGGCTGCCGCGTGCCGAGCTTCGTCCACAGCCACGCGAAGACACCCGAGAGCACGATGATGAAGATCGGGTTGATCGACTGCACCCACGGCACCGGCATCTCCCAGCCGAAGAGGTCGCGGTTGAGCTTCACGTCGGCGTAGATCGTCACGACGGTGAACTGCTGCTGGTACAGCGACCAGAACGCCACCGACGTGATGAACAGCGGCACGAACGCGAACACCCGGCTGCGCTCGACGGCGTCGATGCTGCGGCTCGAGAGGATCACGACGAAGTAGGCGATCGTGGCGCCGACCGTGGTGATGATGACGATGAGAGACAGGTTCTCGGGGCGGATCACCCCGACGAGCACCAGCACGACGATGAGCACCACCGCCGCCGCGGCGATGCCGCCGACCAGCGCGTAGCGGTTGCGGGGGAGCGGGTTGGCGACGTGGCGTGCCGCCTCGGGGAGCGACCGGCGCCCGAAAGAGTACTGCAGCAGCCCCAGCGCCATTCCGACGGCAGCCAGCCCGAAGCCCCAATGGAACCCCAGCGAGGCCTGCAGCAGACCCGTCAGCAGCGGGCCGGCCAGCGCGCCGAGGTTGATGCCGAGGTAGAACAGCGAGAACCCGGCATCCCGTCGGGGGTCGTCCCGCCGGTACAGCGTTCCCACCACGCTCGTGGCGTTGGCCTTGAGGCCGCCCGATCCCAGCGCGATGAGGATGAGTCCGACGCCGACCCCGAGGAATCCGGGGATGAGGGCGAGGGCGACGTGACCGGCGACGATGACGATCGCACTGTAGAAGAGCACCCGCTCGGAGCCGAGGATGCGGTCGGCGATCCACGCCCCGAGGATGGTCGAGAGGTAGACCGAGCCGCCGTATGCGCCCACGATGCCGGCAGCCACGGCGCGGTCGAGCCCCAGCCCGCCGTCGGTGGCGGAGTAGTACAGGTAGATGAGCAGGATGCCCTGCATGCCGTAGAAGCTGAACCGCTCCCACATCTCCACGCCGAAGATGTGCGCCAGCGCCCGGGGCTGCCCGAAAAAGCGGGTGTCGCGGTCGCCGGCGTCTTCCGCGGCGGTCTCGATGGGGCCCGTGGGAGGCCCGACGGGGACCTGGGCCGGCTCGTTCGCGCTCATTGGCCCAGGGTAGACCTCACTGCGGCAGAGAGGGATGGGGTTCGCGTGCAGGGCGCTGCGGGATGAACAGAGCGAGCACCAGGGCCACCACCGCGGCGGCGCCGCCCAGCAAGAACGCCACGTCGAACGCCGCCGCCGTCGGCACCTGCACGCCGCCCTGCGTGACCGACAGGCTCGCCAGCACCGCGGCGATCACGGCAGCAGCCGTGCTGGTGCCGAGCGAGCGGAACAGTGCGTTCAGGCCGTTGGAGGCGCCCGTCTCGCTCTGCGGCACGCTGCGCATGATGAGCATCGGCATGCTGGCGTAGCCGAAGCCGATCCCGACGCCCACCAGCAGATTGGCCACCAGGATGTGCCACACCTCGGAGGAGAACAGCAGCGTGAACCCGTACGCGACGATGAGGGCGATCGCCCCGAGGATCAGCAGCAGCCGAGGGCCGACGGTGCGCGCCACCCGCCCCGAGTAGGGCGACAGCACCATCATCACCAGGCCCGCCGGCGCGATGACGAGGCTGGCGGCGAGCAGCGACAGTCCGAAACCCGCAGGGGCCGGCAGCTCCAGCAGCTGCGGGTAGGCCACGTTCGAGGCGAAGAGCGAGAACCCCATCGCGAGAGAGGCGATGTTGGTGAGCAGCACCGGACGGCGGGCAGCCACCCGCAGGTCCAGCAGCGGCTCGGCGATGCGCAGTTCGTACCAGCCCCAGACCAGCAGCACCGCGAGCCCGCCCAGCCCGCACGCGAGGACGGCCGGCGACGTCCAGCCCCACTCGTTGCCGCGCGAGACCGCCAGCAGCACGCCGGTGAGGCCGACCGCGAGTCCCGCGGCGCCGACGTAGTCGAAACGGCCCGCCGTGCGCAGCACGCTCACCGGCACGATCCACACCACCAGCACGAAGACCACGACCCCCATGCCGGCGGCCAGCCAGAACAGGGCGTGCCAGTCGCTGTACTGCGTCACCAGAGCGCTCAGCGGCATGCCGAGAGCACCGCCCACGCCCATCGTCGCGCTGATGAGGGCGATCGCGGCATCCACCCGGTCTTCGTGCAGCACGTCACGCAGGATCGAGATCGCCAGCGGCACGACGCCGGTGACAGCGCCCTGCAGGGCCCTGCCGATGATCACCCCGATGATCTCGCCCGACAGCGCGGCGACGACCGAGCCGAGCACCAGCACGCCCAGCAGCACCAGCACGATGCGGCGCTTCCCGTACATGTCGCCCAGGCGCCCCGCGATCGGCGTGACCACCGCTGCCGCCAGCAGCGTCGCGGTCACCACCCACGCGGTGTCCTCGCGGCTGGCGTTGAGCAGCTCCGGCAGCTTCGCCTGGATCGGCACCACGAGGGTGAACATGAACGACGATGCCAGGCCGGCCAGGGCCAGCACGGCAACGATGGCGCCCTGGCGGGGCATGCGGGTGAGGCGTCTGCGTACGTCCTCGTCCCGGCCCATCGGTCCAGGGTATCGCCGGTTCCGGACGTACCGGCGTGGAGTCGTAGGGTGTGGGCATGGCCGACCTCGATCAGCTCACCGTGCCCGCCGGCATCGAGATCCGCGCGCTCGAGACCGTGGCCCAGGTGTTCGATGCCGCCCGCGTGCTCTCGGACGTCTGGGGCGGCGATGACGACGCCATGCCGCCGAATCTGCTGCGCGCCCTCGCGCACTCGGGCAACTACGCCGTGGGCCTCTATGACGGCGATCGCATCATCGGCGCGTCGGTGGCGTTCTTCGCCGCCCCCGCCGAGCGCTCGATGCACTCGCACGTCACCGGGGTGCTCCCCGAGTACCAGGGCCGGGGGTTCGGGCGGCTGCTCAAGGCGCACCAGCGCACGTGGGCCTTCGCGCACGACGTCGGCCACATCACCTGGACCTTCGACCCGCTGGTGGCCCGCAACGCCTACTTCAACCTCGTCGTGCTCGGCGCGCGGGTCACGGAGTACCTCATCGACCAGTACGGCCCCATGGACGACGGCCTGAACCGGGGCGACGAGACCGACCGGCTGATGGCGTCGTGGGCGCTCGCCGCTCCCGCCGCCGCACCCGACCCGGGCGACGTGGTGGCGACCGTCGCGGTGCCCCGCGACATCGAGGGCCTGCGCCGGGAAGCCCCCGCGGAGGCGGCGGTCTGGCGGCGCCGCGTGCGCGAGCAGTTCGCCGAGCAGGCGGCATCCGGGCTCGTCGTCGGCGGGTTCGACCCCGACCGCGGGTACCTGTTCGTGCGGGCCTGACGACGCGGCTCGGCCGGACGGGTGCGCGGCTTCACCGGCTGAGCCGACGCGGCTAGCCTGTGCGCATGCCCATCGCCACGCCCGCGGCATCCGTCGCCCTCGAAGGCATCGAGCTGCGCGTGCTGCGGATGCCGCTCGTCTCGCCGTTCACCACCTCGTTCGGCACCGAGTCCGAGCGGGAGGTGATCGTCGTGCGGGCGCTGACGGCCGACGGCGACGGCTGGGGCGAGATCGTCACGCAGGCGGCTCCGCTGTACTCGAGCGAGTACACGCAGGGGGCGTGGGACGTGACGCTGCGGTGGCTCGCGCCGGCGCTGCTGGACAGCCACGTCATCGCGCCGGAGCAGATCGCCGGCATCCTCGAGCCCTTCAGGGGGCACCGCATGGCGAAGGCAGGGCTGGAGCTGGCGGTGCTCGACGCGAGTCTGCGCGCACAGGGCCGGGCGCTGGCCGAGTACCTCGGCGCGGTGCGCGACCGGGTGCCCAGCGGGGTGTCGGTGGGGATCCAGCACGACCCAGCTGCCCTCGTCGACGCCGTCGCGGAGTACCTCGACGCCGGCTACCTGCGCATCAAGATCAAGATCAAGCCCGGTCGCGACATCGCCGACACCGCGGCGGTGCGTGACGCTTTCGGCACGATCCCGCTGCAGGTCGACGCCAACTCGGCGTACACGCTGGCCGACGTCGACACGCTCGTCGAGCTCGACCGCTTCGACCTGCTGCTGATCGAGCAGCCCCTGCAGGAAGACGACCTCGTCGACCACGCCGTGCTCGCCGAGCGACTGCGCACGCCCCTGTGTCTGGACGAATCGATCGTCTCGCTCAAGGCCGCGCAGGACGCGCGGGGGCTGGGCGCGGCCTCCGTCATCAACATCAAGGCCGGCAGGGTCGGCGGTTACCTCGAGGCCGTCGCCATCCACGACCTCTGCCGGGGCGCCGACATCCCGGTGTGGTGCGGCGGCATGCTCGAAACCGGCATCGGCCGGGCCGCGAACGCGGCGCTCGCCGCCCTGCCGGGCTTCACGCTGCCCGGCGATGTCTCGGCGTCGGACCGGTTCTACCCGCGCGACATCGTGACCGACCCCATCGTGCTCGAGGACGGCCACGTGCGGGTGCCGACGGGCCCGGGCATCGGGATCGAGATCGATCCGGTGGCGCTGGCGGACTTCACCGTCGCCCGGGAGACCCTGCGGCGGTAGGCGGCGCGGGCGCGGGCGCCGCCGGGCGAGCGGCGACCGCCCCATAGGGTGTGGGGATGAGCACCGTCGCTCCCGAAGACCCCGCCGCGGCCGCCCGCGGCATCTCCCGCCGCACCCAGTCGCACATCTACCGTGCCGGCATCAGCGGCCAGACGCCGCGCGTGCCGGTGGACCCGCTGCAGCTCGAGGCCGCCGCACGTCGTGCCTTGAGCGCCGAGGCCTTCGCCTACCTCGCCGGCGGTGCGGGCGCCGAGCGGACTGTGGCCGCCAACCGTGCCGCCTTCGACGCGTGGGAGGTGTGGCCGCGGCCGCTGCGTGACGTGTCGAGCCGCGATCTGTCGATCGACTTCCTCGGACGTCGCCGCGAGACGCCGCTGCTGCTGGCGCCGCTCGGGGTGATGGAGCTCGCCCACCCCGACGCCGACCTCGCCGTCGCGCGCGCCGCGGCATCCGCAGGTGTCCCCTACACGCTGAGCAATCAGGCCTCGTATGCGATGGAGCGGGTGTGGGATGCCGCGCCCAACGGCGACCGGCTGTTCCAGCTGTACTGGTCGGCCTCGGAGGAGCTCAACCGGTCGCTGATCGGCCGGGCCGAGGCCTCGGGGTGCGAGGCGATCGTGATCACCCTCGACACGCACCTGCTGGGCTGGCGCACCCGCGACCTCGACCTCGCGTACCTGCCGTTCACGCGCGGCCTCGGCATCGCGCAGTACACGGCCGATCCCGTCTTCCGCGGGCTCGTGCGGGATCGGGTGCGCAGCGCCGCCATGGCGGGCGCCGATGCCGCCGAGCCCGGTGACAAGCTGCGGATGACGCCGCGCACGGTCGCCGCCGGGGTCGGCATCGCGCGGCGGGGAGCCGCGCTCACCGGGTCCACGCGCCTGCGTGAGAATCTGCGCTCGCCGCTGCCACGTGCGGCCATCGAGACGTTCCTCGACGTGTTCTCGACCCCGGCGCTCACGTGGGACGCGCTCGATCGCGCGAGGGAGTGGACGTCGCTGCCCATCGTCCTCAAGGGCATCGTGCACCCCGACGACGCCGCCCGTGCGGTGGACGCGGGGATGGACGGAGTCTGGATCTCCAACCACGGCGGCCGGCAGATCGACCGGTCGGTGCCGACGCTCGCGGTGCTGCCGGCGATCGCAGAGCGCGTGGCCGGACGGGTCCCGGTCGTCTTCGACTCCGGAGTCCGCAGCGGCGCCGACGTGTTCATCGCCCTCGCCCTCGGGGCCACCGCGGTCGGTCTCGGCCGCCCGTATGCGTACGGACTCGGCGTCGCCGGCGAGGCCGGGGTCGGCGAGGTGGTGCGCAACGTGCTCGCCGAGCTCGACATCACCCTCGGGCTCTCCGGGCACACCTCCGTCGGCGAGCTCACTCCGGCCGCCCTCCGCCGCGCGGACTGACCCGGCCGCCCCCATAGGCTGAGACCGTGACCATGCCGCCTCCGCCCCCGCATCCGCCGTATGGCGCTCCGTACGGGCCCGCTCCGCTCAGCCCTGCCGACGAGAAGATGTGGGCGACCCTCATCCACGTCGGCGGCATCTTCTTCGGTTTCGTCCCCGCGCTGGTCGGATACCTGGCGCTGCGCGACCGCGGCCCGTTCGTGCGCGCCCATGCCGCGACGGCTCTGAACTTCCAGCTGACGGTGATGATCGCCGCCTTCGCGGGAATGGTGCTGCTGTTCCTGCTGGTCGGCGCCTTCGTCCTGATCGCCGTGGTCATCGTCGACCTGATCTTCTCGATCATCGCCGCCGTCAAGGCCAGCCAAGGGCAGTGGTACCGCTACCCGCTGACGATCACGTTCGTGCGCTGAGGCCCGGCGGCTAGAATCGACGGATGCCGCGGCCTCGCGGCATCCGCGATTTTCGCGCCCGCACCACGACCATTTGGAGCCACCTGTGGCCGAGCAGTCCCGCCTCGACAAAGTCATCGCCCTCGCCCGTCACCGCGGGTTCGTGTTCCAGGCCGGTGAGATCTACGGCGGATCCCGCTCGGCATGGGATTACGGCCCCCTCGGCACGGAGCTGAAGGAGAACATCCGTCGCCAGTGGTGGCAGACGTTCGTCCGCGGCCGTGGCGACATGGTGGGTCTGGACTCCTCGATCATCCTCCCCAAGCGGGTCTGGGAGGCGTCGGGCCACGTCGCGACGTTCACCGACCCCCTCGTGGAATGCCTGCAGTGCCACAAGCGCTTCCGCGCCGACAACCTCATCGAGGACTTCGAGGCGCGCAAGGGCCGCCCCGCCGCCAACGGTCTGGCCGACATCCCGTGCCCGAACTGCGGCACGAAGGGCAAGTACACCGAGCCCAAGGCGTTCTCCGGCCTGGTGAAGACCTACCTCGGCGTCGTCGACGACGAGTCGGGTCTGCATTTCCTGCGCCCCGAGACCGCGCAGGGCATCTTCGTCAACTTCACCAACGTGCTCACGGCATCGCGCAAGAAGCCGCCGTTCGGCATCGGCCAGGTGGGCAAGGCCTTCCGCAACGAGATCACCCCCGGCAACTTCATCTTCCGCACCCGCGAGTTCGAGCAGATGGAGATCGAGTTCTTCACCCCGCCCGCAGAGGCGCCCGAGTGGTTCGACCACTGGGTCGAGGCGTGCTGGAACTGGTTCATCGACCTGGGCATCAACGCCGACAACATGCGCCGCTTCGACGTTCCCGAGGAGGACCGCGCGCACTACTCCGCCGGCACCATCGACGTCGAGTACCGCTTCGGATTCACCGGCAAGGAGTGGGGCGAGCTGATGGGCGTCGCCAACCGCACCGACTACGACCTGGGCAGCCACTCCGAGGCATCCGGCCAGTCGCTGACCTACTTCGACCAGGCCACCGGTGAGAAGTACACCCCGTACGTCATCGAGCCGTCGTTCGGTCTCACCCGCGCCATGATGGCCTTCCTCGTCGACGCGTACGACGAGGAAGAGGTGCCCAACGCCAAGGGCGGAGTCGACACCCGCACCGTGCTGCACCTGGACCCGCGTCTGGCGCCCGTGAAGGTCGCCGTGCTGCCGCTGTCGCGCAACGAGCGGCTGTCGCCGTTGGCGCGCGAGGTGGCCGACACCCTGCGCGGCCGCGGCTGGAACATCGACTTCGACGACGCCGGCGCCATCGGACGCCGCTACCGCCGTCAGGACGAGATCGGCACGCCGCTGTGCGTGACGGTCGACTTCGACTCGCTCGATGACCGCGCCGTCACGGTGCGCGACCGCGACACGATGGCGCAGGAGCGCATCGGTCTCGACGCGCTGGAGGGCTACCTGGCCGAGCGCCTGCGGGGCGCCTGACCCGCGCGGCGGCCGGTTCGGCCGGCCCCGCCGACGCCGCCGCCCTCGCCCCGGCCCTCGCCCTCGCCCCCCGCCGGGTGAGAAACCCACGATCCGGCTGAGACACCACGATCCGGCTGAGACACCACGCGACGCGCGATGTCTCAGCCGGATGCTGGTGTCTCAGCGTCGGCGGCGGGCCCGGGTCCCCCTGCGCGCGGCGTGGCTCGGCAGGATGCCCTCGGGTGGCCCGTAGCCGAAGCGCGCGGCCACCGCGGCGCGCGGGTCCGAGTAGGCGAACGCCGCTCGGCGGATGCCGGTGGCCATGCCGACCGCGGTCGGCAGGAGCCCGACCGCCATCGCCGAGCCGAAGACGGCAGCCGCGGCGGTCGCCCCGGCGTCGGCGGTCGCCTCCGCGCGCAGCGCGCTCCAGACGGCCAGGGCGCCACCGAGCGCTCCCAACACCGCGATGATCCCCATCGCGGTCATCCGCAGGTTGAAGGCCGGCTGGGTGTAGGTCTGCGCCGTGCCGACGAACATCGGATCGATCGTGCGACGCTCCCCGCGCCGCCAGGGGAGGCGCACCCAGAAGGCGAGGGCACGTGTCAGTGCCCGTCCCGCTCGGCGCAGGTGCAGCAGGATCCACAGCGAGAGGGCTGCCGGGACGGCGGTGAGAACCGCTCCGGCGGCTGTGACAGCCCATGCCGTGCTCTGCTCCCGCTCGAGGGTCTCGGTGAAGCCCGCCGGGATGAGCGCCGCCATGACGGAGGCGCAGAACCACAGGGCTACCCCGAGAGCCCCCCACCCCAAGCGGGAGTACCTGCGCCAGTCCCGGTAGAGCACATCCTCGGCGCGGCGCGCGTCGGCCGAGGAGGCGACCTCCTGAGGCGCGATGCCGCCGCGCTCGCGCTCTACCGCGAGGGCGCGCTCGGCGATCTCGATCCACTGCCCCGATTCAGGTGTGATCCACCGGATCGCCATGTCGCCCTCTCGTTGACGCGGCCGTCTGCGACGATGCGGTCCGCACCGTCATCCGGTGTGGACCGCATCGTCGGCATCCTGCGCTGTCGGCTCAGCCGTGCGCGGTCGTTCCCGTGCCGGCCGGCGCCGAGCCGTTGCCCGAGGCGCCGGTGCGGGCGCCGGCGAAGCCGGCCAGAAGGGTTCCGAGGTCGAGCCCGGTCAGCGACTTGACGACCTCGGTGCCTTCGCCGAGCACCGTGCCGACGGTCTTCGTGACCGCCGACGCGCCGTCGGTGGAGATGACGGTGAGCTGGTCGATGTTGCTGATCGGCTCGGCGGCGGCACGGACGATCTCGGGTAGGCGCGAGATGATCTCCTGCGCGAGGGCGGCCTCGCCGTACTTCTTCAGCGCCTCGGCCTTGGCGTCGGTCGCCGTCGCCTCCGCGACACCCTCTGCCTGGATGGCGGCGGCGCGCGCCTCACCCTCGGCGCGGATACCGGCGGCCAGAGCCACCTGCTTGTCGCGCTCGGCCTCACCGGCGAAGCGCACCGACGTCGCGGACGCCTCGGCATCCTGCACCGCGGCGACCTTGTTCGCCTCGGCGATCTTGGTGCGCTTGTAGGCGTCGGCTTCGGTGGCGGCGTTGGCGGCGTCGCGCTGGGCGGTGGCGCGCTGCACCTCGGCGTACGCCTCGGCTTCGGCGGGCTTGCGGATCTCGATGTCGAGGCGCTCCTGCGTCACGAGGGCCTGCTCGATGAGCGCCTCGCGCTCCTGCTGTGCGACGAGACGGTCCTGCTCGGCCTTGGTGAACGTGCCGGCAGCCTCGGCCTCGGCGTTCGCGCGGTCGGTCTCGGCCTTGATGGATGCCTGGCGAAGGCTCAGCGCCTTCTGACGCTCGGCGATCTGCTCGGCGGCCTCGATGCGGGCGAATTCGCTGGCGCGCGAGGCTTCGGCTTCGCTGACCTCCGCCACCTGGCGGGCGCGGGCCGCCTCGGCGCGACCCAGGTTGGCGAGGTAGTCGCTGCCGGGGGTGGAGATGTCGCTGATGTTGAGCAGATCCACCTGCAGGCCCTGCTCGACGAGGTCGGCCTTGGTCTCGGCGACGACCCGGTCAGACAATCCCTTGCGGTCGGAGATGATCTGCTCGATGGTCATGTCGCCGATGATCGAGCGCAGCGAGCCTTCGAGCGACTCGCGGATGATGTCGGTGAGGGTCTCCTGCTGCGAGAGGAAGCGCTGGCCGGCGCGGCGCACGCCCTCTTCGGTGCCGGAGACCTTGAAGTTGATCGACGCCTTGATGGCGATCTTGATGCGGTTCTTGTCGACGCCCTCGACGGTGATGCCGATCTGGCGCTGCTCGAGCGAGATCGGGAAGCCCTGCTGAAGGATCGGCCACACGAACGTGCGCCCACCGATGACGACGCGCTGACCGGTGGCCTCGCCCGGCACGGGCTTGCCGGCGCCGCGTCCGACGATGATGAGCGCCTCGTTCGGGGGCACGCGGCGGATGCGACGCGCGATGAAGGTCAGAAGTCCGAGGACTGCGACGATGAGGGCGAGGACGGCGGCGATCTGGACGATGTCGACCGGCATGGGATTCCTTCCGTGGATCGCGGCGACCGCCGCGGGTTATTCGGCGACGACTTTGACGCGCGTGCCGCTGTGCTCGACGACGCGGATGCGCACGCCTTCGGGAATGGGGGTGTCCGAGTACGCCAGGCGCCGCTCGATCTCGTGCGGGCCGTCGAGGGAGACCTCGCCGCCGGCCGGGGTGATCGGGGAGCGACATACTCCGGTGAGGCCGACGGCGTTGGCGGGAGCGCCGTCGGAGCTCGCCGCGAGCTTGCGGATGAACAGCACCGCGACGACGTACGCCACGAGCGCGAGCGCTCCCGCGACGACGTAGACCCACACGTCGTCGAGATTCGATGAGGTGGTGAACACGCCGCTGGCGCCGAAGACCACGGCGGCGATGCCCAGCGCCGTGCCCGACAGGGCACCCTCGCCGATCTCGAAGTGGTCGAAGATGTCGCCGACCACGAGCGAGATCACGAGCACCAGAAGACCGATGCTGCCGATGATGATGAACGGCGTGAGCATGCAGGCCTCCCCAGGGCGTCGGCGGTCGCTTCGCCTCTACCCTATGAGAAACCTGAGAGCTTGCGCTGCTTTTCTTATGCCGACGTGCCTGCGGACTCGCGCGCGGCGGCCTTAGCGGCCTTCTTGAACGCGCGCACCTTCTGCAGCGAATCGGGCGACACGATGTCGGCGACGCTGCGGTGCGACCCCTCCTCGCCGTAGGGGGCGGATGCCTCACGCCACCCGTCGCCGGTGTAGCCGTACTGCTTTCCGAGGAGCGCCAGGAAGATCTTCGCCTTCTGGTCCCCGAACCCCGGGAGGGCCTTCAGGCGCTTCAGCACCGTGCGCCCATCCGGGTCGTCGCGGGTCCAGATGGCTGCGGCATCCCCGCCCCATTCGTTCACGACGGCACCGCACAGCGCCTGCACCCGCGCCGCCATGGAACCCGGAAAGCGGTGCACTGCCGGGCTCTGTGCGAACAGCGCGGCGAACTGTTCGGGGTCGGTGCCGGCGATGGCCTCGGCATCCAGCGTCCCCAGGCGCTCGCTGATCTTCAGCGGCCCGGCGAACGCGGTCTCCATCGGCACCTGCTGGTCGAGCAGCATGCCGATGAGCAGGGCCAGCGGGTCGCGGGTGAGCAGCTCATCCGCTGCGGGGTCGTCGGTGATGTGCAGGCTCATCCCTCCATCGTCTCACCGGGGTGTTTCGCACTTTGCGGAGAAAACCTTCACGAAATGGTTGCGAAGTGGGCGTGCGGCGGGAATTGGGGCCGTCATGGGGCTGACTGCCGGGCATTAGCCGTCGCGCGGCCGCTCGTTTCGGCGGCCGGCGGGCCTTTGGCTCCGGGATCACCGAAGGGATGCCACGACGAATAGCCCCTAGCGGGGCTGGTTGGTTTGTTTTCGGTTCGGGGCGCCGCGGCGGCTACGCGGCTTCGCTTGGTATGCCGGGTGGGTCGCCGGTGTCGAGGTCTGCTCCGCCAAGGGTCCAGGTGGGCGGCTCGTTGGGCGAGAGGGCCGCGGCAGGCTTGAGCGGCTTGCTCCTGGGCGCGTGTTCGCCGACGAGGGTGCGAACCAGAACGCGGATGTTGTGTGCGATGGCCATCAGCGCGCTGGCGAGGCCGTGGAATGCGACGCCGCGACCGGTGCGCTTCTGCGGGTTTTCGATATCGGTGAAGCGGCTTCGCTTGATGTCGGCGTTGACGGATTCGACTTGGTTTCGCTGAGCGTACGCGGCCGCCCATTCAGCGGTACCCCAGGGGTGCCGCTGGAGATGCTTCACGAACGAGGCTTCGGGGCGAATCAGCACGCTCCCGCGGAGCTTGTTCCGTCCTGGTGGGAGCGGCTTGTTGGTGGCGGGGTCGAAGGC
The DNA here is from genome assembly GCF_030246905.1 of Microbacterium sp. zg-Y818. Taxonomy (NCBI): domain Bacteria; kingdom Bacillati; phylum Actinomycetota; class Actinomycetes; order Micrococcales; family Microbacteriaceae; genus Microbacterium; species Microbacterium sp. zg-Y818. Next base: position 2,960,676 of record NZ_CP126741.1, on the reverse strand, counting down.
GCGGTACGAGTGCGCATCGGGGTAGGTGAAGCGCTGTGCGCCGTTCTTCTTCTCGCTCTGAAGCGAACCGTGTCGTTTGAGCTGGTACGCCCGGCGTTCCTTAATGATGCGCTGGATGTCGGCCCATGAGTAGAGCTCTCCCGTGTCGGGGTGCGGGGTGCCGTTCTTGTACCAGTGGGTTGCCCAGATGAGTTCTTGCGGCATGAAGGCGACGTAGAAGGCCCCGTCGACGACGATGATGTCTTTGCCGGGTACGGAGCCCTGGTGGCCGAAGTCGGTCTTCTTGTAGTCGAAGGCGAACTCCCAGTTGTCCGTCCGAAGCGGCAACTGAAAGTTCTCGGGGGCGGACCCGTTGAAAGCGCGGTCGGTGGCGGCGATGCCCCGCTGCTCGAACGTGCGGGAGTGCGCCTGCATGGCGTGCCGGGGGCCGTCAGTGATGTTGCCGGGGCCGTGGATGGACATCGCAGTGATGAGTCGTGGGAACGCCGGGTACTCGGCGTACCCGTTCGTGTCCATCATGGTGACGAAGTCGAGCTCGTGCGCCGGCTCGTTGCCCTTATCGCGCCGGGTGTAGGTGCCGGCGGTGAAGTCGGCGTTGGTGAGGACGCCGCCTGGCAGCAGGGTGCGGCTTGCGGCGATGACGTCGGGGTGGTCTAGTGGTGTGCCGTTCCGGGCTAGTGTGAACGCCCGGCTGTGTACACGGCCCTGCACCTTGATGCGGGTGGAGTCGAGAGCGACGTCGCCGGTGAGGAGTGGACCGCGGATCGGCGACTGCTCGCCTTCCGAGCATCGGATGGAGTCACCCTCTACCCGCAGAGCCAGATCCGCGCCGGCCGAATTGCGCCCGGTCTCCACGGTGTGCTCTTCACGCTTTCGATGGGCACCGACAGCCCCTTGATGTGGATCCAGTGGCTACACGCGCGCCGCACCAACGGCCACCGCGGACCGTACCGTCACATCGACCGGCTACACGACGGAGAGTTCGAGCCGACGCTGCGGGCCGCGTTGCACACCGCATGGGCGTGGCAGGCGTAACGCGTGCGCCGAGACGACCCTGAGGCCAAACGGACCACCACGTCGTTACGCAGAAAACCGTCTATGCATTGAGGCGCAGGGGCGGCGATCCGTGGGAACCGGCCTGTCGCCGTTCCGGTGTTACCGACGCGGCGCGCGCAGTGTTCGCCGACAGCTCCGGTGCGCTAGGACGTCTCGCGGTGACGGGCTCGATCAGGCGCAGGCACGGCACACACCGGTCGCACCGCCCGCATTGCGTCCGTGCGGACGACGCAAATCACAGACTGACTGCGCCACATTCCGGGCAGGACCATGCCATCAGGCGCGGGCGCGGGTGCGGCTGCAGACTGCCGAGACCGCACTGCGGGCAGCCAAGGTAGGACGTGGCGATCTTCGAGGTGGTGCGCATAGAGGGACTGTCCGAAACCCACAGAAGGAAACCTCATGCTGAACATCGCTACCGGAACGCCCTCGACGTCTGACGTCGATCTGGACGACTTCCCAAGGCCCGCCATCGACGAGTACGGCCGATTCCTCCACCGCGGGAAAGAGCTTTACGCTCACCTCGCGTGCACGCTACGTAAGCTCGGGACGTGGGACGATTTCGGTGTCCGCGTGCTCCCCAACGAGGAGGAGGGTTACGCCAGCATCCACTTTCGCATCCCCGCAGCGTTGCCGGCCGCTTCTCAATCCCAGCTCGCGGAGTTCGCAGCCCAGAGAATCCCCTACACGGAGCGCGACCGCGACTGGGACGCCCGGCTAGGAGGACCCACCAGCGACAGGCGATTCCAGAGCGCATTCGTGGACTCTGTCATCGCGGCGGTCGACTTCGCGTCCGCGGCTCTGGAGTCCGCCGTCTGGGCGCACGCCCGCGGCCGGGAGTGGACCTGGCCCCACTCGGCACCTGGTCGGGACGAATCGAAGTACGACGATTGGGGCACCGACCACCCCAGCCACTGCTTCGGAGGTGACGTGCCCACCGCGATTCCCGCGAAGACGGAATCCCTGCCAGGGATCTGCTGAGCAGTGACCTCGACGCGGCCCACCCCGGCCATATCTGGCTGATGGGTTTCACCTGATGCCGGACGTGGACGGCGATGCGGTGTGTCCCGCTAATGGTCGACGTTTGGTCACAACGCATCGCTGTGCGGCAGTCGCCCTGTCCGGCCGCCAGATGGCCAGATCTATCGGCTGAGTCGTCTCCTAGCGCGCGACGCCGTCGGAATCGAGGTCGGCTAGTTCCGCTCGGCGTGGCAGACCCTCCCAGTCGCCCTCGCTCAGGCACGCGTAGGCGCCAGCTCTGATGGCGGTGTCCAGTCGCTGTTCGGCCGGGGCGCCGCTCACGAGCTCCGCGAGGTAGCCGGCGACGAACGCATCCCCAGCGCCGACGGTGTCGACGGGCGTGATCGGAATTGCGCGCCGCTCAAACCGCGCACCGTCGATGATGGCGGTCGCGCCGCGCTCCCCGAGCTTGATCACCGACTGCGCCGGGCCGAACTCGGCGAGGCGGGCCGCGAGCTCGAGCGGCTGCAGGTCGTCGCTCGCCATAGCACCGAGGGCGATGCGGGCCTCGTCGTCGCCCGCGAAGACGACATCGCACGACGGCAGGATGCTCCGGTACGAAGCGGCGGCGGTCTCTGGCGACCACAGTTTGCGGCGGAAGTTGAGGTCGAAGGACACGACCACCCCCTCGGCGCGTGCCACCGCGACGGCCCGTGCAACCGCGTCCGCGAGGGTTTCGGACACCGCAAGCGAGATGCCGGTTACGTGCAGGAGAGCAGCCGATCGCACGGCCTCGAGGTCGACCTCGTCCGCTCGCAGGCGAGACCCAGCGTTTCCCGTGCGGTAGTACCAAACCGAAGTGCGGGATGACGTGCGCCGCTCCTTGACCATGAGCGCCGTGGGAGCGTCGTCATCCCGGACGGCGCGCACCCGCACCCCTTCTGCGGAAATCTCCCGCAAGACCAGGTCGCCGAGCGGGTCACGCCCGACCTTGCCCACCCACGTCGCCGGAATGCCGAGGCGCTGGACACCGATCGCGACGTTACTCTCGGCTCCACCGATCCCCAGGTCGAGACCGGCGCTGTGGGGTAGCGGTCCATAGCCCCGAGACGACATGAGCGCCATCGTCTCGCCGATGGTGACGACACCGGCCGCGGCGTCGGCTGCGCTCATCGGGTGCTCGCGAAGTCGCGGACGAGGTCGCTAAACCGCTTGGCACGGTCGGCCAGCGCGGCCAGCGAACCACCTTGCAGTGCATCACCGATCAAGGGGCCGCCCACGCTGACCGCGGCGGCGCCCGCAAGTAGCCAGGGCGCTACGTCATGTTGAGCGATGCCGCCGGATGGGATGAACTGCAGGTCGGGCAGGGGGCCGCGCAGATGCGACCCGTATCCGACGCCCACGGTCTGCGCGGGGAAGATCTTGACCGCGGTGGCCCCTGCTTCCCACACCGTGAACACCTCGGTGGGTGTCAAAGCGCCGGCAAGGATCGGTGTCCCGGCCGCGACGGCGACGGCGACGACCTCGGGTCGTGCGGTGGGTGTCACAAGGTAGTGCGCGCCGCGATCTATCGCAGCCTTGGCCTCCTCGACCTTTGTGACTGTGCCTACACCCACGTCCACGGATGCGCCGACGCGATCGACGATGCTCGTCACGCGGTCGAGCGTGCCCGGGGTGGTGAGGGTCAGTTCGATCGACCGGATGTCGTGGTCGACGAGCACGTCGATGACCGCATCGTACCGGGACGCGGCGTCAGCCCGGAGTACAGCGACCAGCGGCATGCCCTCGAGTCGAGTGGATAAGGCGAGACGAGCGGGTGGGGCCGTGCGGGCAGCTGCGTCCGTCATCTTTGGCTCCTTGAAATCTGCATTCCCGGTCGGGTTGTAGTCCTTGCGCTGCCACCGACGTCGTCGGCGTCTTTCGCGATGATGGCTTGCATGGGTGCTCTCTCGAACGGCTGACGGGCGCCGGTGGATGTCTCGGTCGGGGGTGTCCTCAGAGCAGGCGTTCGCACCAGGCGCGATAGCGGTCCCGCGCCTGCCGGTACGCGAGCACTTGCTCGGGTTCGGGGCGACCGACGGACACGGTCGAGATGGCATCGGCAGCATCGGCGGCTGAGCCGTAGGCGCCCGTCCCGATTCCGGCGAGGACCGCGGCGCCGAGCGCGGAACCGCCGTCCGGCACGAGTTCGAACCGAGCGTCGATCACGCTCGCCAGGGCGTGCCGCCAGCGCTCCGAGCGGGTCACCCCGCCCACGAGATGCACGACATCGGGGGATCCAGTCGCGGCGGCAACTGCGTCGATCGCGTCGGCGCATGCGAATGCGATGCCCTCAAGTACAGATGCAGCCAACTCGGCCCGCCCGTGACGCTCGGTTTGCCCGAGGAACGCGGCCCGGGCCATGTCTTTTTTTCGCGGGACGGTTGACCCGAACATGAACGGCAGATAAGTGAGCCCGTCGGACCCAGCGTTTGCGGCCGAGGCAGCCTCGTTGATGTCGGTGCCACCGAGCACGGAGCGCTCGGCCCAACGGACGCTCGCGCCCGCGGCATAGAGCGAGGTCATCGCGACGAACCCCTCGCCGGTTGCTGAGCCGAACAGGAATCCCGATCCGGGATCCGGCGTGGTGCTGACGCCCATCACCTGTGCGGCGGTCCCGGCATTGAGCACCATGCGGCTGCGGTCTGCGACGCCGGCGCCGACGACAGACGCGGCTACGTCACCCGCCCCGGCGACAACCGGGGTGCCCTCTGGCAGGCCGGTCGCGGCCGCCGCGCCCGCGTGAACCACGCCCCGTAGGGACGTCGACGATAGGACGGGCAGGCCCAGCAAGGGGCTCGCGCCCACTGCCGCGAACAGGTCGGCGCTCCAGGCTCCCTCCGAGAGGTCGTAGAGCAGGGTGCCGAGGGCATCCGTCTCGTCTGTGGCCCAGGTGCCGGTGAGCCGGTGACCGATCACATCCTTCGTGAGCACGAGGCGGGTGGCGCGCGCGAGCACCTCCGGTCGGGTGCGCGCCACCCAAGCAAGCTTCGGCGCCGTGAACGCGTTCACGACCTGGTTCCCGCCTACCTTCCGGAACCGCGCATCCTGCGCGAGTCGAGCGGTGTCGTCCGACGCCCTGCGGTCGGCCCAGGTCAGTGCCGGCAGTACCGGCTGGTCGTGCTCATCAAGGAGGAGCAGGGAGTGCATGTGACCGGACAGCCCAACCCCAGCGACCGGTCGGTCGGCCACCGACTCCATCACACGGCGAGTGCACCCGCACACGGCCTCCCACCACGCGGCGGGGTTTTGCTCGTGCGCGCCGTCAGCGTCGGTGCTGCTCGGGTACTCTCGCGCTGACGCAGCGACCACGGCACCGGAACGGGGGTCGAGGCCGATGACCTTGACCCCCGTCGTGCCTACGTCGATGCCCATGAGCACCGCATCGGGAACGTCGGTCACCCACGTTCCTTCGCGGTCGTGAATCCGTATTCTCGGAGGAACTCAAGCGACTCCTCAGCGACGCGGTCGAAGTTCGCGAGGCCGATGCCCGCGGGCTCGCCGACGCCGATGTTCCCACCGACCTGCCAGCCCTCCCATTCGACGCTGACATAACCGTTGAAGTCGATCTCGGTCAGGGCGTCGAACGTCTCCCGGAAGTCGACGAGGCCGCCGCCGAACCAGATGTGGTTGGTGTTCACGATGGTGGGAAGGCCCACCTCGTCCTTGATCTGCACGATGTCGATGTGCTGGGCGAGGCGCTTGATACCCTCCGTCACGCTCATGAACGGTTTGACGGCGATGTAGAACGCGCCGGTGTCCATAGTCATTCGGAGGTTCGAAGCGCCGATCTCGTCGAACATGCGCTCGACGGACTCGACCTTGTTCAGGATGGTGCCTTGCAGCAACTCGATGCTCACGTTCAGGTCGAGCTTCGCGGCGTAGTCGCAAACCTCAGTGATGGCCTCACGAGCCTGACGCCAGGCCTCCTTCCGCGACATGAGCACGTTCAGAGGCGGATCGTAGAAGCCGTCGCCGAGGAGCGTGCACGCGGACTTCGCGCCGAGCGCCTTCGCCGCGTCGAGTGCCTTCTTGAAGCTCTCGATGCCGCGCTCCCGGTCGTACTCGCGCGGGCTCACGAAGGTGGTGTGATTCGCGACGTAACCAATCTCGATGCCGCTGGCCTCCGCCGCGGCCTTGGTCGCGGCAAGGTTCGCCTCGTACTCGCTCGCCGGACCGTTCATGAGATGGCCGAGGAGGAAATCGACGGCGTCGTAGCCGTACTCCGCCACCTTCGTGGCCGTCTCGGCGGAGGGCAGGTCGCCCCACGAGTTCCACGCGGGGCCGGCGGCCTCGAGGCGCCCCCACGGCATGTTTGGCCAGACTTCGAAGCTGAGTTTCATGTGGGTTCGTTCCTTACTTGTTTCTTGCGGTGCGAGTGCCGACCGACGGTCGGCGATCGAAGGGCGGGCGCCGAGCGATCAGATATGTGGGTTCCTTCGGCTGAACAGCTGGGAGGTGCGCGCGTTGTGCTCGCGGGCGCCAGGCATTCCCGCGCTCAGATAGATGTCGGGTCGGTGCCCCTGCGCGGTCTGCCGGGCGAGTGCCTCCACGATGACCGCATTCAGAAGCGCGAGCCCCACCACAGTCGACGCGGGGCCGACGCGCGGCAGGTCGTCGCCGAGTGTGACGAGCGCATCCCCAGGCGGGCACTGATTGTCGAGCACGACGTCGGCGATCTCGTGCAGCCGCCCGCCCGGGCTCGGTGAGGCTTTCGCGTATGCCACCGACGTGATCGCGATCACGGGGATACCGCGCTCGCACGCAGTTTCGGCGACCTCGACGGGTAGGGCGTTCGCGCCGGAGTTCGATACGACGAGCAGCACGTCCGTGGCCGGGTTGATCGCGTACGGCTCGAGCAGCGCGACCGCAAGGCCCGGTTGCCGTTCGAGCTCGGTGCTTCGCCGGGCCCCTGCGTGCAGCATGTGCTCGGGCTTGAGGATCGGGCAAACCCGGGCTGCCCCGCCTGCCCGGTAGAAGGCCTCCTCGGCGAATACGTGCGAGTGGCCGCTACCGAACACGTAGAGCATGCCCCCGCGGTCGAAGCATTCGGCCACCATGCGGCCGGCGAGTTCGACGGACGTCGCCCCCGCTTCGGTCGCGGCGCGTAGCAGCTCCTCCGTGGTGTCGAGGTACGTGCGCGTTGGGCGCAACAGCCCCGTGGCATGATCGGTCATTTAGTGGCTCCCGTGATCAGACCGCCGACAAAGTAGCGCCCAACGAAGAGGAAGAGCACGACGGTCGGCAGCAGGGTGAACAGGGTTCCGGCCATCACGAGACCCCAGTTGACGGTGTACTGGCCGATGATGGCGCTGAGGCCGATCGGCAGCGTCTGCAAGGCATCGCTCACGATGAACTGCGAAGCGAAAACGAACTCCGTCCAGGAAAATACGAACGAGTAGACCGCGACGGTTGCGATGCCGGGTAGAAGCAGCGGCAGCACGATCTGCAACATGGTACGGGTCGGGCCAGCGCCGTCGATGGCCGCGGCCTCATCGATCTCGCGAGGCACGGCGAAGATGAATCCTCGCAGCAGCCACGTGCAGAACGGCGCCGTGAAGGCAACGTTCACGAGAACGATGCCAGCGTGGGTGTCGATGAGCTCGAGACCTGCGAGCGTGCGGTACAGCGGCACGATGAGCAAGGTTCCGGGGATCATGTACGACAGCAGAACGATTCCGGCGATCTTGCCGCTGCCGGGCACCTTCAGCCGATAGAGGCCGTACGCGGCGGCGAGCGATACGAACACGGTCACGACCGTCGTCGTGACCGCCACGATGATGCTGTTCGTGAGGAACACCGGGTACTCGGTCGACATGAACAGCTGCTCAAAGTTCGAGAGCGTGAACGTCTCTGGCCAGAACGTGGGCGTCGATCGGATGATCTCCTCGCGACCCTTGAATGCCGAGATGGTGATCCAGTAGAGGGGGCCGAGCACGATGACCGAGAGGACGATCCACGCCACGACCCGGGGGACGGCCCCTAGTCGGTGACGCAGGGTGCGCCCCGATCGACGGGACGCGGTGAGACTGGTCACGAGTCCTCCTTGGGACGGGCGAAGCGCACGAAGAGCAGCGCCGCAATGCCGAGCACGATCACGGTGAGCACGCTTGCTGCGGCCGCCTGGCTGGAGCGGAAGGCGCTGAAGGCGGTGTCGTAGACGTACACGGGCATGGTCGTCGTGGAACCGACGGGTCCGCCGCCGGTGATCAGATAGATGGTGTCGAGTACGTTGAACGACCACAGCGAGCCCACGAGCGCGAGAGCGAACAGCACCGGCTGGAGCAGCGGGAAAGTCACGGCCCAGAACGTTCGCCAGGCGCCCGCCCCGTCCATCTTCGCGGCCTCGAGCACCTCGCCTGGCACCGTGGCCAGCGCTCCGTATATGACGACCGCGCTGAGCGGAAACCAGTGCCAGCTGTTGACGAGGATTACAGCGATGAGCGCGACGGCCGAGTCGCCGAACGGTGAGCCGAGGTCGATGCCGATGCCGCGGAAGAGCTGGGTGACGATGCCGTAGTTGCTGTTGAGCATCCACTGCCACACCACGGCCACCGCCACTGTCGGGATCACCCACGGCAGGACGATCCAGGTCCGCGCGGCTCTCGACCACCGGGTGCTGCGTTGCAGGAGGAGCGCCGTCGCGAAGGCGAGAATCGTCTGCACGATCATGTTCACGACGAGCCAGATGCCGGACCGGCCGAGCGCCTCCCAGAAGGCGCTGTCTCCGAGCACCTTGGCATAGGTGTCGAAGCCGACGAATTCGGCAGGGCTGCCAATCGTGCGCTGATCCTGGAAGCTGGTGATCACCGCGTTGATGAGCGGGAACGCGATCACGAGCGCCATGATGACCACGATTGGGGCGATGAGTGCGTAGCCCAGGACACGTTCACCCAGGCTTTGCTTTTTCTTTGGAGCGGGAGCCGACGAGGGGCGGCGCTGACGGATCGCCGCCAGCGCCGCCGGACGGCTCGTTACCGAGCTGGTCATCGTCAGTCGATCGCTGCCTGCATCTGCTCCTGCGCCCAGGCTGTAGCTTCTTCGGCGCTCATGCCGTTGACATGCATCTGCTGAATGGCTTGCGCAAGGAAGTTCTGGCCTGAGATCTCGCCGACAGCGTCGATGTACTGGCCGTCGACGAAGCCGAACAACTCGCCGGTCTCGGACTGCTTCAACATCGCGTCGACGCACTCGGCGTAGGTCGTCAGGACCTCGTTGGAGCGCCACTGCTCAAGTTCCGCGCCACCGCTCGTGACGGGGAGGAAGAGGCCCGGCTCGGCGTTCAGGAAGTCGCCGTAGTTGTCGGGCTCGAGTAGCCATTCGAGGAAGTCACCAGCAGCAGCCTGCTTGGCCGAGTCCTCGCTCAACACCATGGCGCCATTGGAGTAGTAGATGCTTCCCGGCTCCCCGCCCTCGTCCGCCACCGGAATCGGCGCGCAGCCAAGCTGCGACGGGTCGAGGCCGGATTCCTCGGCGAACGGGGCGAGGTACTGCCCCTTCTCGATCGCCATGGCGGCCGCGCCGCTGTTCAGGGCCGCCTGTGGCTCGCCCCACGCGTAATTCGCGGAGTCAGTGGGGGAGTACTGAAGCAGCTCCTTGTACAGATCGAACGCGGCTACGGTCTCGGGCGTGTCAATATCGACCTGACCGTCCTCGGTGAAGAAGTTGGCGCCACCTCCCGTGACCATGAGGCTATAGAGCACCTGATCTGTGGCGAGGTTCTTCCCGGCAGGAAGGGCAATGCCGCTCGTGCCATCCGTGGTCAGCGCCGCAGCGGCGTCGACGAGCTCGCTCCACGTGGTGGGCGCCTCAACCCCCGCGGCCGCGAGCATGTCCTCGCGGTACCAGAGCATCTGCACCATGCCGTACAGCGGCACCGCCCAGTACTCGTCGTCATCCTGATAAGGCGCCTTGGCTGCGTCGATCAGCCCGTACTCGTTCTCGAGCGAGTCGACCACGTCCGTGACCGACTGGCCGAGACCGAGGTTGCGCACGTAGGTAGCGAAGTCGGGGATGGCGAAGAGGATGTCGGGCTGCTTGCCCGACTGCGCCGCACCAGCGACCTTCGTATAGACCTGGTCCCAGTCCTGCACCTGCACAGTGACCGGGTACTCCGGGTTGGTCTCGTTGTACTTCTCGGCAAGCGACTCGAAGGCTGCCACACGGTTAGGCGTGCCTTCCATGTGCCAGAGGACGAGTTCCTGGTCGCCGCCGGCGTCGGGCCCGTCGGTGCCGCCGCCTGAGCACGCACCGAGGGCGAGCACGGCCGCCGTTCCGAGTGCCACAGCCCCAATTGATTTAGATCGCATGTCACAACTTTCTGGTTGGTGTGAACGCCGTTCGACAGTGAACCGGCGCGATGACGGAGCTGCTGAGACTCCGTCCCGTGACGGTTGAGCCAGTGTAGCAAAGAGTGCTCTAGAGCAATATAGGCTGTGATACATGACAGGCGTGTTTCGGGCATGTTCGGTTTTCTTGAACACCTGTCCGGGAGAATGTCATTGACGAAGGGTCGCTGAATGGTCCAACCCAAGTACTTGGAGATCCTCGATGCGCTCCGTAGTCGCTCTTCCGGGCTGCCCATCGGCGCGAGGCTCGCTCCGGAGCGGGCTCTCGCGGAGGAGTTCGGAGTGAGTGTGATGACCGTGCGCCGCTCGCTCGGTCAGCTCGCCGCAGAGGGCTGGGTCAAGAAAATCCCCGGCAGCGGGACATACGTGAGCCGCCCCACGGTGTCGATGGGCCCGGCGCTGACCTCGTTCACGCAGGACATGCGGCAGCGCGGCTTCACGCCCAGTTCGCAGGTGATGCGGAGCGAGACCATCACCCCCGATGTGGAGACCATCGGGGTGCTCGACCTGCGGCCGGGCGAGTCCGCGGTGCTGGTTGAGCGGCTTCGGTACGCCGATAACGAGCCCATGTGCCATGAGGTGAGCGTGTTCCGGCCCCAGTTCGCGCCGCTGCTGTTGGGAGTGGACCTCTCCGGGTCGGTCCACGAGCGGCTCGCAACGAAAGGCTTCACGCCCATGTCGACCGAGCGGGTGGTCCGGGCGGTGCTCGCGTCGAATCGTGAGTGCGAGTTGTTGCAGTTGCCGCGGGGGTACCCCGCGCTCGAGATCGTCGACACCTTCTTCGACACGCTCGGCCGACCCATCCAGCACGTCCGCTCGCGCTACCGTTTCGACCGCTATGAAGTGCGGACGGACATCAATCGCGGATGACCTCACTTGGTGGCTCACCACCCGCGTCATGTGGTCAAAGCTGGCGGCAGGGCGGGCGCTTTGGCGCCGTGGCCCGTGAGTATCAGCACGACTGGGCCGGCCGCTGCAGGCTCATCCGACACATCCGCCCTGCGAGCGCTCTTCGGCAACGTGACCTTTCGGAGTGCGGCGAGCGCCGTGGCGGCGGACGGCTCGACCCAGACGCCGATCGCGGCGAGCTGCCGGGTGGCACGAGCGATCTCTGGTTCTTCGACCGCGACGATCTCGCCACCGGTGCGTTCGACCGCGGCGATGGTGAGGTCGCCGTGAGATTCGTACCCGACCAGCCGGTCGGCGATGGCCGTAGCGAGCGTGGGTCCGCGCTCGCTGGACGCGGTGGCGGTCCTGGGGCCGTGCCGCCGCTGCCACGCGGCGTGAATGGGCGCGACCCGGGCGGCCTGCACGCCGATCAGCGCGGGCGGACGGCCCACTCGACCGACAGCGACGGCGTCGGCGAACCCTCGTTCGATCCCGCGCAGGAGGGGGCCGGCTCCGATCGGCACGATCACGGCGCTCGGAGCCCGGCCGAGCTGCTCGATGAGTTCGAAGGCGAGCGACCGGTACCCCTCGGCGAGTATCGGATTCCGGTACGTCGTCGAGACGTTCATCCATCCCGCGCCCTCGAGGATCTTGGCGTGTGCGTACGCCGCACTGTAGTCGCCCTCGATTTCCCGGACGTCAGCGCCGAGGACGCGACAGGCGTCGAGTTTCTTGGTCGCGTTCGACTCGGACCCGACCAGCACGACGCACGACAGCCCCGCCGCAGCGGCGTACATGGACGCGGAGACGGCTGCGTTGCCCGTGGAGGCGACGACGAGGCCGTCCATCCCAAGCCCCACGGCGGCGGATGCCCCGAGCGCCATCGCTCGGTCCTTGAACGAAAGGGACGGGTTGAGTGATTCGAGCTTTGCGAATACCGGCCGCTCGCCGGCGTCGGTGACGGGCAACGCCACGAGCGGCGTGTCGCCTTCGCCGAGCGAGATGCGGGTCTCGGTGCACGGCAGGAGCGCCGGGAATCGCCACGGGCCACGAGTACCCGGTGCGGTCTGCTTGAGCTCGGCAGCGGTCACCTGGTTGGCGTCGAGCACGATCGCGCCGCCGCAGCTGGGGCAGTCGTAGCGAAAGGCTTCGTCGGAGTCTCCGCAGAGCGCGCAGGCAAAGCGGTGTCCGCGGGTCCCAGCCTTCATTGTTCCGCTCATGCGCCTTCCACCGACTAGATTATGGAAGGCCATTCTGAAAGCTTTGATCGCTTCCCACAAGTCCGGGCCGTCATCAGCTCGCGGAAATAACGAGGAGAATCCATGGACGTGCTCGATCTCACCCGCGAACTGGTCGCTATCGACTCCCAGAATCCCGGCCCGCAGGAGTCGGAAATAGTCAACTATGTCGCGCGCTGGGCCAAAGAGCGCGGATTTGACGCCCAGATCCTGGAACCCGTCACCGGCCGCCCCAACCTCGTCGTCGCGGTCGACCGCGGCGGGTTCGGCCATCTCGGCCTGTCCGGTCACCTTGACACGAAGCCCATCGGGGACGCTGCATCGGAGTGGAAGACCTCCCCGCTCGAGTTGACTGTTGCCGGTGACGAGGCCTTCGGGCTCGGCAGCACGGATATGAAGGGTGGGGTGGCGGCGATGATGCTGGCGCTCGAAGACTTCGCGTCAGATAGGGGTGGGGCTGCGGCCGCTGGTCGGCTATCCCTCGTCCTTACAGCCGACGAGGAACAGGGCTCCGACGCGGGTGCTAAGGCCCTCGCTGCCGACGGACTGCTGCCCGACCTCGACGCCATCGTGATCGGGGAGCCGAGCGGCATCATTGATCCTTGGGAGGCCGTGTACCTGGTGTCGCGTGGTATCTGCTGCTTCCACATCGATGTGCTCGCGCGCCAGGGCCACAGTGGGCTCTCGCACACACTCGGCCGCAACGCCACTCTGCACGCCGCTGACCTCCTGCATGCCTTCGAGACCTTCCGGCCCACCGTTGACACGCCCGGAGAGGTGGGTTGCGCGCCGACGGTCAACCCCGGCATGTTCATCAGTGGCGGAGTGAGTTTCGGAACCTGGCCCGGGCAGTGCCGCGTAAGCATGGAGGTGCGCCTCGTTCCCGGCATGAGCCAGCAGACGCTCCACTCTGAAGTCGACGCGCTCGTACGGGCAACACTCCCCGCCGATGTCGACTACCGGATCAGCTATCTCGGCAGCGGTCAGGGCTGGATGCCCGCGGTCGAGCTGTCGCCCAAGACGGTGGTCGCGCGGGCCGCGCAGTTGGCTACCAAGTCCGTCCTTGGGCGGAGCGTTCCGTTCGCCGCGTTTCCGGGCGGCACAGACGCCACCTACTTCATGGGACAGGGCGGCATTCCCACCATCGCGAGCCTGGGCCCCGGATGGATCAGCGTCGCGCACGGCGCGAACGAGAAGGTCGGTGTCTCTCAGCTCTACCAAGCACATCGGCTCTACGGCACCCTCGTTGAGACCTATTTCGACCTCCGCAGGAAGGAACTCGCATGACCCGCATCGCCCACACCAGTGACATCCTTCCGAATCCGGCAGGGCCATACAGTCACGTGATCGACTGCGGATCCTTCGTGGTCACTGCTGGCTTCGGTCCGCAAGACCCGGCGACGGGGCTCGTTCCTGAGAGCATCGAGGCGCAGACCGAACAGGTCATCAGCAACGTCGAGACAGCACTCGGGCTCGTCGGGCTCACACTCGCGGACGTCGTCAAGTCGACCGTGCACTTGCAGCACCTCGACCGCGATTTCGCCGCATACAACGCTGTTTACGAGCGACGCTTCCCTGCGCCGTACCCGGTACGCACCACGGTCGGCAGCACGCTTGCGAACATCCTGGTCGAGATCGACGTCATGGCGGTCCGCCCGCCGTCGGCGCAGCTGCCGCTCTCTATCGAGGACGGAGCGGTCGGGCAAGGGCCATCATGACCGCGGTCCGGCTGGGCGAGTACGTCTGGCTCGTCGGAACCGCAGACGATCGCAGCCCCGCCTTCACGAGCCCGTACGACGGTAACCAATACCTGATCTGGGACGGCGAGCGGGGTGTGCTGCTCGACGCCGGGACTGGGCTAGGCGCTGACTCCTGGTTCGCGAACGTCGAGTCCGTAGCCGCCGCTGACGCGATCTACCTCGTGCTCATCAGTCACTATCACGGCGATCACGCTGGTGGGGCGGCCGCGGCGGCCGCCCACGGTTGGCCGGTTGCGGCAGGCGAGGTCACCGCAGCCGCGATCGCCGCCGGCGACGAAGCTGTCACGCAGGTCGCGCGGGCTCGCGAACTCGGGATTTACCCGCCACAGTTCTCATTGCGGGCGCAGGCTTCCGAACGGATCCTGGCCGATGGTGAGAGCATCGACGTGGGGACCGTCCGGGTCACGAGCCTCGCCACGCCCGGTCATTGCGATGGACATTTTGTCTTCCTCGCCGACGGGCCGGCGGGGCTAGCGCTGTTCACGGGCGACGTTCTCTTCGCTGGCGGCCTCGTGAGCCTCCAAGCCATTCCAGACTGTCGGCTTGACCGGTACGCCGAGAGCGTCATGAGGCTCGCTGAACTCGGGATCGACCAGCTCTTTCCCGGTCACGGCGATCCGGTCCTGTGTGAGGCGCACCGGGACGTGACCTCGGCCGCAGACTCGTTCGCACGCCTCATCCCTCCGCGCAACTTCCTCAATCCGTGATCACGGCCTCGGGCGCGCCGCGCTCGAGGGACCCGATCATGGCCTCGGCTGTCGCCACGCTCCAGAGCGACTCCCGGTGGGGCATCCGGGTATTCTCTGCCCCGCTGGAGAAGACCGCGAGCGCGTGCTCGATCTCCGCGCTAAGGGCTCCTCCGATGCGGCCGTTGCGCTCCGGCCAGAGTGAGAGGTCCGGCGTGAAGACGCCGCGCTCGTTCCATTCGACGAGTGCGTCGCTGATCAGGCGCTGCCTGACGGTCCCGTTCGCCCCGATGAGTTCGGCCTCACCCGCGATCGTCCCGTCGAGTGCCAACGCGCCTGCGAGCGACTGCGGTCCCCTATCGGGAATGCTCCAAGCGGACTCGATGGTCGCCGTCCGCCCCGACGGGAACCGGAGCAGCGCCGTCATCGAAGCCGGCGCGTCGGTGTCGGGGTCGACGACCTGCAGGGCGTAGACCGATTCCGGGCACTCGCCCGTGAAGTAGATGGCGAGGTCGATGTCGTGAATACACGATTCCCAAACCGGGTGGACTCGGTGTCCGAAGTCCGCCAGCCAGCCGCGTGTGAAGTCGCGGCGCAAGCGTATGCTCCACAGATCGCCGAGTCGCCCGGCATCAAGCGCCTCGCGCATGTACGCGTAGGGTTGCGCAAAGCGGGAGACGTGCCCTGCGATGATGTGAAGCCCTGCGGCCTCCGCGGCGGCAATGCTCCGTGCCGCCTCCGTGCTGCTAAGCGAGAAAGGCTTCTCGACAAACACGTGGCAGCCGTGCTCGATCGCCTGGTCCGTGAGGCGGGTGTGCGACGCCTCGTCGGTGGCCACGACGACGGCGCCCACTTCGCCGCCCCGCAGCACCTCTCCGAGGTCGGTACCGTGCCGGTCCGAGCCGTGCGCAAATGCGAGGACACGGGCCCGCTCGGGGTCCGTGTCGACCGCGGCCACGACCTGTGCGCCGGCCTCGCTCCAGGCCCGCGCGTGCAGCGAGCCGAACCGGCCCGCGCCGGCGATGGCAATGCGAAAGGGCGAGGTCATGTCACTCTGCTTCCATCATGTCGGGCGCCTCGGCGCGGTAGCCCAGGGCCTCGGAGATGCGGTCAGCGCTGCGGCGCACGAGCGCGCCCCACTCGGCGGCGCGCTCACGATCGAACCGTTCGGTCGGGATCGATAGACCGATGGCCGCGACCGGCGCGCCCTGCTCGTCGAAAACTGGCGCCCCGAGGCACGTCACCCATGGCTCGTGCTCGCCGAGGTCGCGACTGAAGCCGGCCCGGCGCGTGTGTGCGAGTTCGGCGTCCAGGTCGTCCCGGTCCATGGCTCGGCCGAGCTGTGATGCTGTGGACTCGACCACCGCGTCGACGACGGCAGGCGTCGAGTAGGCGAGGATCGCCCGGCCCACCGCCGTGGTAACCGCCGGCGCCGTGGCCCCGATCCGCGAGACGACGCCGACCGACCGGGTGCTGTCGAGCTTGTCGACGTAGACGATGTGCGGATTAGCTAGCGTGCCGAGATGGCAGGCCTCGTCCGTCGCATCGCGGAGCTCGGAGAGGACCGGAAGCGCCTCGACCCGGAAGTCGAGCCCGCCGAGAAACCCGCGCGCGAGAATCAGAGTTCCAGGCCCTAGCGCCTGTCGGCCATCGGGGGTCTCGCGCGTGAGTCGGTACTCCCGGAGGGCCCCGATCATGCGGTGCACGGTGGTGAGGGTTAGCCCAGTCTCCCTTGCGAGATCGGCGAGGGTTAGGGCCTGAGGATGCGCCGCGAGCTCGAATAGGATGCTCGTCGCACGGTCTATTGCCCGTAGACCCTCCGGCCCGCGCCGTTTGGGATCGTCTACGTGCTGGGTCATGCCTGCCTCTCGTCGCCGACGCTGAGTGTGGTGATTCCGGAATGCCATTCCAGTTTACGGTGATCGGCCCGCTTCGAGTCCGCAGGAATGAAGCGCCCCAGGTGTCCGGGAAACCGGGTCAGGCTTCAAGTCGATGTCACGTCCCGCGGCACCTACGGGTACCGCCGCGTGCACGCAGAGCTGACAATACGGAGTTCGCGTTCGATACTCAGAGTGCTGCGCAGGCGCTCGACCGGAATGCGTTAGGTCTCCGCTTGCCGAGAGCTTGGCCCGGAATCGGCAAAGCTCGGGGCGAGCAGCTCCTCGACTTCACGCATGTCATAGCGACTCGCGAGCTCCGCGAGGATTTCGCGCGGCGTTCGGTGGGGGCTCTGGCTGCGCAAGGACATGGCCTGAACTGCGCCAATGCCGGCGTCCAAGTGGGCGGATACGCAGTTGGCGGCGAATGTGGCCGCGTCGACGACTTCGACCTCGGCTTCCTCGAGCGCGGTGCTCGCCTCGAACCCTGCGCGCTTGTCTCCGGTTACGAGCGCGTCGGCGTTGCCGATGATCGAGGCGTGGACAACGTGTCCGTCGTCAGGGTCGTCTATGTCGTAACTGTATTGGCGGTTCTTGGGTGCTTCGACGAGGGCGCCGGGAAACGCCTTCTGCATCTGTTCCAGGAGGTGAGCGCGGCGTGCGGCGCTGCTGGTTACGCTACGCCTTTCATGAAGAGCCTCGAGCACATAGTCGAGCTCGTGCAGGATGCCGCTACCCCACAGCGGCGTATATGCCCCTTCTGCTGCCAACTGCAGAAGGAAGTCGCGCTGCAGGCCGGGTACCAGGACGACAGTGTCGAGGACGGCGCGGTACACGTGGCGAGTCTGTCACACGCCGTCCAGCCAGGGGGTCAGCGCGCCCTGCGTGCCTTCGCGGCAAGCGCCGCCGCGTCGGCCGGGTCGACATCGTCGAATTCGGCGGAGCTTTCGGTGATGAACTCATTCCGCGCCTGGTGTAGCCGGTCCCGGTACTCGAGGACGTCCGCGAGTCGTAGCTTCCGGCGTTTCTCTCCTGGCACGGTGGCGTGGAGGTCACCCTGGCCGATCAGCTTGACGACGGTGGGGCGGCTGATGCCCAGAATATCGGCGGCTTGCTGAGTGCTGATCTCTTTGTCGCGCGCGATGATGCTCACGGACTGACCACGGCTGAGTGCTCCGGCGACATCCTTGAGGATCCGGAAGAGCTGTTCGTTCAACTCGACGCGGTCGTGCTCGTTCGGCCCGCTGAGATAGAACGCGGGGGTTGGTGCGGCACCTCCGCGAGACTGGTGGGCATCGAGGAAACTGAGGACTTGCGCCACTTTCGCGCGGTCCGTGGGCGCTGGTGTGACCACCTCCAGCATTGCCGTGCTCATCATGCGCCCCTTCTGTCTGGTGATACAACGGTACCACGGTTGCGAAAGTTACGAAACGGGTAAGGTTTGGCCGAATCGCAACCATTCGCGATCTCGTGGCCGCAGCGCAGATGACGTGCATGACGCTTGAGACGACGACCCACGGGCCCGCGGCACATGTACGCGGCTTCTGTAGAGACCGCGCATAGAGAAGCTATGACCCTGGATCTTCCCGACGGCTACGAGCACGGAACTACCCGTGCGTACCGGCACTGTCGTCCCGCGTGCGTTGCCTGTAGGGCGGCGAACACCGCGGCCGCAGCGGCGCGCCCTGCGGCAAAGCTCGCCGACGGAATGCCCGCCGAGACGCATGGAAAGCCGAGCGGCTACACGTTTTGGAACTGTCGTTGCAAGCGATGTAAGAGGGCGTACCGGGCATCCAACGCGGTACGGACTCGGGCGACTCCGCCCGCGCCCGATCTCGTCGCGATGCCAGCGGAGGATCACGGAACGACTCGCGGGTACAACCGCTGGCGGTGCAAATGCGGTCCCTGCAAGGCGGCAGGGACCCGTCAACGTGCTGAGCGGAAGGAAGCCAAGCGTGCCGCGTACCACGGTCCGGTTTCTATCAAGCGGTACCGCTACCGCATCAACCCCGAACCCGCCGTCGAAGAGGGGCTGCGCCGCACGCTCGGCTCATGCCGCTTCGTCTACAACTCCTACATCGCGCTCGCACGCTCTGCTCACGCGGTCGGCGCCCCGCACCCCGACGGCTACGCCGCCGCAAAGCTCCTTGTGACAGAGGCTCGGAAGGCGGAAGCTACAGCATGGCTGACCGACGTGCCCAGCGCGGTACTTCGCTCCGCGGTAAGCGACGCGGCGACAGCCTACGAGAACTACTTCTCGTCCTGCCGCGGTGCACGCAAAGGTGCGCGGATAGGTGCCCCGAAGTTCAGGAAGCGGGGACACCGTCAAGCCGCCCGGTTCCCGGAGAACGCGTTCAGTATCCGGGGCGGCTGGCAGGACACGGGACCAGGCGGCGGACGTCTTCGGCTCTCTAAGATCGGCGACATCCGGGTGAACTGGCACCGCCCGCTGCCGGGCTACCCCAGCGCGGCGACCATCATCTACGAACCGGACGGCACCTGGTGGGTCTCCTTCATTGTCCGTGTCCCCGTCGATCCGCCGAAGACGCCGACCCGTCAACCTCGGACCGCCGGCATCGACCTCGGCACGGAAGACTTCGCAGCCCTCGTCTACGACGACGGAACACGCGAGAAGGTCGCCGCACCCAAGCGCTACCAGAAGGCGGAGGACTCCCTCCGCCGTGCCGACAATAACCTCTCCCGGAAGAAACCCGGGAGCAAGAACTACGAGAAGGCACGCCGAGCCCGAGCTCGCGCGCACCGACGCGTAGCTAACCTCCGAGAAGACCATGCCCGTCAGCTGGCCTCGAAGCTCACCCGCGAGAACCAAGCGGTCTGCGTCGAGACGCTGAACATCACCGGCATGGTCTCCTCGGGACACAAGAAACGAAACAAGAGCATCCATGATGCGGGCTGGCGACAGTTCCTGCGGTTCCTCGAGGAGGCGTGCGACCGCAAGGGCGTCACCCTCGTCAAGGCGCCGCGGTACCTGCCGTCTACGCAGGTGTGCTCGATCTGCGGAGTCAACAGCGGTCCCAAGCCGCTCGAGATCCGCGACTGGGTCTGCCCCGGATGCGGCACCCACCTCGACCGCGACTACAACGCGGCCGTGAACATACTCGTCGCGGGGCCCGCGACCTGTGGACGGGACATGAGTCTTCGGCTTGCCGCAGCAGTCCCGGATGAAGCAGAAAGCCACCGATCCGAGGCGCTTGTGAAGGCGTCTCGCAGACGGAAGCGTGTTCGCCGACCCTAGTCGGAGCACACGTGCAGGCAAGTTCAGAACCGCGGAATCTCAACGATCTGCGGCCCATCGTGGAAAATCGAGGAGCCAAACGTGGAAAACGTGTGGAACCCCTCTCCGCGAGCCCTTGTCCCATCTGGGATCGGGGAAAAGCTGAACCACCCCACCGCGCAGGCGAGCGTGTGCGGGGAGCGCAGCGGGGGCGGTCAGTCGAGCCAGGCGTCGGCGAAGTCGACGGCATCGAGCGTCGCGAGGTCGCGCTCCACCATCTCGAGGATCGCTTCGACGTCCTCCATGTCGGCAGGCTCGAACCGCCGCACTTCGGTGCCGTCCAGTGCCAGGCGGATGACGATGTCGGTCATCGCCGGGGCCGACGCGCCGCTGGCATCGAACAGCGATACGAGCGCGGTGCCGGCCCACTGGGCGGCACGCTTGAGGGGCGTCGCGGCGCGGTCTTCCCCGCCGGCGGTGTACACCTCGGACGCGGGGACGGGAGCGCTCACGGTCAGCCTGCGGATGCCACGTCGACAGGGGCGACGAGCGGCGCCGGCTCGTCGGCCTCGAGCCCGAACAGCGCCGACACAGCGGCGAACACGTCATCGGCGCGACCCTGCTCGGCGAGCTCGTGAGCGCGCACCGTGGGGGTGTGCATCAGCACGCCGGCGAGGTGGCGCAGCGCCTGCTCGGTGGCGCCGTCGTCGCCGCGGCTGCGGGCACGGGCGATCTCGGTCTCGAGCACCGACGCGACGTGGGCGCGCAGCGCCACGACGGCGGGGGCGACGCTGCGGCGCTCGCCGGTGGCGACGAAGCGCGCGGCGGCGTCGGCGACGAGGCGGCGGGCGTCGTCGGTGGCCTGCAGCTCTTCGAGCGGGGCGTGCAGGCGGATGGTCTCGAGGTCGAGCAGGTCGGTACCGGGGACCTCGGCGACGTCGTGGTCGACGTTGCGCGGCAGCCCGAGGTCGATGACCAGGCGCCGGGCCGGGACCGAGGCGGCGTCGACGGCCGCGGCACCCTCGGCGAACGTCGCCGCCGACAGCACCGGGTGCTCGGAGCTGGTGCAGGTGATGACGAGGTCCGCCGTGGCCACCGCGGCGGCGAACGATGCCGCGGGCACCGGCCGCAGCGCGTGGCGGGCAGCGAAGGCGGCTTCGCGCCCGGAGGGCGAGGCGACCGAGATGTCGGCGGCACCGCGGTCGCGCAGGGCGGCGACGGTGGCAGCGGCGTAGGACCCGGTGCCGACCATCACGACCCGCAGGGCGGCCCAGTCGGTGACGCGGCTGCCGGCGAGCTCCAGCGACAGGCGCACCAGCGAGCGGCCGGCGCGGCCGATCGCCGTGGCGTTCTTGATGCCCCGCTGGGTCTCGCTGGCGCGCTGGAAGAGGCGCTCGAGCTCGGTCGATGTGGTGCGCTGCTCACGCGCTTCGCGGAGGGCGCGGCGCACCTGGCCGGCGATCTCGCCCTCGCCGACGACGACCGACTCCAGCCCGGATGCCACTGCGAAGAGGTGCCGGGCGACATCGTCGCCGACGACGACCTCGTACGATCCCTCGAGCTCGGCGGGGGACACGCCCATGGCGGACTCGATGGCCAGCAGGGTCGCCTCGACGGCCACGGCACCGGCGGCGGTCACCGGCTCGTCCATCTCGACGTACGCCTCGAAGCGGTTGCACGTCGCGACCACGACGGCGCCCTGCACGCACTCGTCGTGCGCGGCGATGATCGGGGCGACGCGGTCGGTGTGCACACTGAGACGCTCGAGCAATTCGAACGAGGCGGTCTTATGACTCGCGGTGACACACAGCAGCACCATTGAAGGCTACCTGGCCCTCGCCTGGGAAGGGGCACGACGGCGGGTGCGAGGATGGATCAATGGCCACCGCCCCCCTCTTGCGTGCGTTGCACGGCGACCGCCCGGAACGCCCTCCCGTCTGGTTCATGCGTCAAGCCGGACGCTCCCTCCCCGAGTACCGCGATCTGCGGGTGGGTACCCGCATGCTCGACGCGTGCCTCGACCCCGCGCTCGCGGCGGAGATCACGCTGCAGCCGGTGCGCCGGCACCGCGTGGATGCCGCGGTCTTCTTCAGTGACATCGTGGTGCCGCTGCTGCTGGCGGGCATCGACGTGGAGATCCAGCCCGGCCGGGGTCCCGTCTTCGCCGAGCCGGTGCGCACCGCCGCCGACGTCGCTCGCGTGACGGCGATCGAGCCGGCCGCGGTGGTCGCGGCATCCGGTCCCATCGCCGAGGCCATCGGCATCGTCACCGCCGAGCTGGGCGAGGTGCCCGTGATCGGCTTCGCCGGCGCGCCCTTCACCCTCGCCGCCTACCTCGTCGAGGGCGGCCCGTCGAAGGAGCACCTGCGCGCGCGCGGCATGATGCACGCCGATCCCGAGGCCTGGCACCGCCTGGCAGGGTGGCTCGCCGAGGTCTCGCGGGCCTTCCTGGGCGTGCAGACGGATGCCGGAGCGTCGGCAGTGCAGCTGTTCGACTCGTGGGCGGGGTCGCTGTCGGCGGCTGACTACCGCGAGTTCGTCGCGCCGCACTCCCTCGCCGCACTCGAGGGGGTCACCGTGCCCCGCATCCACTTCGGCGTCGGCACCGCCCACCTGCTTCCGGACATGCTCCTGGGCGGGCGAGCCGACGCGGTGGGCGTTGACTGGCGGACGCCGCTGGACGAGGCCGCACGCATCGTCGGGCCCGACGTCACGCTGCAGGGGAACATCGATCCCGCGCTGCTGGCGGCGCCCTGGCCGGTGCTGTCGGCGCACGTCCGCGACGTCATCGCCCGCGGCGGCGCCGCCCGTGCGCACATCCTCAACCTCGGGCACGGCGTGCCGCCCGAGGCCGATCCCACGGTGCTGACCCGCATCGTCGCCCTCGCCCACGGGGAGGACGCATGAGCGACGCCGTAGACCTCGTCGCGCAGGCGCGCGACACCCGCATCATCGTGGTCGGCGGCGGTGTCGCGGGCCTGGTCGCGGCGCTCGAATGCGCGAAAGTCGGCATGCAGGTGACGGTGCTCGAAGCGTCGGACCGCCTCGGCGGCGTCGTCCGCTCCGCCGACGTCGACGGGGTGACCGTCGACGTCGGCGCCGAGAGCTTCGCCACGCGCGGGGGCACGGTCGCGGCGCTGGTGACCGAACTGGGGCTGCAGCACGCCGTGGTCGCGCCGGGCGCGGCCGGCGCCTGGGTGGCCGGCCTTCCGGGCGGGGCCGCGGCGCCGCTGCCCGCCGGCGGGATCCTCGGGATCCCCGCCAACCCGTTCTCGGACGACGTTCGGCGCGTCATCGGCTGGCGCGGCGCGTGGCGGGCCTACCTCGATCGCCTGCGCCCCCCACTGACGATCGGCCACGAGCGCAGCCTCGGCGCCCTCGTGCGCCGCCGCATGGGCACGGCCGTGCTCGAGCGGCTCGTTGCCCCCGTGACCACCGGCGTGTACTCCGCACGCCCCGACGACATCGACGTCGACCTCGCCGCCCCGGGCCTCAACAACGCCCTCACCCGCACCGGTTCGCTGTCGGGCGCCGTCGCGCAGCTGCGTGGCGGCCGCGCCGTCGTGCCCGGCCAGGCGGTGCAGGGACTCGCCGGCGGCATGACCCGCCTCGTGGATGCGCTCGTCGAGCGGCTGACCGAACTGGGCGTGGAGCTGCGCGTCGGCACGGCGGCCAGGGAGATCGTCCGCGAGGGCGACGGGTGGGCCGTCGTGGTCGACGCCGCGCCGGCTGTCGCCGACACCTCCACCGAAGCGCCGGCCGGCGACGGCTCGACCCCCGCACCGGTCGACAGGATCCCCGCGCACACCGTGATCGTCGCCACCCCCGAAGCGCAGGCGCGCCATCTGCTCGCCCCGGTGTCCAGCCTCGACCCGGGGAGCGTGACGGCGCCGGTGGTCGAGATCGTGACGCTCGTCGTCGATGCGCCGGAACTGGATGCCGCGCCCCGCGGCACCGGCGTGCTCACCGTCCCCGGCTCCCACACCGCCAAGGCGCTGACGCACGCCACGGCGAAGTGGCAGTGGCTGCGTGAGGCGACGCCGCATCACATCCTGCGCGTGTCGTTCGGCGCTCAGGGCGAGGCTCCCGCGACGGAAGCCCTCGACGACGACGCGGCCGCGGCCCTTGCCCTGTCCGAGGCCGCCGCGCTGCTGGGTGTGCCGCTGCAGCCATCGCAGCTGCGCGCTTCGCACCGCGAGCGCTACGTGCAGTCGCAGCCGGCCGCCGTGATCGGTCGCGCGTCGGTGGCCGCCGCCGGACGCGAGGCCGTGCACGCCGTGCCGGGCCTCGCGGTCGTCGGCGCCTGGCTGTCGGGCACGGGGCTGGCGCAGGTCGTTCCCGACGCGATCGCCGAAGCGGAGCGCGTGCGGCGCGAAGCGCTCTGGGGCGGCGCGGCCGGCGTCGACTAACCCAGGACGCTGCGGCGCGCAACCCCGGATACCCGGGGCGGCATACAGGGCTAATGTGGGGGCACACGAAGCACTCCCAACGAGCGTGAGGAGACCCCATGAGGGGCAAGATTGGACTCGTCGTCGGACTCGCTGCGGGCTACGTACTGGGCACGCGGGCCGGTCGCGAACGCTATGAGCAGATCAAGGAAAAGGCCTCGAAGGTCTGGGATCTCGACCCGGTGCAGGAGCAGGTCGGCAAGGTCAAGGAGCTCGGCAAGACGGCCGCGATGGCCTTTCCGACCGCTGTCTGGGACAGCGCCGTCAAGGTGACCAAGGCCGCGACGAAGCGCGGCGACTCCGCCGGTGAGCGCCTCGACGCCGCGATCGACGCCGGCAGGGACTCGGTCGACGAGGTCGCCGAGGGCGCCGAGACGACCGCAGCGCAGGTCAAGCAGGCCGCGCACGAGGCGCTGGACGACGTCAAGAAGGCCGCGGACAGCTGACATGACCACACCTCGCGGATTCCGCGATCGCAGCGACGACAGCCTGCTGACGCTGATCGGCGAGCTGCCTGAGCTCGTGCGCAACCTCGTCATGGCCGAGTTCAACGCGGCGAAGACGTGGGCGAAGAAGACGGGCAAGGATGCCGGCATCGGCGGCCTCTGGGTCGTCGCGGCGCTGTTCGTGCTGTTCTGGTCGATACCGGTGCTGGGCGCGTTCATCATCATCGGACTGTCTTCCTGGTGGCCGGCATGGCTGTCGGCGCTCGTGGTCTTCATCGTGATGATCGTGATCACCGCCGTGCTGGTGCTGCTCGGCATCCTGCGATTCCGCAAGCTCTCGCGCCGGGACAACCCCGGCCAGGCGATCTCCACCGACGCCAAGATCGTGAAGGACGCTGTCAATGACTATTGACCGACCCACGCCCGTCCCGGTGCCCCGCACCGCCGTGCCGCTGGGCATCGCCGACCCGGTGGAGCAGGCGAGGGCCGAGCTGAAGGCGGCCCTCTCGGCGATCGAGGAGAAGGCGAACGTCTCGAAGCGGGTGGGCGAGGCGACGGACCGCCGCGTCGCCGAGGCCCGTGCCTTCGCCCGTCGCAACCCCAACGCCGCCATCGCGGCGACGGCCGGAGTGGCCATCGCCGTCGGCCTGACGGTGTGGGGAATCGTGCGCCTGATCGCGCGCTGAACCGACCATTCGCATAAACCGCCACCGCCGGCGCCCACCAGCGCCGGCGGTTTGGCGTGCGGCCGAGCGGAAGAGAGACTTGAGGCATGTCCGACACCGCTTACACCCTCTGGTCCGTGCTGCGCCGCGACCCCTCGCGCCCCGTCACCGACACCGATCCCGCCGAGCTGGAGCGCGTCGTGGCCGATCTGGCCGACGCCGGCACCACCGTGCGCGGGTTCTATGACGTCAGCGGTCTGCGCGCCGACGCGGACGTGATGATCTGGATGCACGGGCCCACTGCCGAGGGCCTGCAGCGGGACCTCAGGGCGCTGCGGCGCACCGCCCTGCTCGCACCGCTGCTGCCCACGTGGAGCGCCATGGGCGTGCACCGCGACGCCGAGTTCAACCGCGCCCACGTGCCGGGCTTCCTCCGCGGCATCGCTGCCAAGCAGTGGCTCACCGTCTACCCGTTCGTGCGCAGCTACGAGTGGTACCTGCTGCCCGACGAGGAGCGTCGCGCCATGCTCGCCGACCACGGCCGCAAGGGCGCGGCGTTCACCGGCGTGGTCGCCAACACGGTGGCATCCTTCGCCCTGGGCGACTGGGAGTGGCTGCTGCCCATGGAGGCCGACGAGCTGACGGACCTCGTCGACATGATGCGGGAGCTTCGCTACACCGAGGCGCGCCGTCACGTGCGCGAGGAGGTGCCGTTCTTCACCGGCCGCCTCGTCACCCCGGCCGACCTCGCCGAGGTGCTGCGATGAGGATGCCGCGATGACGCGCCCGTTCCGCCTCGGCACCCGCCGCAGCGCCTTGGCCATGGCGCAGTCGCAGCAGGTCGCCGATGCCCTCGCGGCGGCTGCCGGCCGACCGGTCGAGCTCGTGCCGATCGTCTCCGAGGGCGACGTGTCGCGTGCTTCGCTGTCGCAGATCGGCGGCACGGGGGTCTTCGCGACCCGGCTGCGTGAAGCGCTCGTCGCGGGGGAGTGCGACCTGCTGGTCCATTCGCTGAAGGACCTGCCGACCACCCAGCCCGACGGGCTCGTCATCGCCGCGATCCCGCAGCGCGAAGACGCCCGGGACGTCGTGGTCACCCGCGACGGCACGCCACTGCACCTGATGGCCGCCGGCGCGCGCGTGGGCACCGGTTCACCGCGCCGCCGCGCGCAGGTGGTGCGGCGCAACCCCCGCGTCGAGCTGCACGACCTGCGCGGCAACGTCGACTCCCGCCTGCAGCGGGTGCGTGACGGACAGCTGGATGCCGTCATCCTCGCCGCCGCCGGTCTGTCGCGGATCGGTCTGGACCTCGGCGACCTGCACCTCGAGCCCTTGGGGCTCGCGGCGTGGCCGACCGCACCGGGCCAAGGTGCCCTCGCGATCGAGACGCTGGCCGACGGCCCCGACGACCTGCGGGCAGCCGTCGCCCTCCTCGACCACCTCGACACGCGCCTGGCCGTGACGGCCGAACGCACGGTGCTGTCGGTGCTCGAGGCCGGATGCCACGCCCCCTTGGGTGTGCACGCCGAGCTCTCAGGTGACGACCTGCGCATCGATGCGAACGTGTACGCGCTGGACGGAAGTCGCCGAATCGGCCTGGACAGCGCCGCCGCCTTCCCGCGGGAGTATGGTAGGACGACAGGCAGCGGCGATGGTGCGGATGCTGCCGAGGACGCGACCCCGATCGCGTACGCCGTACGCGCCGGGTCCGACGTTGCTCGTCGCCTGCTCGACAGAGGGGCAGCCGAACTGGTACCACGAGAGTCGACCCCATGAACACAACCCCCTGGCCACCGCCGCACGCCAAGCCGCTCACCGGCTGGCGTGTGCTCGTGCCGCGCGGGGGACCCTGGGGGGATGGCGTCGCGGCCACCCTTCGTTCGCAGGGCGCGACTCCCGTCATCGCACCGCTCATCAACTTCGCGCCGTCCACCGATGAGGCGACGCTCGAGAAGGCGCTGGCCGATCTGGCCGCGGGCGTCTTCGACTGGCTGACCGTCACGAGCGCGACCACGGTCGACGTGCTCTATGCCTATCGCGCGCGGATCCCGGTCAACACCAAGGTCGCCGCGGTCGGCGAGACCACCGCTGCCGCCCTGAGCGCCGTCGGGTACAAGGTCGACCTCGTGCCGGAGGTCGACAACTCCGCCGCAGGGATGGCCGATCAGCTGATCGCCCTCGAGAGCGAGCCCCGCGACATCCTGACCCTGCGCAGCGAGATCGCGAAGCCCGTGCTGACCGAACGGCTCAGCGAGGGCGGCCACCGGGTGCGCAGCGTCGTGGCCTACCGCACCGTCGGCGTACCCGTGACGGAGAAGATCGCGCAGGACGTCGCGAGCGGCCGCATCAACGCCATCCTCGTCACCAGCGGCTCGGTGGCGCAGCAAGTGCGGGAGCAGTTTCCCGCGATCCCGCCGGCGACCGTGCTCGCCGCGATCGGACCGCGTACCGCCGAGGACGCCCGCCTTCTGGGCCTTCCCGTCGACACAGTGGCCGCCGAGCAGACCGTGGCGGCCCTCATCGGTGCGGTGGCGGAACTGGCGTTGCCGCACTCAGCCGACGAGACGGTGCCGTGAGCTTTCCCGACCACCGCCCGCGTCGGCTGCGCCAGTCGCCGGCGGTCCGCCGCCTTGTGCGCGAGACGCACGTCGTCCCCGCCCAGCTCGTCCTCCCCGCGTTCATCCGGGAGGGGCTGGCCGAACCCGTCGCCATCGGCTCGATGCCGGGCGTCATGCAGCACTCGCTCGACTCGCTGCGGCGTGCCGCGACCGAGGCCGCAGCAGCCGGGGTCGGCGGAATCATGCTCTTCGGCGTGCCGACCGTGCGCGACGCCGTCGGTTCCGGTGCCGATGACCCCCGCGGCGTACTGAACGTCGCCACCGAGGCCCTGGTCGCCGAAGTCGGCGATGCGCTGGTCGTGCAGACCGACCTGTGCCTGGACGAATTCACCGACCACGGCCACTGCGGCGTGCTGCGCGCCGACGGGGTCGTCGACAACGACGCGACCCTCGAGCGGTATGCCGCCATGGCTCTCGCCCAGGCGCGGGCCGGCTCGCAGCTGCTGGGCCTGTCGGGGATGATGGACGGCCAGGTCGCCCACATCCGCGCGGCGCTCGAGGCCGAGGGCTTCACCGACACCCTGATCCTGGCGTACGCCGCCAAGTACGCCGGCGCCTTCTACGGGCCCTTCCGCGAGGCGGTGGACTCGCAGCTGCAGGGCGACCGCCGCACGTACCAGCTCGACCCCGGCAACGGCCGCGAGGGTGTGCGCGAAGCCGTCACCGACGTCGATGAGGGTGCCGACATCGTCATGGTCAAACCCGCCCTGCCCTACCTCGACGTGCTGGCCGCCGTGCGCGCCGCCGTCGACGTGCCGGTGTGGGCGTACCAGGTGTCGGGCGAGTACGCGATGGTCGAGGCCGCCGCCGCGAACGGGTGGATCGACCGCCGCGGAGCGATCACCGAGTCGCTCACGGCCATCCGCCGCGCCGGGGCGGACACCATCTTGACCTATTGGGCCGTCGAGGCCGCCGGCTGGCTGCGCGACGGTCTGTGAGGGCCGCGCAGGCGGCGGCCGGCCGCGACGGCGACGCTGAGCCGACGGTGGCGCTGAGAGAGAGTGACGCATGACTGACCGCAACGACGAACTGTTCGCACACGCGCGCGAGGTGATCCCCGGGGGCGTGAACTCCCCGGTGCGCGCCTACGGCTCGGTCGGTGGAACGCCGCGCTTCGTGTCGTCGGCGCGCGGTGCGTACATCACCGACGCCGCCGGCCGTGAGTACGTCGACCTCGTCGCGTCGTGGGGGCCTGCCCTCCTCGGCCACGCGCATCCCGAGGTCGTCGAGGCCGTGCAGCAGGCGGCATCCCGCGGCCTGTCCTTCGGGGCGCCCACCGGCGCCGAGGTGGAGCTGGCGGACATGATCGCCGCTCGGGTGTCTTCCGGCGAGCGTCGTCCCGTCGAGCGCGTCCGGCTGGTGTCGACCGGCACCGAGGCGACGATGACCGCGATCCGGCTGGCCCGGGGCTACACCGGGCGGGACCTGCTGATCAAGTTCGCCGGGCACTATCACGGGCACTCCGACGGGCTGCTCGCCGCGGCCGGCTCCGGGGTCGCCACCCTCGCCCTGCCCGGTTCGGCGGGGGTGCCGGCGCCCATCGCGGCGCAGACGCTCGTGCTGCCGTACAACGACGTGGCCGCCGTCGAAGAGGCCTTCACCGTGCACGGCGACCGCATCGCCGCGATCATCGTCGAGGCGGCCGCCGCGAACATGGGGGTCGTCCCGCCGCTGCCGGGGTTCAACGCGGCGCTCGCCGACATCGCGCATCGAAACGGTGCGCTGCTCATCCTCGACGAGGTGCTCACGGGGTTCCGCGTGCACCCGGCCGGGTACTGGGGTCTGCAGCAGGATGCCGGCGAGCAGTACACCCCCGACCTCTTCACCTTCGGCAAGGTCGTCGGAGGTGGCATGCCGCTGGCGGCGCTCGGCGGCCGCGCCGACGTGATGGAGATGCTCGCGCCCGTCGGGCCGGTGTACCAGGCGGGCACGCTCTCGGGCAATCCGCTCTCGGTCGCCGCGGGCATCGCGACGCTGCGCCTGGCGACCCCCGAGGTGTACGCGCGGGTGGATGCCGCGGCATCGGTCGTGGCCGACGCCCTCAACGCCGCGCTGACGGCCGAAGGCGTGGTGCACGCCGTGCCGCGGGCCGGGTCGCTCTTCGGCCTGGCGATGCTGCCCGAGGCGCCGCGCTCGTACGCAGAAGCGCTCGAGCAGCAGGCGGCGCGGTACACCCCGTTCTTCCACGCGATGCTCGACGCCGGGGTGTCTCTGCCCCCCAGTGTCTACGAGGCCTGGTTCCTCACCGCCGCGCACGACGACGCCGCGCTCGCGCGGATCGTCGATACGCTTCCCGGTGCGGCGCGCGCCGCGGCCGGCGCGGCGGCGTAGGGCCTGCTCCGGGGTCCAGCCGGTTGGCCCATGCCTGGCGGCTTGCGGCAACGGCCCGCCCATAGGGTGGAGCGGTGACATCCTCTCCTCGCGTCGTCGTGCTCGCCGGTGGAGTCGGCGGCTCGAAGTTCACCCTCGGCGTCCGTGAGGCGCTCGCCCGCCGCGGCGCCCCCGAGGCGACGGTCGTCGTCAACACCGGCGACGACCTGTGGCTCTCGGGTGTGCGGCTGCAACCCGACGTCGACTCGATCCTCTACGCGCTCGCCGGGGTCAACGACACCGAGCGGGGATGGGGCCGCGCCGGCGACACCGAGCGAGTCAACCGCGAACTGCAGCAGTGGGATGCCGGGTGGCCATGGTTCACCCTCGGCGACCTCGACCTCGGCACCCACCTCGCGCGCACCGGGTGGCTGCGCGAAGGGCTCACCCCGACACAGGTCGTCGAGCGGCTCTCGCGCCGGTGGCCGCTCGGCGTGCGGATGCTGCCGATGACCGACACCGAGGTCGACACCCACGTTCGAGTGTCCGGCGGCGACGCGATGCACTTCCAGGAGTGGTGGACGCGCCACCGTGCGCAGCTCGCCCCGCTCGGCTTCGACAACCCCGGCATCCGATCGGCGCGTCCCGCGCCCGGCGTCGTCCAGGCGATCGCGGATGCCGACGTCGTGCTGCTCGCACCGTCGAACCCCGTCGTGTCGATCGGCCCGATCCTCGCCGTGCCCGGGATCCGCGAAGCGCTGGCGGACACGGCCGCCCGGGTGGTCGGGGTGTCGCCGATCATCGGCGGGTCCGTCGTGCGGGGGATGGCCGATGTCTGCCTCACGGCGATCGGCGTGGCGACGTCCGCCGCTGCGGTGGCGGGGCTCTACGGCGCCCGCCGCGACGGCGGCGTGCTGGATGCCTGGCTGATCGCACAGGAGGACGCTCCCCTCGCCGCCGAGGTCGATGCGCAGGGCGTGCGCGCGGTCGTCACCCCGCTGTGGATGCGCGATGTCGCGGCATCCGCTGCGATGGCCGACGCCGCGCTGGCCGCGGCCGAGGCCACCGCTCGCTGAGCAGCAACGGATGCCGACGGCGGGATCAACGCGATTGCGTCTATTCCGCGCGCAGGCGCAGGCGCGCCATGCCTCCGTCGACTTCGAGGGCCGTGCCGGTCGTCGAACCGGCTGCGGGCGACACGAGGTATGCCACGGCTGCGGCGACCTCCTCCGGGCTGACCAGCCTGCCATGCGGCTGCCGCGCCTCGAGGGCCGCGCGTTCGGCCTGCGGGTCGGCCGCCTGTCCGAGTAGCCGCTCGACCCAGGGCGTGTCGGCCGTGCCCGGGTTGACGGCGTTGACGCGAATGCCTTCGCGCAGGTGATCGGCGGCCATTGCGCGGGTGAGCGCCGAGACGGCGCCCTTCGAAGCCGAGTACAGCGCGCGCTGCGGAAGCCCCGCGGTCGAGGCTATGGAAGCCGTGTTGCAGACCGCTGCAGCGGGCGATCGGCGCAGCCACGGCAGGGCCGCCGACATCACGCGAGCGATGCCCGTGACGTTGACAGAGAGGACGCGCGCCCATTCATCATCGTCGTTCGCGGTGATGTCCCCGACGGCTCCGATGCCGGCATTGTTCACGACGATGTCGATGCGCCCGAACCGTTCGGCGACGGCGGCGACGGCGCGGTCCACGCTCGCGCGGTCGGAGACGTCGGCGCTGAAGGCGGCGAAGCGCTCGTCGGCCCCGGACGGGTCGCGATCGAGGATGGCGATCCGCGCTCCGTTGGCATGCAGGCGGGCCGCGATGGCCGCGCCGATTCCAGAGGCTCCGCCGGTGACGATCGCGACGAGCCCGTCGAGGGCCGGTGCGGCGTTCGAGTGCGGGCTTGCCTGCGTCATCGCTGCCCCTCCCATGCCACGAAGGACTGGCGCTGATGTCCGAGTCCGTCGATCTCGATGTCGACGATATCGCCGTCGGTGAGATAGGGGTACTTGCCCGATAGGGCCACACCCTGCGGCGTGCCGGTGAGGATGAGGTCGCCGGGTTCGAGCGTCATGTACTGGGACAGGTGGTGCACGATGGTCGGCACGTCGAAGATCATGTCCGACGTGTTCGAGTCCTGGCGGGGCTCGCCGTTGACGAAGCTGCGCAGGCCGAGGTGGGACGGGTCGACCTCGTCGGCGGTGACCAGCCAGGGGCCGGTCGGATTGAATCCAGCGGCGATCTTGCCTTTCGACCATTGCCCGCCCGAGACCTCGAGCTGGAAAGACCGCTCCGACACGTCGTTGGCGGCGACATAGCCGGCGACGTGGGCCGCGGCCTCGGCGGGCGAGTCGAGGTAAGCGGCGCGGGCGCCGATGACGATGCCGAGCTCGACCTCCCAGTCGGTCTTCTCGCTGCCGCGGGGGATCGTCACGGGGTCGTTCGGGCCGACGACCGTGTTCGGCGTCTTCAGGAAGATGATCGGGATCTCCGGGGGCTGTGCGCCTGACTCGGCGGCGTGGGCCGCATAGTTCATGCCGATGCAGACCACGGCGCTCGGTCGGGCGATCGGTGCGCCGATGCGCAACTCGCGGGCGTTCTCGAGTTCGGGGAGCTCGCCTGCTGCCCGTGCCTTCGCCACGCGCTCACGGAAGTTGCTCGACAGGAATTCTCCGTTGACATCGGATGTCAGAGGGCGCAGGTCGAGGTATCGGTCTGCGTCCACCAGGACAGGTATTTCGGCACCCGGGGCGCCGAGCCGCGCGAACTTCATGGTTCTCCTACCTCGTCGGGGAGCCGCGACCAGGCGGCACGTCTGATTGACAGTATAGACATCGGATGTTTACACTCCAAGGGTCTGTGCAGGATTTTCGCGCTGCACCAGGAGAGGAATGCAGTGAGCCGCATCGTCGCACTCGAGACCACCGACATCCGATTCCCGACGTCGCTGCGCCTGGACGGCTCCGACGCGATGAACCCCGATCCGGACTACTCGGCGGCGTATGTCGTGATCCGCACGGATGCGCACGACGGCATCGCCGGTCACTCGTTCGTGTTCACCATCGGCCGCGGCAACGACGTGCAGGTCGCGGCGATCGACGCGCTCGCCGGTCACCTGGTAGGCCGCGAAGTCGAACCGCTGCTGGACGACATGGGCGGCACCTTTCGCGCGATCATCGGCGACTCGCAGCTGCGCTGGCTGGGCCCGGAGAAGGGCGTGATGCACATGGCCATCGGCGCGGTGACGAACGCGCTGTGGGACATCAAAGCCAAGCGGGCAGGTCTCCCGCTGTGGCGGCTGCTCTCGCGCATGACCCCGGAGGAGCTCGTCGACCTCGTCGACTTCCGCTACCTCACCAATGCCCTCACGCGTGACGAGGCCCTCGAGATCCTCCGTGCGGGCGTCGCGGGGCGCGAGCAGCGGGAGGCCGAGCTGCTGGCGACCGGATACCCGGCGTATACGACCAGCCCCGGCTGGCTCGGCTACTCCGATGAGAAGCTCGAGCGGCTGGCCCTGGAAGCGATCGCCGACGGCTTCACCCAGATCAAGCTCAAGGTCGGCGCCGACCTGGACGACGACATCCGACGCTTCCGCAAGGCACGCGAGGTCGTCGGTCCCGACTTCCCGATCGCGATCGACGCGAACCAGCGCTGGGAGGTGTCCGAGGCGATCGCGTGGGTCAGCGCCCTGGCCGAGTTCGATCCGGCATGGGTCGAAGAGCCCACCAGCCCGGACGACATCCTGGGCCACGCCGAGATCGCGCGTGGCATCGCTCCGATCCGCGTTGCGACGGGGGAGCACGCGCAGAACCGCATCATCTTCAAGCAGCTGTTGCAGGCCAGGGCGATCGGGGTCATGCAGATCGATGCCGTCCGCGTCGCCGGTGTCAACGAGAACATCGCCAATCTGCTGCTGGCGGCGAAGTTCGGCATTCCGGTCTGCCCGCACGCCGGTGGCGTCGGCCTGTGCGAGGCTGTGCAGCACCTGTCGATGTTCGACTTCGTCGCCGTGACGGGGACACGCGAGGGGCGGCTGATCGAATACGTCGATCACCTGCACGAGCACTTCGAGGTTCCGGTCGATATCCAGGGCGGTTCCTACCGGGCGCCCTCCGCACCGGGGACCGGCATGGAGATGAAGGCCGACAGCGTGCGGAAGTATGCATGGACGGGTGAGCATGTCACGGACTGAGAGCGTCATCCCGGCGGTCGGCTACGGCGCCGCGAACGTCGGCAATCTCTTCCGCGCGCTCAGCGACGATGATGCGTTGGCGGTTCTGGACGCGGCGTGGGAGAGCGGAGTCCGCTACTACGACACCGCCCCCCACTACGGCCTCGGGCTTTCCGAGCGTCGCCTCGGAGCGTTCCTGCAGACGAAGCCCCGCGATGAGTTCTTCGTCTCGACCAAGGTCGGTCGGCTGTTGCGTCCGAACCCCGCCTTCGACGGGGGGCTGGACACCGATCACGACTTCTTCGTGCCGAACGACCTGCGGCGCGAGTGGGACTTCTCCGAGGCCGGCATCCGCGCCTCGCTCGCCGAATCGCAGGACCGGCTCGGCCTCGACCGGATCGACCTCGTCTACCTGCACGACCCGGAGCGCCACGACCTCGACCTCGCGCTGACCTCAGCGTTCCCCGTGCTGGAACGGCTGCGCGCCGAGGGTGCGGTGGATGCCATCGGCATCGGAGCGATGACCAGTCACGCGCTGGCCCGCGCTGTTCGCGGGGCGGATCTCGACACGATCATGATCGCCGGTCGCTACACGCTGCTGGTGCAGCCCGCCGCCGAAGACGTGCTGCCTGCCTGTCGTGAGCGGGGGACGGGAGTGGTCGCGGCCTCCGTCTTCAACTCGGGGCTGCTCGCACGGGCAGAGCCGACGCGCGACGGCCGATACGAATACGGCGGCGTCCCCGACGAGGTCTGGGATCGGCTGCAGCGCATCGTCGCCGTGTGCCGTGCGCACGACGTGCCGTTGCCCGCCGCCGCGATCCAGTTCCCGCTGCGCGATGCCGCGGTGGAATCGGTGGTGCTGGGCAGCTCGAGGCCCGCGCAGGTGCGTGAGAACGTGCAGCTGGCGACGCTGGAGATCCCGGAGGGCTTCTGGGCGGAGCTGGCCCACGAGGCGCTCATCACCGCGTGACGCCCGGCACCCCGATCGAGGAGGACACATGCTCGAAGGAATCAACCCCCTGCTGACGGGCGAGATGCTGCTGCATCTCGATCGGATGGGCCACTCGGATGCCGTCGTGATCGCCGACGCGCACTTTCCGGCGTGGGCCCTGGGCGGGCGGGTCATCGACCTGCCCGGCACGACCACCCCCGAGGTGCTGGCGGCGATCCGCACCGTCATCCCCCTCGATGACGCGCCGGGCCTCGACCTCATGGAGTCCGCAGACGGCGAGGTGCTCGATGTGCAGCACGAACTGATGGCCGCGGCCGGGACCACGGTGGAGACGACGCGGTTCGTGGAGCGCTTCGCCTACTACGACGTCGCCCGGCCGGCGTATCTCATGGTGCGCACGGGGGAGACGCGCAAATACGGCAACGCGCTGCTGCGCAAGGGCGTCGTCGGGCACCGGTCCGCGTAACGCGGCGCCGGAGCGCCGCGCGCCCCTGCGGCCGCTACAGCTCCATGCGCATGACAGTGATGCCGGTGAGGGCGGACTCGGCGCCATCCCGGTGCATGCCGATCTTCGTCGCCACCCGCGTCGACGCGGCGTTGTGCGGGTGGATGAGTGCCCGCAGCTCGCCGAAGCCCAGCGAGCGCGCCAGATCCCGGGCCGCCGCGGCGGCCTCACTGGCGTAGCCGCGCCGCTGGAAGCGCGGCGCCACGTGATACCCCACCTCCAGCACCCGCCGCGTGCCCATCCGCTGCCAGGTGAGGCCGCAGTCGCCGACGAACGCGCCGTCGTGGTCTTCGACGATCCACAGGCCGAAGCCCTCGTCGCGGTAGCGGCTCTGGTTGCGCTCGATCCACGCGGCCGCCTGCTCGCGGGTGAACGGGGCGGGGTAGTAGCGCATCACCGCGGGATCGCCCAGCAGGGCGGCCATCTCGTCGAGGTCGTGCTGGGCCATCTCACGCAGCCGCAGCCTCGCGGTGGTGAGCACCGCGTCGGCTCCACGGCGGGCCGCGTGTAGCAGTGCCGAGGTGCGCGGTCCCACCCCGACGTCTTCGGCCGTGCGCAGCTGCTGCAGGGTGTCCACGTCGCGGCGCAGGCCGGATGCCGCGGGCGCGGTCACCGCCACGGCGCCGAGCTTGCGGTGCCGGCCGAATGAGCCCGTGCCGAACGCCGACCGCCACGCCAGTCCGCCCGAGGCCGTGACCAGGGTCGATCCGGTCCCTTCTGCATCCCCCACCACCGCGCGGCGGTGACGGGCGGCGGAGCGCAGCGCGCTCGCGAGCTCGTCGGGCCGCAGCGCGGGCAGGTCGCCCAGGAGTGCGGCACGGGCGCGGCCGGAGAACCCCGCGACCCCCATCGCCACGGCGGCGTCGAGCCCTTCGCCCGGGTCTCCCACGATCTCCACGGGGGCGCCGTCGGGGTCGCCGGCCACGGTGGCCGCGGCATCCGGGTCGCTGCTGACCACGATCACCCGCGCGACGCCCGGGGTGCGGGCGACCGCGGCGAGGGTGTCGCGGGCGATGGCGCGGGCCAGCGCCTCGCGATCGATCCCCGGCACGGCGAGTCGCGACTTGCCGGCCTCGGCCGGCTTCACCGGCACGATCACGATCCAGTCGGCGTCGACGGCGTCGGCGTCGGCGTCGCCGTGGCCCTCGCCGTTCGAGGCGCCGGGGCGCACGGCTCCCGTCGCCCCCGGCCCGTCGCCCACCGGCGTGTCGACCGGAGTCACTGACCGAACCGCGCCCGCAGGCGCGGCAGGATCTCGGTGCCGTAGGTGCGCAGGAATGTCTCCTGGTCGTGGCCCGGGTCGTGGAACACCAGGTGGCGGAACCCGAGGTCGACGTACCGGGCGATCTGCTCGACGTGCTCGTCCGGATCGGTGGAGACGATGAACCGCGACGCCGCGCGCTCGATCGGCAGTTCGTCGGCCCGCCGCTGCATCTCGATGGGGTCGTGGATGCCGGTCTTCTCCTCCGGCGACAGCGCGAGCGGCGCCCAGAAGCGGGTCTTCTCCAGCGCCTCTTCGCGGGTCGGGGCGAACGAGACCTTCACCTCGATGAGCGTGTCGACGTCGGCGTCGGTGCGGCCGGCCTTCTCGAGACCCTCCTCGAGAGCGGGGAGCAGCTTGTCGGTGTACAGCGCCGGATCCTTGCCGCTCGTGGTGATCCAGCCGTCGGCGATGCGACCGGCGAGGCGGGTCGCCGCCGGTCCCGACGCGCCGATGTAGATCGGCACCGGCTGGTCGGGACGGTCGTAGACGGTGGCATCCTTCACACTCCAGAAGTTGCCCTCGAACGTCACCCGGTCGTTCGTCCACAGCTCGCGGATGAGCGTGATGGCCTCTTTCATGCGCTGGAAGCGCTCGGGCGGGTCGGGCCAGTCCAGTCCGAGCGTGACCTCGTTCAACGCCTCGCCCGTGCCGACCCCGAGGATCATGCGCCCCGGGAACATCACCCCGAGTGTGGCGAACGCCTGCGCGACGACGGCCGGGTGGTAGCGGAACGTGGGCGTCAGCACCGAGGTCCCCAGCAGCACCCGCGAGGTGCGAGCGCCCACCGCGCCGAGCCACGGCAGGGCAGCGGGGGCGTGGCCGCCCTCGTGCATCCACGGCTGGAAGTGGTCGGAGATGAACACCGAGTCGAACCCGACCTCCTCGGCCAGCACCGCGAAGTCGGCGAGCTGGGAGGGGTCGAACTGCTCGGCCGACGCCTTGTAGCCCAGGCGGATGCCGTCGGCTCCCTGAGCCTGTCCCTGCGTCATGACGTTCTCCTCTCGTCCCCGCCGGTGCGGGCGGGGGTGGTCGTGAATTCGGATCCGTCTGCCCGCGCCAGCCGCGCGCGGAACGCGTCGACGGTGCCGGGCCACAGCAGGGTCAGCCTGCCACGGTCGACGTACCAGTTGTCGCATCCGCCGGTCAGCCACGGCGTAGTGCGGGCGGCCCGCGCGATCTCGGCGGTGTAGTCGGCCTCGGCATCCGGGTGCACGCGCAGCACGCCGCGCGGCGCGGCGGCGCGACGCGCGAGGGCGCGCACGGCGTACGCGGCCTGCTCTTCGAGCATGAGCACGGCGGAGTTGTGCCCGAGCGAGGCGTTCGGCCCGTCGAGCACGAAGAGGTTCGGGAAGCCTGCGACCACCGTCGACGCGAACGACGTCATGCCCGCGGACCAGTGCTCCGCCAGGCTCTGCCCGTGCTCGCCGGTGACGAGGTCGGCGTAGGGCTGGCGCTGCGAGACGAACCCGGTGGCGAGCACGAGGGCGTCGACGCGGTGGCGGGCGCCGGATGCCGCCACCAGCTCGCCGCCCTCGACGGCCGCCAGGGCCGAGGGCTCGAGGGTGACTGCGGGGGAGGCGACCGCGGGGTAGAACTCGTCCGAGAGCAGCACCCGCTTGCATCCGAACGCGTAGCCGGGGGTGAGGGCTGCGCGCAGCGCGGGGTCGGGCACCTGCGCCGCGAGGTGTGTGAGCGCGACCTCACGCGCGGCAGCGGATGCCGCGGCGTCGCCCGACCGCGATGCGTACCGGGCCTCGCCCTCGACGTACAGGGCGGCGCGGAGCGCGGCGAGCTCCTCGGGATGCGCGGCGAAGCGTGCGCGTTCGGCGTCGTCGTACCGGCGCTCGCCGCGCGGCACGATCCAGGCCGGCGTCCGCTGGAACAGCGTCACGTGCCCGGCGATGTCGGCCAGCCGCGGCACCAGCTGCACCGCGCTCGCGCCGGTGCCGACGACCGCCACGTGCGCGCCCGCGAGGTCGGCGCGGTGATCCCACCGCGCGGAGTGGAAGATGGGCCCGGCGAACTGCTCGAGCCCGGGGATCTCTGGGATCGACGGCTCGGTGAGCCGACCGCAGGCCAGCACCAGTGCGTCGGCGGTGAGCGCGCCGGATCCGGTGTCGAGGATCCAGCGGGCCGAGTCGGCATCCCACCGCGCCGACAGCAGGGGGGTGCGCAGGCGCAGGCGGTCGCCCAGGTCTTCGGCCTCGGCGACCTGCTCGAGGTACCCGTGGATCTCGGTGCCGGTGGCGTAGAGCCCCGACCAGTCCGGGTTCGGGTGGGTGGCGAAGCCGTAGAGGTGCGAGGGCACGTCGCAGGCGACGCCGGGGTAGGTGTTGTCGCGCCACGTGCCCCCGACGGATGCCGCGCGCTCCAGGATCACGAACGATTCGCGGCCCGCGCGGCGCAGCGCAATCGCCATGCCGAGTCCGGCGAAGCCCGCGCCGACGACGGCGACCTCGACGTGCTCGGTCACGGGGTGCTCGCCGGTGCGGGCGGGGCGGCGGTGGCGGGCGTCGGGGTGCCGTAGTCGGTGGTCCGCAGACGGAAGGGCCGCATCAGCCGCGCGGCGATGCGTGCGGCGTCGGATGCCGCCAGCTCCTGCCCGTGCTCGATGCCGGTGTCCGGGCGCACGCGCCCGTCGAGCAGCGTCCCGCCCAGGTCGTCGGCGCCCGCCCGCAGCAGCACGGCGGCGGCATCCCGGCCGAGGCGCGGCCACGGCACCTGGATGTGCGGGATCGAGCCGTTGAGGGCCAGTCGCGCGACCGCGACCATGGCCCGGTGCTCGTCGATGGCCGCGCGCCCGGGCACGAGCGGCACGCCGCCGGCTGGGGCGGGCAGCGGGATCGGCACGAACTCGGTGAAGCCGCCTCCGGCGCGGGCGGCCGTCGCGGCATCCTGCAGGCGGCGGAGGAGACGCAGGTGCGCGACGCGCTCTGCGACCGTCTCGACGTGCCCGTAGAACAGCACGCTCGTCGAGCGGAAGCCGTGGCGATGGGCGGCGGAGATGCCCTCGATCCAGCGGTCGACCTCGAGGTCGGTGGGGAAGAGGGCGGCGCGCACCCGCTCGGCGGCGACCTTCACACCGGTGCCGGGCACCGTGTCGACGCCGGCGTCGCGCATCGCCGCGAGGGCGCCGTCCAGGCCCAGACCCCCGCGGTCGGCGAGGTCCCATACGTCCTGCGGGCGGTAGGCGTGCAGGTGGATGCCGGGGGCCGCGGCCTTCACCGCGCGGGCGATGGCCAGGTAGCCGGCCGGGTCCTCGGTCGCCGGCAGCAGGCCCTGGACGCACAGTTCGGTCGCGCCGAGATCGGCCGCGTCGGCGGCGATCGCTGCGACGTCGGCGAGGTCGAACTCGTCGGGCGCGGCCGCGCCGCGCGAGCGGAAGCCGCTGGAGGTCAGGTTGCGGTTGACCACCAAGCTCACCGCCTCGCCCACCGTGTAGCGCCGCACGTCGTCGGCGGTCGCGACGACGGACTCGAGGTCGGTGCCGGTGGCCAGCAGCAGCCGGGCCCAGTCGTCGTCGCCGAGGCTCAGCGGGTCGTCGGCCGCTTCTTCGGCGAGGCGGGCGATGGTGGCTCCGGCGCCTCGGCGTGCAGAACGTCGCCGATCCGCCTCGGGCGACCCCGAAACCGGGCCGTCGGCCGCGCCCTCGCGGGGATCGCCGACGCTGTGCACGCCGGCCTCCGCCGAGCCGCCGGCCGCGCCCGCCGCGCTCGCAACCGCCGCAAGCCCCGACACCGGGTCGGCCAGCGCCGCGACCGGCGCGTGCATCGCCGGGTCGAGCCACCCGTCCGCGGGCCGGATGTACTCCGGGTGGGCGGTGAGCCGCTCACGCAGT
Source organism: Microbacterium sp. zg-Y818 (assembly GCF_030246905.1). Classification (NCBI taxonomy): domain Bacteria; kingdom Bacillati; phylum Actinomycetota; class Actinomycetes; order Micrococcales; family Microbacteriaceae; genus Microbacterium; species Microbacterium sp. zg-Y818. Next base: position 2,919,392 of record NZ_CP126741.1, on the reverse strand, counting down.
TCGAAGCCGAGGTCGGCGGTGCGGCGCGCCAGGTCGTCCAGGTGCGGCCAGGGTCGCTCGGGGTTGACGTGGTCGGCGGTCACGGGCGACACCCCGCCCCAGTCGTCCGCGCCCGCCCGCACCAGCAGAGCGAACTCCGTCGGATCCGACAGGTTCGGCGGCACCTGCACCCGCATGCGCGGTCCCAGCACGAGACGCGCAACGGCGACGGCCGCGACATACTCCCGCAGGTCCGCGTCCGGTGCGGACTGCGCCGCCGTCTGCGGCTTGGCGCGGAAGTTCTGCACGATCACCTCCTGCACGTGCCCGTGGCGCTCGTGCGCGTCGCGGATGGCCACGAGCGACTCCGCCCGGTCCCGCAGCGTCTCGCCGATGCCGACGAGGATGCCGGTGGTGAACGGCACCCGCGCCCGGCCGGCGTCGTCGATGACCCGCAGCCGCACGGCGGGATCCTTGTCGGGCGAGCCGAAGTGCACCTGCCCGGGCTCGGTGTACAGGCGGGTCGAGGTGGTCTCGAGCATCATGCCCATCGAGGGGGCGGTCGGCCGCAGCGCCAGGATCTCCTCGTAGCCCATCACCCCGGGGTTCAGATGCACGAGCATGCCGGTCTCGGCCGTGATGAGCCGGGCCATCGCGCCGACGTAATCCAGCGTCGAGGTATAGCCGTGGTCGTCGAGCCAGGCGCGCGCGGCGGGCCAACGGTCCTCGGGGCGGTCGCCGAGGGTCAGCAGCGCTTCTTTGCATCCGTGCGCCTGCCCCTGCCGCACCACCGACAGCACCTGCGCATCGGTCATGTACAACGGCTTGTGTCGAGCGGCCAGCTGGCCCGGCGTGTCGACGAACACGCAGTAGTGGCAGCGGTCGCGGCACAGGGTCGTCAGCGGAACGAAGACCTTGCGGGAGTAGGTGATGACCCCAGGGCGACCGGATGCCGCCAGGCCCTCGTCTCGCAGTCGCGCCGCGAGGTCGAGCAGCCGGTCGAACGCCTCACCCGACGCCTGCAGCAGCACCTCGGCGTCGACGGCGTCGAGCAGGGCGCCGGAAGCCGCCCTGCCGAGGGTGTCATGGACTGTCGCCGCCGGGGAAGCGGGCTGCGCAAGGGTCACCGCCCCAGTCTTGCACCGCCTACGCGCGCGAGGCCCGGCAGATCGTTGCCGTCCCGTAAGCAAACCCTGACCGTGACGCTGGCAGACTGGAGCACATGGTGACGTTGCTCCTGGACTCGACCCGCCTCGAAGTGGTGCTGTCGGGGACCGAGCGCGCCCTCGCATTCCGCAAGGGGAATGTGATCGTCGAACGCGACACGATCGCCAAGGTGCAGCTGATCGACGATCCGTGGACGTGGTTGCGCGGCATCCAGAGTCCCGGCACGCGGTTTCCCGGGGTCGTCGCCATCGGCACATGGAAGTCGGTCAACGGTGTGGACTTCGTCGTCGTCCGCCGTCACCTGCCCGGCGTCGTCATCGACCTCGAGGGGCACCCGGAGTTCCAGCGGGTGGTGCTCACCACGCGGCACGGCCTCGCGCTGGTGCAGGCGCTGCAGGTGGATGCCGGCGAGCACCCCGCCGACGTCGTGACTCTCGCCACGGCGGCGGTGCCGACACAGCCCGAGGGCAAGCTCGCCGAGGGCGCCCGGACGACGCGTGCGCGCGCGCCGAAGCCGAAGCCCGCGGCCAAGCCCGCCACCGCCTAGCGGGCAGCAGCGTCCGAAGCGCGTCAGGCCACGTCGCGGCGCCAGCTGAAGAGGTATGCCAGCACCAGCAGCACCGCGGCGACGCCGAGCAGCACGAGGCCGCCCGCCCACCACTGGAGCATGTTGCCGCCGCCCGCGCCCATGATCACCTCGGCGTTGTACAGGCTCGCCCCCACGAGGGCGTCGGATGCCGCGCCGGGCAGAAAGCGCACCACGTCGCCGGCGCCCTCGACGAACGGCACCAGCGTGCGGGCGATCGGCTCGACGAACTGGGTGAAGACCAGCACGCCCACGATCGCGACGATCTGGTTGCGCACCAGCGCGCCCACGGCGATGCCGATGAACACCCACAGCACGAAGGCGGCGAGCATGCGCGCGACCATCGCCCACGTGTCGCTTTCGCCGAGTTGGGTGTCGACGCCCTGCACCGACAGCAGCACGGCCGAGGGGACCACCGACGACAGTACGCCGATTACGCCGTACATCAGGCCGAGGGCGACTCCCACGATGAGCTTCGCCGCCAGCACCCTGCCTCGGCGCGGCGTCGCCAGGAACGTGGGCGTGAGTGTCTGGTGGCGGATCTCGGTGGTCACCATGAGCGTGCCGATGAGGAGCGGGAACACGTACCCCATCGCGGTGGCGAGGCTGTAGAGCAGCGGGGGCAGGGTCTCGGCCGGCATCTGCGGGGCGTTCGCTCCACCCAGCTGGCCGGTGGCCGAGGCGGCGAAGAAGAACGCCAGAGCGGCGGCCGTCGACCCGACGTAGACGAGGAGCACGATCGCGAGGATCCACCAGGAGGAGGTGGAGAACTGCTTGGTGTTCTCGGATTTGACCGTGCCGACGAGGCTCATCGCGTGACTCCTTCCGCCGCGGCGTCGACCGGCGGCTCCGCGGCCTCGCCGCCCGCACTGGCGTGCACCCGACGGCCGTCCGCGAGTTCGAGGAACACCTGCTCGAGGGAGGGGCCCTGGCGCTGCAGCAGCGACAGGGCGACGCCGGATGCCGCGGCGATGCGGCCGATCTCGGCGGGGTCCGCCACCGCGACCCGCAGTCCCGCGCGCAGCGGCTCGGCGCCGATGCCGGCGGCGGCAAGGGCTGCCGCAAGTGCGCCGCGATCAGGGGCGTCGACGACGGTGGCGTACTCCCTGGGGTCGACGAGGTCGTCGATCGTGCCCTGGAAGACCAGACGTCCTCGCGCGATCACCAGCAGCGAGTCGACCGTCTGCTGCACTTCGGACAGCAGGTGCGACGAGACGAAGACGGTGCGTCCCTCGCGGGCGAGCGCCTGCAGAAAATCGCGGATCCAGCGGATGCCCTCGGGATCGAGCCCGTTCGTCGGCTCGTCGAGCACGAGTACTCCCGGGTCGCCCAAGAGGGCTGCGGCCAGGCCCAGCCGCTGGCGCATGCCCAGCGAGTAGCCGCCGACCTTGCGCCCGCCGACATCGGCCAGTCCGACGAGCCCCAGCGTCTCGTCCACCCGCGAGACCGGAACGTCCGAGGCTTGGGCGAGGGCGGTCAGGTGGGCGGCGGCGGTGCGGCCGGGGTGGAAGCTCGACGCTTCGAGCGCCGAGCCCACGCTCCGCAGCGGCCGCTGCAGCTGCGCGTACGGAGTGCCGCCGATCGTGGCGGTGCCCTCCGAGGCGCGCACGAGGCCCAGCAGCGTGCGCATCGTCGTGGTCTTGCCCGCGCCGTTGGGGCCGAGAAACCCGGTCACCCGACCGGGTTCGACGCTGGCCGTGAAGCGGTCGACGGCCGTCAGCGCGCCGAAGCGCTTGGTGAGGCCGGAGAACTCGAGCACCTGTCCGTCGGGCATGCGGGCAACCTCTCGTTTCGCCCCAGTCTGACGGGGATGGCCGGTGAATGCGAACCATATAACGTGAGGCTGTGACAGAGACCTCGCCCGAGACCCGCATCCGCGTGCAGCGCCGCCACGGAGTCGGCCATCTCACGCTCGACCGTCCGCGCGCCATCAACGCGCTCGACCTGGGCATGGTCGAGGACCTGCACGCCGCACTGGACGCCTGGCGGGGGGACCCCGACGTGGGGATCGTGCTGCTGGACGGCGCCGGCGATCGGGGGCTGTGCGCCGGCGGAGACGTGCGCGGACTGTACGAGCAGATCGTCGCGGGGCGCCCGGGGGACACGGCCCTGTTCTTCCGCGCCGAGTACGCGCTCAACGCCGCGATCGCCGAGTACCCGAAGCCCGTGGTGGTGCTCGCCGACGGCATCACGATGGGCGGCGGCATCGGCCTCGCCGGCCACGCCGCCGTACGCGTCGTCACGGAGCGATCCCGGCTCGCCATGCCCGAGACCCGCATCGGCTTCACCCCCGACGTCGGCGGCACCTGGCTGCTCGGCCGTGCGCCCGGCAGGCTGGGGGAGTACCTGGGGCTGACCGGCACGACGATGGATGCCGCGGATGCCATCCACGCCGGATTCGCCGATCATCTGGTGCCGTCGGAGCACCTGCCCGAGCTGCACCACGCACTCGAGACCCGGGCCGACCCCCACACCCCCACCGAGCTCGTCCTGCTCTTCGATGCCACGGCAGGGTCGTCCCGCCTGCAGGCGGACCGGGAGTGGATCGACGACGCCTTCGCCGGCGACACCGTGGCCGACATCGTCGCGCGCCTGCGGGCGCGGCCGGAGCCCGCGGCATCCGCCACCGCCGATGAGCTCGAGACGCTGTCGCCGACGGCGCTGACGGTCACCCTCGCCGCCGTCCGCCGCGCGCGCGGCCTGCCGGACCTCCGGGCCGCCCTCGCGCAGGAGTACGGCCTGGTGATGTGGTTCGCACAGACCCAGCCCGACCTCGTGGAGGGGATCCGCGCTCAGCTCGTCGACAAGGACCGCTCGCCCCGGTGGCATCCGGCCGCCCTCGCCGACGTCGACCCGGGAATCGCCGAGGAGGCGCTGGCGTTCGTCCCCGACGTGCCGCTGTGGAGCTGACGCCCGGGTTGCGCCGCTAGCCTGGATGGCCGACCCCGGGAGGGAACGTGTTCGACAGTCCGCTGTCCGCCTCGGCGTACGACGTGCTCGGCGTCGACCCCGCCGCCGACGACGAGGCGCTGCGCAAGGCGTATCGGCTGCGGCTGCGGCAGACCCACCCCGACACCGGCGGCGACGCCGCGGTGTTCGTGCAGGTGCAGCGCGCGTGGGAGCTCGTGGGCACCTCCGACGCCCGTGCCGCCTACGACCGCGGCCACGGCTTCGGCGCTGCCGCCGCCCCCGACTTCTCGGGGTGGAAGGCGCCGGCTGCGCGCACCGACACGCGTCCCCGCGCCCGCTCGTTCGGGCACCCCGGCGGGTGGCGGCGCGAGCGCTACCTGACCCTCATGCGGGAGTGGGTCGGCCGCGGTGTCGACCTTCCCGACCCTTACGACCCCGCGCTCGTGCGTACCGCGCCCCACGAGGTGCGGCGGCTGCTGGCCGACGCGCTCGCCGAAGAGGCGACCGCCCGCGTGGTCGCCGACCTCGGCATGGGCTACACCGTCTGGCACGACGTCTCGGCGCCCGCCCGCGGCGACCTCCCCGACGCCAAGCTCGACCACATCGTGCTCGGTCCGAGCGGGCTGTACGCGGTGCTCTCCGAGGACTTCGGCGGACCGGTGAGGGTGCGCCGCGGCGAACTCATCGGCGACGGCGTCGAGGGGTCGCCCGTGGCCGAGCTGGTCGCCCGCTCCCGCACCATCGCGCGCGCCGCGCGGGTGCGCTTCAGCGGGGCGCTGGTGGTGCTGCCAGATGACGACCTCGTGCAGCCGATCGAGGAGCTGGGAAAGGTCCGGGGTCTGCCCGTCGCGGTGGTCTCGCGCAGCGCGCTGGCGACGGTGCTGCGTCGCGGCATGACCGGCGCGCGCGACATCGGCGGCAACGAGCTGTTCGACGTTCGCACGCGACTGCAGCGCACCGTGCGCTTCGTCTGAACCGCGCCCGCGAAAGGGCACCGGGGTACCGTTGACGGGTGGACCCCGTGATCGCGATCTTCGTCATCCTGGGACTGGCGATCATCGCCTTCGTCAGCGGCAAGGTGCCCCTGGCGATCGTGGCGATCGGCGTGACGCTGGCGCTGTGGGTGAGCGGCATCCAGTCCCTTCCCGAGGCGTTCGCCGGATTCGGTGACCCGACGGTCATCTTCATCGCCTCGCTGTTCGTCATCAGCGAAGGGCTGGACTCCACCGGGGTGACGGCCTGGGCCGGTCAGCAGGTCATCACCCGAGGGGGCACGCGGCCTCGGCGACTTCTGGTGATCATCGGCGCGATGTCGGCGGTGCTCACCGGGTTCATCAGCATCAACGGCGCCGTCGCGGCGCTGCTGCCGGTCGTGGTGGTGGTGGCGCTGCGCGCCGGCATCGTGCCCTCGAAGATGCTCATCCCGCTCGCCTTCACCGCCAGCGCCGGGTCGCTGCTCACCCTCACCGGCACTCCCGTGAACCCGGTGGTGTCGCAGCTGGCGGAGTCGGCAGGAGGTCGCCCGTTCGGCTTCTTCGAGTTCGCGCTCGCGGGGGTGCCTCTCGTCGCGCTCACGATCGCCCTGGTGGCGCTCCTCGGTCCGCGGCTGCTGCCCGACCGCACCGCCGACCGGTTCGACGCTGCGCCGGACCCCAGCGCCGCAGCGCAGGGTTGGCGGGAGAGTTACGCCGTCGACCTGTCCACGCGGAGCCTGTTCAGCGCGACGGACGGCGTGGTCGAGGTGATGGTGGCTCCCCGCTCCAACCTCATCGGGCGCACCGTCTGGTCGGGAATGACGACGCGCGATGAGAATCTCGTGATCCTCGCCGCCCGGCGGGGCACCGCTCAGCCGCCCCACATCTCCCGCGACGGAACAGTGGGCGAGCTGACGCTGCAGGCGGGGGATGCCGTGCTGGTCCAGGGCCCATGGGCGGCACTGGAGCGCTACACCCGCTCGCCCGACGTGATCGCTGTGACGCCGCCGCAGGCACTGCGGCGCACCGTTCCCCTCGGAAACGGGGCCCGCCGGGCGCTGGCGATCATGGGGCTCATGGTGGCCCTGCTCGCCACCAACCTCGTGCCGCCCGCCGTGGCGGGGCTGCTCGCGGCCGGCGCGATGGTGCTCACCGGCGTCATGAGCATGCCGCAGGCCTATCGGGCCATCTCCTGGACGACGGTCATCCTCATCGGGGGCATGGTGCCGTTGTCGTCCGCGTTCGTCTCGACCGGTGCGGCCGACGTCGTCGCCGAGCTGGTGCTGGGCTTCACCGGCGACGCCTCACCCCACCTCGCGCTGCTGGTGCTGTGCGTCGTGACGATCATCCTCGGTCAGTTCATCTCCAACGTCGCCACCGTGCTGGTGGTCGCCCCCATCGCCGTCTCCATCGCCGCGACGCTCGGCCTCAGCGTGCAGCCGTTCATGATGGCGCTGACCGTCGCCGGTGCGGCATCGTTCCTCACCCCGATCGCGACGCCGGTGAACCTCATGGTCATGCAGCCCGGCGGGTACCGCTTCGGGGACTACTGGCGCCTGGGTCTGCCACTGGCGCTGGTGTTCCTGGCCGTCGCGGTGCTCTACGTGCCGCTCATCTGGCCGTTCTGAGCATCGCGGCGCGATCAGCCTGCCAGGCCGAACAGCTGCAGCGGGTGGGTGAGCCGCCACCAGGCGCTCGGTCCCTCGATGGCATCGGCGAGACGCACATCGACCGTCGCGGTGTCGAGGGGTCCCGTCACCGTCAGGGTGCCGGCAGACGCCTTCGCCTCGCGGTCATCGCCGACGGCGAGGTCGGTGGTGACTTCCCCGGTGGCACCGTTCCACAGCACGACCGACGCGTCGGCGGCGGTGACGATGTCGACCCGCTCGCCCCACGCCGTCGTCACCACGCCCGCGATCGTTCCGGCGGTCACCGCGGGCCGCTGCTGCAGTTCGGACTCGAGCTGCGCGAGCAGCTCGCGGGCCGCGACGTTGCGCTCCTCGCCGTCGAACTGCGCGAGGATCGATGCGAACAACCGCACCGGTGTCTCGCCGACGACGATGTCCTTGGCCACCAGCAGGTTGAAGTGCTGCCACAGCGCACCGGTCTTCACCCCGACGACGCCGGGATCCGCCAGCAGCGCATTGGTGTTCTCGATGAGCCCGGCGCCGGGCAGCTCCGCTGACGGCATCCGCACGATCTCGGCGATGACGGGGTTCGCCAGTGCCCGCTCCGCCAGCGCGATCAGTGCGGCGGGGTCTGCGGCGTTGTCGTCGCCGATGCCGCTCGGG